>CALZTP010000142.1 GCA_945829115.1 uncultured bacterium | reverse complement strand
TTTTGCTTTCTTACACCACAATTAAAGAAGAGAAAATCTCAAAATACAGAAAAACACAAAAAACTGCTTACAAATTGAAATTTTTTCACTATATATACTTTCAATTTAAAAGTTGGTGAATTTTTTTGGTTTATAAAGTCAGAATTATTTGGATTTATATGTCAAAATGTAGTAACTTTGCACTCGAAATAAAATAATAAGTCACAAATACCAAGAATAATTCAACATTATGTCACCGATAAGATTCACAAAAATGCATGGTTTAGGCAATGATTACATATATGTCTATACAGAATGTAATGAAATTGCAGATCCTTCTGACTTTTCTATCAGATGGAGCAAATATCACACTGGCATTGGCAGTGACGGACTGGTGCTCATAGGAAAGAGTGATGTAGCAGACTTCTCCATGCGTATCTTCAATGCCGATGGCTCAGAAGCGCGAATGTGCGGAAACGCCTCTCGCTGCATTGGGAAATACGTTTACGACAAACAACTTACCACAAAGAAAGACCTCAGTCTTGAAACGAAGTCAGGTGTTGTGGGGCTTCACCTTATTATAAACAAAGAGAACAAGGTTGAGAAAGTTACAGTAGATATGGGAGAGCCAACACTCTCCGACTCCACTCTCGTAGCAACAACAGACGGCACATTGAACGCGACAGCCATTACGACCTCTTTTGGCGACTTCAAGGCAACGTTTGTAAGCATGGGAAACCCTCATGCCGTGATTTTCACCGAAGACTCAGAGAAGACAGACGTTGCTGGAATAGGACGTGAGATTGAATACAATTCCCTATTCCCAGAGCGAGTAAACGTAGAGTTTGCCACAGTGAAAGAGGAAGGAAAGGTCAGGATGAGAGTTTGGGAGCGAGGTAGCGGCATTACACAAGCCTGCGGAACAGGAGCCTGCGCAACAGCAGTTGCTTGCATCCTTAACGGTCTTACTGGTAGAGATGCCACCATAATAATGGACGGAGGAGAATTAGAAATAGAATGGCGTGAGTCAGACAACCATGTTTACATGACCGGCACTGCGACGACCGCCTTCGAAGGTATAATAGAAGAATAACAGTATATTAAATGTATTTGAAAAATAGATCACAGAAGAAACACGCATCAAGCAACGATATACGTAATGACAGAAAGAAAATTTCTTACAATTCAATATAAGAAGAAATCAGAAACCAGAAAGTATTACCAATAAACAAAAGCAGCACAACATGACATTAGTAAACGAACATTTTCTCAAACTGCCAAACAACTACTTGTTTGCAGATATTGCGAAGAAAGTAAATGCGTTCAAGACAACAAGACCGAACGCAAGAGTGATAAGCCTCGGAATAGGAGACGTTACTCAACCTCTCTGTCCAGCCGTTGTGGAAGCAATGCACAAGGCGGTGGATGAGATGGCAAGCAGCGAAACCTTCCGTGGTTATGGTCCGGAGCAGGGATATAAATTCCTCCGTGACGCCATAGTAAAGAACGACTACCTCTCTCGAGGAATACACATTGACCCTTCAGAGGTGTTTGTGAACGACGGAGCGAAGAGCGACACGGGAAACTTTCAGGAGCTCGTCAGATGGGACAATTCCATTTGTGTCACCGACCCTATCTATCCTGTGTATATTGATTCAAACGTGATGATAGGAAGAGCGGGAGTAATAGAAGATGGCAGATGGAGCAATGTTATTTACATGCCTTCAACAGCAGAAAATAATTTCACTCCCCTACCCCCCGAGACAAGAGTAGACGTTATCTACCTCTGCTACCCGAACAACCCTACTGGTACGGTTGCCACCAAAGAGACGTTAAAGAAATGGGTGCAGTATGCGCTGAAAAACGATGCACTTATCTTCTTCGATGGTGCCTACGAGGCTTACATCCAAGACCCAGACATTCCGCACAGCATCTATGAGATAAAGGGTGCGAAGAAATGCGCTGTTGAGTTCAGGAGTTACTCAAAAACAGCTGGCTTCACCGGCATTCGATGCGGATATACCGTTGTTCCGAAGGAGGTTACAGCCTCTACCCTTGACGGTCAACGCATACCGCTCAACAACCTCTGGAATCGCAGACAGTGCACGAAGTTCAATGGCACGAGCTACGTGAGCCAGCGAGCTGCAGAAGCTACTTACAGTCCTGAAGGCAAAGCACAGGTAAAGGAAGTCATCGACTATTATATGACGAATGCGAAGATTATGAAAAAAGGCTTTGAGGAAGTGGGCATAGAAGTATTTGGAGGAGAAAATGCCCCTTACCTCTGGCTAAAGACTCCAAACGGCATGTCATCATGGAAGTTCTTTGAGCAGATGCTCTACGAGGCACATGTTGTCTGCACACCAGGAGTCGGATTTGGTCCGAGTGGCGAAGGCTATGTTCGTCTCACTGCTTTTGGCAAGCGTGAAGACTGCCTTGAAGCTATGAACTGGATCAGAGATTGGATGAAATAAAGACTCGTATACTACTGCTTGTTTTCAGGATATCAAAAAAAACAAGCCCTCAAGGTAGGGTGTTCAAAATCGGCATCTGACACGAGACAGATTTTTTAGGCTGTTT
>CALZTP010000141.1 GCA_945829115.1 uncultured bacterium | reverse complement strand
GCACGGTTATCTGCCTCGGCATAAACTTCTCTTCGCAAACAGGAACCATCGATGGATTCAAAGCTGAATAAAGGTACTGGCTGGAAGCCAGTACCAAACTAAGCAAATGACAAGGGGCAGGCCCTCTCTTTCTGACAGTTTAAGCGCAACTCGCAACCCGCAACTCACATTGATTTTCAGTTATCACGTTTTGTGGAGAAGCGCAACTCGCAACCCGCAACTCACATTGATTTTCAGTTATCATGTTTTGTGGAGAAGCGCAACTCGCAACCCGCAACTCACATTGATTTTCCATCTGTTGGCAATTGCTGACGCATCTTCCATCGGCATTACTCATAGTACTGGCTTTCAGCCAGAACTTTAGCTCACAGCTCAAACTTTAGAAACTTTCTGCGTATGAAAAAGTATATGTCTATAGCATCGTTTTCGGCTGCAATTCTCTTCGCTGCTGTTGGCATGGCGATACCGCCACAAGGGGTTATCGACGGTTCGGTGCTGATTCTTGTAGCACAACTGTTCGTGCTCTGCGCCACGTTCCTCGGCATTAAAGACCTCTCTCTGCCAAGGAAAGCGTAAAAAGACCTCTCCCTGCAAGACCTCTCTTTGCCAAGGAAGTGATAAAACAAATTGGGACAAGTATATTGGTTTTTCACTTGCTGCCAATGTACCTGTCCCTATAGTTTCTTTGGGTGTGAATGAAGTAGGTGTGTGTCTACTTGTTGTTGACCTCTTTGGTCAAGGAGAATGGAATGTTTGACCTCTTTGGTCAAGGAGAATGGAATGTTTGACCTCTTTGGTCAAGTAGAATGGTTGGATTACTCGTCACATTCTTCCTTCATATCTACAAACTGGTTGTTCCTGTCGTAGAACTCGTATTGCAGGAAGGCAAGCTTCTGAGATGCGATGACCTTCACGCCAAAGCCGTATTTCAGCTGCCAGCGACGTTTCAGACTGATGAAGCCTTTGTTGATGTATGCCGCTACGTAAGGATGCACGTGGAGTGTGAATTTCTTCTCACCGATTTTCTTCACCAGATAGTTGATCTTGCGCTCTAACTGGTCGGTGAAGAGCAGACTGGACTTTATGGTTCCCTTTCCGAAGCACGTTGGGCAAACCTCTTCGACATTTATGTTCATTGCCGGGCGAACCCTCTGGCGAGTGATCTGCATGAGTCCGAACTTCGAGAGCGGAAGGATGTTGTGTCTTGCACGGTCGTTCTGCATGTTCTTGCACATGCGCTCGTAGAGGAGCTGGCGGTCTTCGGCAAGGTGCATGTCTATGAAGTCCACGATGATTATTCCGCCCATATCACGGAGTCGCAACTGGCGTGCCAGCTCGTCGGCAGCACCGAGGTTCACCTCTAAGGCGTTCTTCTCTTGGTCGTTCTCAGCCTTTGTTCTGTTTCCGCTGTTTACGTCAACGACATGCATAGCCTCTGTGTGCTCGATGATGAGATACGCCCCATGCTTGTAGTTCACGGTTTTTCCAAAGCCTGATTTCAGCTGCTTTGTGATGCCGAAGTTATCAAAGATAGGTAGTCTGCCTTCGTAGAGCTTCACAATGTTTGACTTTTCTGGTGCTATTAGCGTGATATAGTCTTTTATCTCAGCAAACACAGACTCGTTGTTTACGTAGATGGCAGAATACGTAGGATTGAAAAGGTCGCGAAGGAGAGCCACCGCCCTGCTTGTTTCCTCGTAGACCAGTTGTGGGCGCTTTTGTGTCTGCTGAACTTTTTTCAGCACTTCCTCCCATTTCTTCGTGAGTATGTTCAGTTCACGTTTCAGCTCCTCACCGTCGCAGCCCTCAGCAACCGTTCTCACGATGACACCGATGTTCCTTGAACGTGCCGACTGAATGATCTGTTTCAGGCGAGCACGCTCTTCGCTGCTTTTTATCTTTGAGGAAACAGACACCTTGTCGTGGAAAGGCATGAGCACGAGGTATCTTCCGGCAAACGACAATTCTCCCGTGAGTCGTGGACCTTTTGTGGAGATGGGTTCTTTCACGATCTGCACGAGGATCTCTTCGTCTTTGCTCAGCGTGCTGGCAATCGAGCCGTCTTTCTTCAAGTCTGGGAGCCTACTTGCCTTTTCGAAGGGGTAGAGGTTTTTTCTGTCGCTCTGGAGTTGTTTAAGATATTTCTGGAAGCTGTTTATTTGTGCTCCGAGGTCAAGATAGTGTAGGAACGCATCTTTTTCGCATCCAACGTCTACGAACGACGCATTCAGCCCAGGCATCAGTTTTCTTACCTTGGCAATATAGACATTTCCCACGGAGAAAGAGACAGAACGCGGCTCTGTCTGGTATTCCACGAGGTTCTTGTCTTCTAAAAGTGCGATGGATATTTCCTTCTCCTTTACGTCAATAATTAGTTCGCTTGTCATGACCTTGTTTCTTTTTTTCGTTGACTTCCAAATAATGATAAAGGGTATGTCGCCAAGCATCTTCCTTATTTTTTCAGATGAATAAAAAATGCTTGTTGACATACCCCTTTCAGCCGTATCAGACTGTCTGAGCGAATTGCTTACTTGCTCTTATGTCTGTTCTTACGGAGTCTCTTCTTACGCTTGTGAGTTGCCATCTTGTGGCCCTT
>CALZTP010000140.1 GCA_945829115.1 uncultured bacterium | reverse complement strand
TATTGCCGAGGCGCAAGGAGGAAGACGAAGTCAAATGACAACAGTCGAGTAGGAGCCACTACACTCCTTTATGTCACATACTGGTTATGCATCACTAATCAATACAATCATTATAAAAATAATTTTGCACACCTACTTATTTGCTATACGGAACAATAGCCGTTTCCAAGAAAAAAGGTGTGCAAAACTATTTTCTAATCCTTTCACTGCCTACTGTGAATTATCAGCATATAAAACGATTATAAAAATAATTCTGCACACCTACTTAATCTTTTTTTTGCCCACAAGGTATAAACCGTTGTGTGGCAAGAAAGATGATTCAGTATGTATTACTTATTTTCCGTTGCTAACAACAATCTTCTTTCCGTTGCGGATATAAATGCCAGGACGAGAGAGAGAAGAGACAGGGCGACCAGAGAGATCGTAGATGGTGTTTGAAGTATCTGCGGAAGGAATATTGTCAGAATCTACGGAGTTGATCTCTGTGCTCACTGTAACATTGATAGGGAGACTCCATAGCGACTTTCTACCGTTTGCGAGCACTGAGCGAACACGCATTGTGAGATCATATCCCTTCTCGACGTTAGTGAAGAGACATGACGTTGTTGTTGTGGAGAGAGAGACAGGAGTCATCACTGTTGGAGGGTATTCTGAAGGGTCCTTTGCTAAATCCTCTGCCGTGTATGTACCGTTGTAGATATCGAATGCAGAGACACAGAATGGTTTTGCGTTATCTCCAACTTTTGTTCCTTGAAGCGAGAAGGAATAATAACTGCCCTCGGCAATATGTGCAGTTACCACGAACGTGGTTTCTTTCGTTATGGTCTCCTCCCAATACTGAGTAACATTTCCTTTACCATCTGAAACAACGATGAAGAAAGCAGTTTCCTGTCCCTCAACGGCTGGTCTCACGGTAACAGAAAGCGTTGCACTTTCCTTTGTAGAGCCCATGTTATATGGTGAGAAGATACCTCCGTTTTTATCAATCTTCAAGCCGTAAGGAGAGGAATAAACCCCTATTCCTTGCCATCCAATATTGTCGCAATAGAGGTCAAACGAACTACTAATGTCTTCTGTTCCCTCTTCCTTCGGAACGCTTGTGAACCTCTCTTTGAGTATGATGCTCTCAAGCGGAGAAGGATTTATAAGCTTTCCTTGAAGTTCCACTTCATAACTGGCGACTCCCTCCATTTCGTTCCATGAGCAGGAGACAGTGCCATTGGTGTTCTGAACAGCCTTTGAGCCATAAGGTCGTGTTGGAAGCCCTGCACAAGCAGTGAAGGAGATTAAACCATCTTCTGATTCCGAGATGTTCTCCACACTCTTTCCGAGGAGGAAGGAGCCATCGTCGTTTGCGTTGTAGAGAGTGGCAGCAGGTGTTGTGGTGTCTGTGAACGAAGTGTTTCCTGAAGTTCCAGGGAACAAGTCAGATTGTCCGTATGCCAACGCATTGCTTGCAGAGACAACGACATAACGCTGATGGTCGTCGTCATCATTGAATTCATTGTTGGTCCAAGCAAAATTGTCGAAATCGACATGAGTAATCATTAAGCCATGTGCCTCCAGCGTTTTTCCCCATTTTGGCAACTGGCGGTTTTCCAGCATGTAGAACTCGTTGCGTTTCCCCTCGTTGTAAAGGACGTAAGCCTCTGGAGACTCTTCCAACGGCTTCATATCAGTAACAACGGTTTGCTCGTCAATCTCTTTCGGTTCAAGCCATCCAAGAATACCGCGCTCAAAGGCGGTATATGCGATTGGGCAAGTTCCAGTGCCATAGGTTTCTCCAAGATAGCTTCCTTCGCCCATCAAATCCCATAATCCGGTTGGTTCTACAGGAGTGGAATAGTCGGTGTCGTAGGTGTCGGCAAGTCCAATAGTGTGACTGAACTCGTGGCATGCAGTACCAATTCCCTGCAATATAGTTCCTTCTATTCCCATGAGTTCGTTTGAGCAAGCATAATTATAAACCCTCACGCCGTCAATCATAAGCTCACGGTCATAGACTGCCCATTTGTGAGGCCATATGCAATCTGATGATGCTCCCATAGCCTCGCTATATCCAGCATAGAGAACGAACACATTGTCAACAAGACCATCGTTGTCCCAGTCGTACTGTGTGAAGTCGGTTAGGTTTTCTGCACACTTGCAGGCATCGGCAATAAAGTCAAAGACATGAGCGTCACTTGCCCCCGTTTCTGTATCGTTTGCTCCATAATAGGCAAGAGCGTTTGGAACAGTGACTGGTCCGACAACATCGAACTCTAAGGTCAGCTGCCCATAGCTCTGATCGTGGAAATACTCTGACACAGAGCCTGTGTTGTCGTTTTCGTTGAATCCTGTTTCGTTGAACATGCGGTTAAAGTAGTCTTGCGTAGCCTTTTCCGAGAACTTCACGTCTTGGAATTGCGCAAGGATCACGAGACCGCGCTTCTTATCTGTCATGGCACCTGCGTTCTTCCTCAGCGACATAGCATAAAGCTTATTCGCCTCAGTACGCTTTGTCTTTGCTGCTTGCTTTGCCTTGGCATGTGCCTGCTTACTAACGAGGCGGTATTTCCCTGATGCTGTTTCTGTGAGTATCATGCCATCGTCTGTGGCATAGAAAGCATAGAACTCATCGCCATACAGTGTTGCAGTTACCTTGCTTCCGTCTTCTAGTGTCACTTGCTTTCTTACGTTAAAAGCAGGAACCGCACTTATCTCCATGCATGCAAGGAGCATAAGCATTCCGAGTAGAATTTTTTTCTTCATAATCGTAATTTTTTTTTATAGTATTTCCCACTGCAAAAGTACATAAATGTTTTTGTTTTTCAAAATTTTTTTGAATTTT
>CALZTP010000139.1 GCA_945829115.1 uncultured bacterium | reverse complement strand
TTAAAGGAAATAATAATTTTCGGAAATTCACGGATAATTCGCGATAATTCGCGTTTAAAAAAGAACGTATAATTGCCGCAAATTAGCCGTAAATTAATGAACGGCTCTGCAGAGGCAGCCCTCCAGCTGATAGAGGAGAAAGGCTACACAAAACCGTATGCCGCTGACCCTCACACGGTTATCTGTCTCGGTATCAACTTCTCTTCACAGACGGGAACCCTCGAAGGCTTCAAAGCAGTGACAGGGCAATAAAGGAAAATATAATAGAAACAGCCCCCGATAGTGTAAAGAAGCTATCGGGGGCTAAGTGTTGTTAAAAAGGGAAGGGAAATGTATTAATCATCCTGAGACTCTGCAGCATGGGCAGCGATGAGCTGCTGCTGGAGGTCGGCAGGTACGAGTTCGTAGCTTGCGAACTTTGTTGTGAAGGAAGCACGACCGCCAGTGAGAGAGCTGAGAGCGATTGAGTAGCTTGCAAGCTCCTTCTGTGGAATCTTTGCCTGCAACTTCTGATAGCCGTTCTCAGAGTCCATACCCATGATGAGCGCACGGCGTCCCTGAAGGTCTGACATAACGTCACCCATGTAGTCAGCAGGAACATAAACCTCGAGATCGTAGATAGGCTCCAGAATCTTCGGACCCGCCTCACGGAATGCTGCAGCAAACGCCTGACGTGCTGCAAGCATGAAGGAGAGCTCGTTAGAATCTACTGGGTGCATCTTTCCATCATATACAACAACGCGCACGTCACGAGCGTAAGAACCAGTGAGAGGTCCTCTCTCTATGCACTCCATAACACCCTTGAGAATAGCAGGCATGAAGCGAGCATCGATAGCACCACCAACAACAGAGTTGAGGAAGACAAGCTTTCCGCCCCATGGGAGATCAACTTCCTCACGGCTCTTGATATTCATGCGGAACTCCTGACCGTTGAAGTTATAAACGGTAGGGTCTGGCATTCCCTCTGCATAAGGCTCAACAATAAGGTGAACCTCACCGAACTGTCCAGCGCCACCAGACTGCTTCTTGTGACGATAGTCAGCACGAGCTGCCTTTGTGATGGTCTCACGGTATGGTATTCTTGCCTCTTCAAACTTCACCTGAATCTTCTCGTTGTTTTCAAGACGCCATTTGAGGGTACGGAGGTGGAACTCTCCCTGTCCGTGAACAATAATCTGACGAAGCTCCTTGCTCTGTTCTATAATCCATGTTGGGTCTTCCTGACGCATGCGAATGAGGGCAGCCATCATCTTCTCTGTCTCTGCCTCATTGACAGCCTTGATGGCACGAGAATATTTTGAGTTAGGGAACTTAATGAAATCGAAGCGGTTGTCGCATTCTTTTCCGTTGAGAGTGTTTCCTGTCTTTACATCCTTAAGCTTCACTGCACAACCGATATCACCTGCATTGAGTTGGTCAACAGGCTGACGGTTTGCTCCAGCACAGACATAGATCTGGCCGATGCGCTCCTTTGAACCACGGTCGGCATTTGTAAGCTCATCGCCTGCCTTTACACTTCCAGACATAACCTTGAAGTAAGCAACCTCACCGATGTGTGGCTCAATGCCTGTCTTAAAGAAATAAGCACTGGTAGGACCATCTGTAGTGACAGGAATCTCCTCACCGCGTGTGTTATGTACCTTTGGCATTTCATCTACGAAAGGAACAACGTTCCCAAGGAACTCCATAAGACGGCGAACACCCATATCTTTTCCTGCGCAAACACAGAAAACAGGGAATATGGAGCGAGTTACGAGACCCTTGCGAATACCCTCTCGCATCTCGTCTTCTGTGAGATGCTCCGTCTCGAAGAATTTCTCCATGAGTGTATCGTCATTCTCTGCAGCAGCCTCTACGAGTGCCTTGTGCATCTCCATAGCCTTATCCATTTCCTCTGCAGGGATTTCCTCAATGATTGGAGCGCCACCTTCTGGTTTCCATGAGTATTTCTTCATAAGGAGCACGTCAATGAGTGCGTTGAAGTTCGGACCTTCATTGATAGGATACTGCACTGGCACTACCTTAGAACCGTAAATCTCCTGAAGGCGCTCAAGCACGTTGGCATAGTCGCACTTTTCTGAGTCAAGTTGGTTTACGAGGAAGATAACAGGCTTCTTTAGTTTCTCTGTATATCTGAAGTGGTTCTGTGTACCTACCTCCGGACCATACTGTCCGTTGAGAAGGAGTACTGCCGTGTCTGTTACGTTGAGTGCGGTGATAGCAGCACCCACGAAGTCGTCAGAACCCGGGCAGTCGATAATATTCAGTTTCTTATTGTTGTATTCTACATGATAGACAGTTGAGAATACGCTATATCCGTAGTCTTGCTCTACAGGGAAGTAGTCACTCACTGTGGTGCCCTGACTGACACGTCCGCGGCGCTGAATGATTCCTGCCTCGTAGAGCAAGGATTCCGTGAGGGTTGTCTTACCTGAACCGTCATTGCCGAGCAATGCAATGTTCTTGATTTCGTTAGATTGATAAACTTTCATAGTTGTATAATTTTTTTAGGTTTTTACATTGACAAAACTTGTGTTTGGTTTTTGTCGTTGCCGCCGTTCAGATGGCATTCTGAAACAGGCTTATTGTTGTGTTATTGTTGTGTTATTTTTTGTGTATTCTTGTGATGAGTTAGATTTTCGTTGGTAAAATTAATCATTATTTCTCGAACCACCAAAAGATTTCGATAGATTTTAAAACATATTAGTACTTTCATGGCTGAATGCTATAGAAAAAGCCATCAGAAAACAATACAATCATTACAAATAATTATTCTGCACGGGTACTTGTAACTACTCAGTACCCCTATGGGCATGAGTAGTTACCTTACTGTTTTACGA
>CALZTP010000138.1 GCA_945829115.1 uncultured bacterium | reverse complement strand
GTTCAAACTTGTTTGAAAACTCTGCCATGGCGAGAAAAGGTCGGCAAAGCCAACTGTATTCTCTGCTTGAAAATTAGTTTTCCGCTGACAAAATTATATAATTTTTCACAAACCGCCAAAGAAAATCTTAAAAAGATTTGTTTTCTTACAAAAAGAAATGGTAAAAAAATCGTTTCCAGACCATTTTTCATGTATCTGACCACAGATTTTCTTCGCACAACCTATAAATCCTGTGGACTGCGACGCCCTGAAAGGTACGAGTAAGCGCGAGCAATAAAAAGCTCGCTTTTCTATTGCCGAGCGGGAGTACCATTTAGAGCTTCGTTCCATAGGGTTTGCCGGTTGTGCCATTTTCTTACCATTCTTCTTCGTCTCTCCGAATTTTTCTTGTCTGTAAAGCGTTGCAAGAGCAGCATTCCTGTTATGCTTCAGCAATACCCATTTCAATCCAACCCTTTGCTGTCTTCTCTGCATCCTGGAGAGCTTTCTCTCGAGAGACATCATATTCTGAGCAAAGGATGTCTGCCAGCTCCTCTACTGTGAACTCCTCGTGTGACTTACTCCACAGAAGAGCTGCCGACTCGTTCAGAGAGATGATCTTCCCGAAGTTTATGGCTTCCAATCCTTCGCCAATAATCACTCTTTCTCCGCAAACCTCGCGGAGTGCAAATCCGTTTTTCTTTTTCATTTTTTTTATTTTTATTTAAGTTATGTCTTAACGTAGGTTTAATTGCGATGTTTTTATTGAAAAAATGTTGTGCAAACCGTTCATCTCAGAATCTTCCCCTTGAGTCGTGAGAGCATCTCTCGCACCTCTATACCATATATTATTCTTACGAAGACCAGTAGGTATCTACGTATCGGTTTCAAGAACAACCATGCACTTGCAGCTCGTTTTCTCCACGGTGCATAGAGGTTATGCCTTTTCCCTTTCTCGTCAACAACAAATATCGCCACTGCCTTTATGTCAGCCAGTGTGCAGTATTCCTTTCCGTAAAGGTTTCCGTCTCCCATGAGCGTGATGTTCTCACCCCTGATTTCCAAGATTCTGTGAACAACATACCTTCTCTTTTCTATCCAAGCAAGCACAATGTCTCCAACCTTCACATTCTCAGGCTTTGAAAGCATAACGCTCTCCCTTCCTCCGATGATGAACGGCAGCATGCTCCTTCCGTCTACTGGCAGTGTCACGCACAGCCCTTCCTCAACCATCCTTGTGGTTTCGTGAAGAATATTCTCGTAGGTCAACATGATTCTTCACCAGTGCTTACCGTATCACAACAAATCCTTGCCGCCTCTTCGTCAGGAAGGCAATCCAGATGCCATATCTCACTGTTCATAGCCAGAGTGTTCAGACTCTCGTGCAGACCATCGGCAAGCCTCTTCTCCCAACGCTTTCCAGAAACACTTGCAGAGACTGCAAGATAAGCCTCAATGCCCTTCATTCTCCTGATCTTGTTGTAAGGAGCCTGCGAGAGGTCTACAATGCCTCCTAACTCATATCTCACTTGCTTGTAGCAAGGAGTCTTTCCACTCCATGGAGAGCCATAGACAAAGGTCTTCCCATCTTTCTCCCTCACAACGGGATTGTCGTCGTTTATGAGAATAGTGCCTGCAATATGTTTCAGCCAAAGCTTTGAATGTGTGCTCTTTCCCGTTCCGCTAACGCCGAGGAACATATATGCCTTTCCGTTGTGACTTACGGTGGAGGAGTGGAAGAGTAGGGTGTGCTTGTCGGCTGTCGCCATGGCATACATAACCATCAGTGTGTTGTCGATAGTTGCCTTTTCGCTATAGCCTGAGAGTGTCAGCCTTCCCTCGCTATAATCTTTGTTGCACACCACATAGCCTCCCGTTTTTCCGTTCCAGCGGAAGATGAACGTTGGAAGACCACCAGACAGTCCGCAGACAATCTCAGAGCCTTCTTCTTCCTGCCGCCATTCCTGTGAAAACGCCTTTGGTTGGCAGTCGCCCTTAGCAACAGTTAGCGAGAGCACTGCTTCACCGTCTTTCTCGCAGAGGAAAGGCTGATAGTTGCTCATTTCTCTTGCCTGCTCTTCTTCCATTGTCACCTCGATGAGATGATCGGCTATTTTGTAATATACTGTAGTCATTGTAGCTTCTTCTTTCTTGGATAGTATTTCGATAATAATGATGCAGCCTGCAAAATGTCTAAATGCCGCAACTTCTGCAAAGTTAATATTTTTTTTCATATTACACAAGAAAAACTCAAAAAAAACCATTCCACCCCGAAAAAACATTGTTTCAACAATTTCTCTCTATAAATACGATTACCCCACCTTTATTTCCTTTTTTTTATACCACCTTACAACAATACCATGAAATACTAATAATTGTTATTATTGTCGAAGTACATCTGTGTGCGCACACAATAGATGTAAATCAATGATTTTTTGCGTATTTTGAAAAATGGTGGAGTGATTTGTATTAAAGTGTTGATAATGTGCTCTTTAACACTAATAATTTCAGAAAAACGCAAAGAATGTGGTAAAGGTTGTTCTCCTTATTAAGAATTATTAACAAAAATATTTCTCAAATTATGATTGATTTACGTCAAAGATGTGTAACTTTGCATCGAAAATGTGATTCTTAATCCTATACCTAATTTAGCAATGTGGAATCAATAGTTACGATAAGCATTCATTTCTTCACATTTCAAAATGAGAAGAACGAGGTGTTGTGTGTTAAGAATTTTTCAAAAAAAGAGACCAATCTTTGTAATACCTATTATAAATCTCCACATGCGGTGGATTCTTACTAAACACAAAAACACTAACCGAATTCAGGAGATGAGCTGTGCAGTTCGTCTCCTGAAGTTTTTTTTAAACGTTGGATATCATCCTTCGTTTTCAGAAACATGCGAAAAATCCAACGTTTTCGTTAAGCCAAATGAGCAGAGTTCAAACTTGTTTGAAAACTCTGC
>CALZTP010000137.1 GCA_945829115.1 uncultured bacterium | reverse complement strand
TCTTGAAAACCGCCGTACCGAGAGGTACCGGGGGTTCGAATCCCTCTCTCTCCGCAGAATACAACAGAGAATCAAATTGGTTCTCTGTTTTTTTGTGCTTACAAATCAGCGATTTGCAATTTTAAAACCTTAATTATCAAGACTTTATACATTGTGTACATTCTAAATTCATGTTTATATTCTGAGTTTAACAACAGTGTTCATTAATGCTGAGATAATTATCATTGTATTACAAACGTAATACATTTAAGTAGTATTGATTGCAAAAGGGTGTTTATTTAAAAAAACGAAAGAAAAAAAACACTAAATGGAAAAGATTCCTCGTGCTTCATCTAAAAAAATGGGAATTTTTCTTTGGAATTATGTGGAAATGTATTAATTTTGCAAACGGAAGGAGGTGGATAAACGAAATAATAACATTATTTAAATCATTATTACTATGACAATCGGAGACAAGATTCCAGAGATCTTAGGCATCGACCAGGACGGACGCGAGATTAAGGCAAGTGACTATAAGGGAAAGAAAATCATTCTCTATAGCTACCCAAAGGCAAACACGAGCGGATGCACCGCAGAGGCATGCTCACTGCAGGCACACAAGGAGGAGTTAGCAGCTGCAGGATACGAGATTATCGGTGTGAGCAAAGACCGTAAGGAGTTGCAGAAGAAATTCGCTGATGCACAAGGACTACAGTTCCCACTCATCGCAGACACGGAGACTACTCTGCTACAGACTTTAGGCTGCTGGGGCGAGAAGGTGGCATGCGGTCGCAGGACAATAGGTATTCTCCGCACTACATACCTCGTGAACGAGGATGGCGTGATAGAGAAAATCTTCCAGCCAAAAGAGATTAAAACGAAAATGCACGCTGAGCAGATTCTTGATTATATAGGGAAATAATAATAAGTGTGCATAATTAACTAATATGCAGAAGGCGATTGTTGTTGGTGCTACCTCTGGCATCGGGAAGGAGGTGGCATTGGTGCTTGCAGAGCGAGGCTGGCAAGTTGGTATCTGTGGGCGGCGTACTACCCTACTGAAGAGCATTGCAGAGGAGACAGAGAATATAATTGGATATAAAGAGCTGGACGTTACGAAAGACGATGCCCCTACCCTTCTCCGTGAGTTTGTAGAGGAGACGGGCGGCATGGACCTTTACTTCCATAGCAGTGGTATTGGTTGGCAGAACCCTGATATGAATAGCGAGAAAGAACTGCTGACCGTGGAGACCAATGCCACCGGGTTTACAAGAATGGTTACCGCTGCATATCGATACTTCGAAGAGAGCAGCAGAAAGGGGCATATCGCCTGCATAAGCTCTATAGCTGGTACGAAAGGACTGGGTGCCGCTCCCGCTTATTCCGCTACAAAACGATTCCAGAACCACTATCTCGAATGTCTTGAGCAGAACGCAAGGATGCGCGGTGTAAAGGTACGGTTCACCGACATTCGCCCTGGATTTGTAGCCACCAACCTTATTGCTGGTGGCAGTTACCCTATGCAGCTTACAGCAAAAGAAACAGCAATGGAAATCGTCCATGCTTTAGAAAGGAAGAAATCCATTGCTGTTATTGATTGGAAATATGCTATCCTTGTATTCTTCTGGAAGCTCATTCCACGATATCTTTGGGTAAGAATGAAGGTTATTTCTCCATCTTCCACCAGTCGAAATTGAACAGGTTCTGCTTCTGATGAGCTGTGCCACGAAATACGAGGTAGAGATCGTGTACACCACAGCAGTCGGTGAGAGAGGAAGAGAACTCCTTATACTTAAATCCTGTGTATGGAATCTCTACAGCACCAGCCAGACGACCGTCAGGGGCATCGAGGCGCACCTCTATCTTTCCTCCCCATAACTTAGAAGAGCAAGAGGCAGTGAACGACTTTGCCCCCTTGCCAAAGTCAACACCCTTCACGAGGATATACTTACCATCATCGATATCGGTTACAAAGAGTGTAGGATTCCATGGTCCAGAAGGATTCTCACGAGTTGTCTTTAGTCCGTAACCCCATGCCATGGTCTCCGCCTCTACCCTTCTGAAAGGATTGAAATGTTCTCGCTGTTCAAGCTTACATTCAGTAAAATACGGCATTTCTTGAATGGTTCCATCAGCGTTATAGGTCATCTCACCAACAGAAACCGAGCGACGCTCTGCATGTCGAGAAGTAGAGAGACGATAGATGTCGTAGTTCAAGCCGAAGCAATACCATTTGCCACGGAACTCACAGATTCCTGGGTGGTTGCCACGTGTCTGCGGAGTGTGGTCCATGATATGACCTTTATGCTCCCAAGGTCCCGTAGGACTCTTACTCATGGCATATCCAATACCCTCTGGACAGCATGTAGAGGCATAAGCGAGGTAATACCATTTCTCACCCTTTGCGTTCTTCCTTGACCAGAGCCACGGTCCTTCCTGATAGTCGCCGATTGGGTCCATGGTCATTATTTCCCCAGAAGTAGAGATCATATCTTCGTTGAGCTTCACGCAATAGGTGTGAGGATTTCCCCAGTACATATAAGCCTGTCCGTCGTCGTCAATCCATACCGTAGGGTCGATGTCATACCAATGTTCTGAACGCCAAACGAGTGGCTTTCCGAGAGGATCTTTGAACGGTCCGAAAGGAGAGTCTGACACGAGTACGCCTATTCCGTTACCGTGAATAGGGCAATACATATACCATTTCCCGTTACGCTCTATGACCTGCTCCGCCCATGCGCCATTGTCCCCCTTGTACCATTTGAAGTCACGGAGAGAAGCCACAATGCCATGGTCTTGCCAGTTCACCATGTCGGTGGAGGTGTATAGCAGCCAGTCTTTCATGAGGAAACCCTCTGCATTTTCCTCATCGTGTGTTGTGTAGAGATAGACGGTGTCTCCGTGTACATACGGAGCTGGGTCGGCAGTGAATTTTGTTTGGATGATTGGCATGTTCAGCTTAGCCGACTCCTGTGCGTGCAGCGAGCAGCACATAGCTGCAAACGTTGCAGATAAGAGAATGTTTTTTTTCATTAGGTATTTTTAGTAAAAAGAATGAAATGAAAAAGTTTTGGGGTGTCTTTATATACTGTTTATTATTTTTTTAAGTAACTGTTCAAAATTAATTTTATAATGAGTAATTCACATTTAATGTTC
>CALZTP010000136.1 GCA_945829115.1 uncultured bacterium | reverse complement strand
TATTAACGAGTCCTATTGACCAACTCATGCTGCAGGGGGTGCTGAGTAGTTACGGGTACTTATTATTGGCATAATAATTGTTAATATCTGCTGCGGGTTCTTGTTTATTTCAGTATTATAAAGTATTTTTGCAGCAGAAAGCAATAACCATTAATGGGGAGGATGTTACACATATTTATATATAATACAGAGACAATAAGAAAAAGAACAATTAGCAATGAGCATAAAGACAATTTCTTCCATCTTGAGCATAAACGGCTCTGACTGTTGTGGAATAACAGGAGTGCAGGCAGACGTTCGCACCATAAGTGCCTTGGGAGGCTATCCGCTCACAGTGGTCTCCTCTGTTGTTGTGCAGACGCCAGAAGGCATTCACACTTGCTATCCCCTACCCTCAGATGTTGTGGTTAGTCAGGTGTGTGCCGCCATCAGTTCTTACCACCCAGAGGTTGTGAAGGTTGGCATTGTTGAAGGCTACGAGACTGTGCGCCTCTTGCGCAATGAGATTATCGGGTGCCGGAAGCGTATCATCGTGCCAGGCATTCTTTCATCTCGTGGAGAGCGAATGGTTTCAAACGACACCTTGTCTGCCATAAAGACTTTCCTTATTCCCGAAGCGACTCTATGCATTGTGAGATGTTCTGAGGCAGAGATATTGCTTGACTGCAGAATCGTCACTCAAGAAGACATGGTGTTTGCGGCTGAGAGAATCTGCGAGATGGGAGCAGAGAACGTTCTCCTTCGTGGAGGAAATGTTGTTGAAGACTGCATCACAACACTTTTCTTCGATGGCAAGGAGTCCACGTTCTTCTCCTCTCACAATATCGATGGCTGGCAGCAGCATGGAATCAGCGGTGCCATATCGTCTGCCATCGCAACATGTATGGCAATGGGCGACAGTCTGCAAGAAGCCATTAGTCATGCACATACCTATATGCACAGTCAGGTTGTCTACCAAGTGGAGAACCACGAGGGCGGACATCGCCCTGCTGACCTTTACAATGCTTTTATGTCTCTTGTTGTTCAGGAGCACGCAAAGCATCACGATGTGTCGTACTATTGCCAGCGACTCTCCATAACTCAGCAATACCTCTCCCGGGTAACTGCAAAAACCGTGCAGAAGACACCCAAGGAGATTCTTTCAGAGTATCTGCTTCATCAGGCTACTGTGATGCTTCAAACCTCCCGACTTACTGTTCAGGAGATTTCACAACATCTCGGATTCTCGTCACAGGCAGCCTTCTCTCGTTTCTTCCGCTCTGAGACCACACTTTCCCCAATAGAGTTTAGAAACAACAACGCTTCCTGTTTGCAATAAAAATGGTCTGTTGTCAAGAGAGAATATTGTCGTTTTTGAAACAATGATATTCATTTTTGAATCTAACATTTGTTGATTCTCTGATTTTTATAGACCTTTGCAAAAATTTTTTTTAAGGTAAAAGAAAAATCAAAACAAAAGTAGAAAGAAAATGGAAACACAACAGACATTGAACCGCAACCTCGCACAGATGCTGAAGGGCGGAGTGATTATGGACGTAACAACACCAGAACAGGCACGTATAGCAGAAGAGGCAGGAGCATGCGCCGTGATGGCATTGGAAAGAATTCCTGCTGACATCCGTGCTGCAGGAGGTGTGAGCCGTATGAGCGACCCAAAGATGATTCGTGGCATTCAGGAGGCTGTTTCTATCCCAGTGATGGCAAAGTGCAGAATTGGACATTTTGCTGAAGCACAGATTCTTGAGGCAATAGAGATTGACTATATAGACGAGAGCGAAGTGCTCTCTCCAGCAGATGATATCTACCATATCGACAAGCGTAAGTTCAAGGTGCCTTTTGTTTGTGGAGCGAAAGACCTTGGCGAGGCTCTGAGAAGAATTAACGAAGGTGCCACAATGATTCGCACAAAGGGCGAGCCTGGAACGGGAGATATTATTCAGGCAGTGCGCCACATGCGAATGATGCAGAGTGAGATTCGCCGCCTTGTCTCTATGGCTGAAGACGAGCTTTACGAGGCAGCAAAGCAGTTGCGCGTTCCTTATGACCTTGTGGAATATGTCCATCAGAACGGTAAGCTTCCGGTTGTGAACTTTGCTGCTGGTGGTGTGGCTACTCCAGCCGATGCAGCCTTGATGATGCAGCTTGGTGCAGAAGGAGTGTTTGTTGGTAGCGGAATCTTCAAGAGTGGCGACCCTGTGCGCCGTGCGCAGGCTATTGTGAAGGCTGTCACAAACTATAATAACCCTGCCATACTTGCTGAGCTTAGCGAAGACCTTGGAGAGGCTATGGTTGGCATTAACGAGAGTGAGATTCAGCTTCTCATGGCAGAGCGTGGAAAGTAAAGAAAAACATTTCGGTAATTGCTGTGATGTAGAAAAAAAAGCATTTCGGTAATTGCTGTGATGTAGGAAAAAAGCATTTCGGTAATTGCTGTGATGTAGAAAAAAAACATTTCGGTAATTGCTGTGATGTAGAAAAAAGAGAAATGAAACAGACAGTAGCAGTATTGGCACTGCAGGGCGCCTTTGAAGAGCACTGCCAGATGCTCAACAGCCTTGGTGCAGAAAGCCTCCTTATCCGCAGTTCGGAAGACTGGAAGACTTTTGAAAAGCGATTCAGAGAGGGAGAGCGTGTGGGCATGGTGATTCCAGGGGGCGAGAGCACCGCCATGCTCAGAATCATGCGCGATCAGAACATCCTTCTCGCAATTCGTGAGGCTGTAAAAGATGGGCTTCCCGTCTTCGGCACATGTGCAGGAATGATTCTCCTTGCCAAAGAGGTTGTCAACGACAGCCGTGAGCGTCTTGCCACGATGAACATAAAGGTTCTGCGCAATGCCTATGGCAGACAGTTGGGAAGTTTCTATACAGAGTCGGCAGTGAAGCTTGATGGCGAAAGCGTTGTTGTTCCAATGACGTTTATTCGTGCCCCTTACATCACTGAGGTTTCAGAAGGTGTTGAAGTGCTTGCCGTAGTAGACGGGAACATCGTTGCCGCCCGCGAAGAGAACCAATTGGTTTGCTCGTTCCATCCAGAACTGAACACAGACACTCATTTCCACGAATTCTTTCTGAAGATGTTCTAAGTGGAAGAGGTCGAAACATTAATATTATGCAGGAATGAAGCCTTATCATTTAACTAAAGAATCACGCATACCGCCCCCTATACAGATAAGCATAATTGCCAGTGTT
>CALZTP010000135.1 GCA_945829115.1 uncultured bacterium | reverse complement strand
CTGCATCACCAATCAATACAATCATTATAAAAATAATTTTGCACACCTACTTATACTTCGATAAACCATGATTGAAAACATAGAAAAAGAGCTTGAACGTCTGAAAGAAGAAAACGCTAAACTGAAAAGGGAATTGGCTGCATTGACTAAAGAAAATGCCACTTCTTTCCGAGACCGTTATGCCTCAGATATCCTCGTACAGATACCTGACATGCTAACTGTGTTTGATAAAGACGAGCGAGTGGTGGAGGTGGTCTCGGGAGAACACACTAATCATGTCGGACGCCCCAGTGAGGAACTTAAGGGTACTCACATGAGTGAATCAATTACTCCGGAGGCTTACGAGGCTCTGCACAATACATTCCGTAAGGCATACGAAACAAAGCAGTATGCCATGGGCCTTCATTCCATTGATGTTCTGGGAGAACGGAGATTCTTTGAAAACCATTGCTTCCCTATTGCTGACGACCATATTCTTGTGATGTGTCATGACATCACAGAGCGTACAAATGCTAAAAACCAATATTCCGACCTTAGTAGGCTTACTGCAACCATTCTACATCATATACCTATTGCAGTATATGTAATAGACTCTGGCGACGATATGAAGTATATCTATTGGAATAGAATGATGGAGGTGCTTACTGGGATTCCTGCTGCTGACGCAATCGGGAAAAACGAGTATGAGATTTGGAAAGACCCTGCGGAGATTGAGAAGTTCGTTAGGCAGAACAAAGAACTTCTTGAAAGCGGAAAACCAATGAAAATGCAGCATACCTTTATAAACGAGAAAAACGGCTCAAGGGTTATGCAGATACAGAAAATCGTTCTTAACTACGAAGGGAGAGCACCTCTCATTCTCGGAATTGGATATGATATCAGTAATCTCGAAGAAATTGAACACAACCTAGTAACAGACAGAATAAAAGCTGAAAAGGCAGACCGGCAGAAGTCAGCTTTCCTCGCAAATATGAGCCATGAACTGCGCTCTCCACTAACGGCTATTGTCGGATTTGCAGAACTACTTGCTTATACTGAAGAGGAAGAGGAGAAAGAGCAGTATGCACGCATCATAAGCCTGAACTCTGAACTCCTCATGCAACTCATAAACGATATACTTGACACTGCAAAGATGGAGGCTGGAACACTGGAATACCATAAGGTGCCAATGAACCTTACTGAACTCTGTGAAGGTCTCTCGCAAACAATGCTAACACGTGTGCAGGATGGCGTTTCACTTATCTTCGACCGTCCAAACCGTGATGTGACAGTAAACGAAGACCCTAACCGTATTTCCCAGGTGCTCATAAACCTCATCACCAATGCAACGAAGTTTACTTCTCAGGGTGAGATACGCTTTGGCTACAATATCGAGGGTGAGGAAATTCATTTCCATGTCTCTGATACTGGAATAGGTATCCCAGAAGACAAAATCGGAAAGGTCTTCGAAAGATTCGTGAAGCTCAACGATCGTGCGCAGGGAACAGGTCTCGGACTTGCCATCTGCCAGATGATTGTAAAGAACAGAGGTGGCAGAATCTGGGTGGAGTCTGAATTTGGAAAGGGAAGCACATTCCATTTCGTAATCCCTCTCGACGAAGTAGCAGAATAAGATTCTTTCCCAAGAAGAAGTTCTTGTGATTTTCTTTCAGGTAGAAAATCCTATTTTTTTTGAATATAGAAGAAACCGTTGGAAAAACTCTTGCAAAAAGACTTTTCCAACGGTTTCTCTTTCCTCTCTGTTTCAAAGATCTTGCATTCCTAAAATGTCTATAAAGGGAGGTGCTCCAACGATTATCTTAGAAAATCTCTAACTCAACAGGACAATGATCGGAACCGAACACTTGGGTGTGGATGCTTGCTCCTTTTATCTCTTCTTTCAGACGCTCCGAGCAAACAAAATAGTCTATACGCCACCCCGTGTTCTTTTCTCTCGCCTTGAAACGGTACGACCACCAGGAGTAAACAACGTCCTCGGGATGCAACGTACGGAAAGTGTCTATAAAACCAGAACCTAATAGTTCTGTGAACTTCCCACGCTCCTCATCGGTAAAGCCAGGATTCCGCCTGTTCGTCTTAGGGTTCTTGAGGTCTATCTCCTGGTGAGCAACATTCATGTCACCACAGATAATAACGGCTTTCTTCTTGTCAAGAGCGGTGATATACTCACGGAAAGCATCCTCCCATTCCATTCTGTAATCCAAACGCTTTAGCTCATCTTGAGCATTCGGAACATATACATTTACGAGATAGAAACGCTCATATTCAATGGTAATCATTCTGCCCTCATGGTTATGAACAGAATCGTCATCGTAGACAATACCGTCTTCCGTAACAGTTCCTAAACCGTAGTAAACGGCTGAAGGGGTATGGCGAGTGTAAATAGCAGTACCAGAATAGCCTTTTTTCTCTGCATAATTCCAATAAGACTCATAACCATCAAAGGAAAGGTCTAACTGTCCTGCCTGCATCTTTGTCTCCTGGAGACAAAAGAAGTCGGCATCCAACTCCTGAAACGATTTCTCAAACTCTTTTCCTACACAGGCTCTGAGCCCGTTAACATTCCATGAGATAAACTTCATATTTTCTTTCTAAGTAGGTGTGCAAAATGATTTTTATAATGATTGTATTGATTGGTGATGCAGAATCAGTTTGTGACATAAAGGAGTGTAGCGACTCCTACTCGACTGTTGTCACTGGCTGATAATGCGCAGTAGGCGGTGCAAGGATTATAAAAATCATTTTGCACACCTACTTATTACCTTTTTATTATTCATAATTCTACTTTGCTTTCATATAAAGTGCAAAAGTGTCTCCAAAGATACAAACTTTCTTTGAAACGACAAAGAGAAAACTCCATTTCTGTACATTTTTTTTACAAAAAGTGTCTCTTTTGTGCTTTTTTATGAAAAAAAAGAGTTTTTTCTATGAGCAAAAAACTTTTTTTCATACCTTTGCATTTGAAAAGAAATTCAAAGACTATAACAAACAAAATATTTTTTTATTACTATGGAGAAAAGATTAATGAAATCAGCAGACAAGAAGTTCTGTGGTGTTTGTGGAGGTATTGCAAACTACTTCGATATCGACCCTACCATCATCCGTGCAATATATGCTGCACTGACACTTTTTTCTGCAGCATTCCCAGGAATAATTCTGTACTTCGTTCTTGCTGTCGTGATGCCGTCAGAAAACTAAGTGCTGAAAAAAAGAATAGTTATTATTGAAATAAAGACGAAAAGGGTGGCTTTATCGCCACCCTTTTCTCGTCTTTTTACGCCCCTCAACTATCGAGGCCCCTCCATCCCCTTTTCTTTTTGCTCCTTTGCCGTCAATATCTTGGGCATCGAATGCCCGAAAGTCCAGCCAAATTTTTTTGCT
>CALZTP010000134.1 GCA_945829115.1 uncultured bacterium | reverse complement strand
AAGATGCCATGATGCTTCCTCCTACAAAACCAACGGCATTTGTTACATTCATGCTACAAAATTATCACATTTTTTTTAATTATAAGAATTTTTTCTGAAAAAACGATGAAAAGAGACAAAAATTTCTGTTTTTCTTGTCTTTTTGACCTAATCTTATACCTTTTTATATATAATATTAGGAAAGAAAATTGTAACTTTGCAAAATAATTCCAATTTTGAGATAACACCCCTACCGAAAAAATATTGAGATAACACCCCTGCCGAGAAAACATTGAGATAACACCCCTGCCGAGAAAAAATCTTGTGAGTGCCACTGCTGCTCACACGGTTTCAAACTTTGAACGCCACTACAGTGTCGTGCCGACAAGTAAAGCAGAAAGAAAGCCCCTACCCTATCATTAGATAATCAATTTTCACAAAAAATGCAAGAAGAAATAATACCTATCATTACCAGAGAAACCGGACTGGTACAAAGAAATGTTGAAGGAGTCATTTCACTCCTTGACGAAGGTTGCACAATTCCCTTCATCTCCCGCTACCGAAAAGAGAAGACTGGCGGCATGGATGAAGTTCAGATCACGGAGATTTCGCAACGTTACGAAAAACTCAAGGAGTTGCAGCACCGTAAGGAAACAATCATTAAGACCATCACCGACCAGGAGAAAATGACTCCAGAATTGGAGAAGCGCATTGCCGATTGTTGGGACTCCACAGCCTTAGAGGATATCTACCTACCCTTTAAGCCAAAGCGCAGAACGAGGGCACAGATTGCTCGAGAGCAGGGATTAGAGCCTCTCGCACAGATCATTCTCTTTCAACGAGAGAATAACCTTGAGCGCCTTGCCCCTCGCTTTGTGAAAGAGGGCTTAAAAGATATGAATGCTGCCATAAAGGGTGCGCAGGATATCATTGCTGAGATGGTTAGTGAAGACGAGCGTGTGAGGAATCGCCTCAGACAATTCTTCCGCCGTGAGGCAGTGATAAAGTCAAAGGTGGTGAAGGGAAAAGCAGATAGTGAAGAGGCAGCAAAATACTCCGACTATTTCGACTCTGCGGAGCCTCTTCGTCGCTGTTCAGGAAACCGTATCCTTGCCATGCGTCGTGGTGAGAACGAAGGTATTCTCCGTATCAGCATAGGCATAGAGGGTGATGATGCCCTTCTAAAGCTCCAAGATATGTATGTACATTCTCGTGGTCGTTGTCAGGAGATTATAGAAGAGGCGGTTGCTGATTCTTATAAACGTCTGCTCTTGCCTTCCATAGAGAACGAGTTTTCTGCCGCCACCAAGGAGAAGGCAGACAAAGAAGCTATCGGTGTCTTTGCAGAAAACCTTCGCCAGCTGTTGTTGGCAGCACCACTTGGTCAGAAGCGCGTAATGGGTGTAGACCCTGGCATTCGCACTGGTTGCAAGGTGGTATGCCTTGATGCTCAGGGAAATCTGTTGTTCCATGATGTTGTCTTTGCAGTAGGCTCACAGAACAATGTCGAGACTGCAGAGCGGAAGCTATCTCAGATAGCAAGGCGCTACGATATTGAGGCAGTTGCTGTTGGTAATGGAACAGCATCAAGAGAAGCCACAGAAGTTGTGAAGCATGCAGTGAAGGGACTTGACGGAAAGATAAACGTCTTTGTGGTGAGTGAAGATGGTGCATCGGTCTATAGTGCTTCGAAGATTGCGCGAGAAGAGTTCCCAGACAAAGATGTCACCGTTCGTGGTGCTGTGAGCATAGGCAGAAGACTTATGGACCCTTTGGCAGAGTTGGTGAAGATAGACCCTAAGAGCATTGGTGTGGGACAGTATCAGCATGATGTCGATCAAAGTCTTCTGAAGGAGAGTCTTGACAGAACGGTGGAAAGTTGTGTGAACTCTGTTGGTGTTAATCTGAACACTGCAAGCATTCACCTGCTTACGTATGTCAGCGGATTAGGTCCTACGCTTGCAAAGAACATTGTTGAATACCGAAAGGAGAATGGGGCGTTCACTTCTCGCGCTCAATTGAAGAAAGTGCCACGCCTTGGTCCGTCTGCTTTCACACAATGTGCTGGCTTCCTTCGCATTCCAGATGCAAAGAATCCACTTGATGGCAGTGCGGTGCATCCAGAGCGTTACGCTCTTGTAGAGACCATGGCAAAAGACTGTGGCTGCAGTGTTCGAGAGCTTATCTCCTCTCCAGAGAAGAGAAAGAGCATAGACCTCAAGCGCTATGTTTCAGAAGAAATTGGAATGCCTACTCTAAAAGATATCATGTCGGAGTTGGAGAAGCCAGGACGAGACCCTCGTGCAGAGATAGAAACTTTTGAGTTTGACGAGAACGTTCATTCTCCAGAAGATCTCCGTGAGGGTATGGTTCTCCCCGGCATTGTCACGAACATCACGAAGTTTGGTGTTTTCGTTGATGTTGGTGTTCATCAAGATGGTTTGGTGCATATCTCTCAGATGGCAGACCGCTATGTCGCTGACCCTTTGGAAGTGGTTCATCTCCATCAGCACGTAACAGTTCGTGTGCTGGAAGTGGACAAAAAGAGAAACCGCATCTCGCTTACGATGAAGTCAAAATAAGACTTCCTTTCATAAAGGTATAGTTGAATAAAAGTGAAAAGACGCAACCAATAAACCCTGTTATACGGGGCGAGCTGCAGAACACACAAAAGTGAAAAAGGAGGTAAATACCAAAAATTAGTATTTACCTCCTTGATTTATTCCTGATTTTCAGGGTTACTTCTTGCACTCTTTCTTGCAAGCCTGAGCCTTATCGCACTTCTTTGCCTTGTCGCAACATGCTTTAGCGCACTTCTTTGCATCCTTGTCGCAAGCCTTTACGCATTTCTTTGCATCCTTATCGCAAGCCTTTGCACATTTCTTTGCTTCCTTATCGCAAGCCTTCTTGCAGCACTTCTTCTCAACCTGACATGTCTTGTCACACTTCTTTGCTACAGTTGTTTCATTCTGAGCTGAGATGGTGATAGCGAAAAGCATCATAACCATCATTACTAATGTTTTCTTCATTTTTTCTTACTGTTTTATGTTAATATAATTTGTATTACACAAAGTTTCAATTGCAAATATACAACAATAGAATCAGAACACAATAGAGATTGAGAGATATTTAACTATAATTAATTGAATTTTTGAAAGTTAAAATGGATTTCAAAACAGAATCATAGTCCTGTAGCAACGTTAAATACATAACAAGTTCATTACAATTTTCAGCCCATTACAATTATCAGTGCATTACAATTATCAGTACATTACAATTATCAGTACATTATAATTATCAGCCCATTACAATAAAAGCATTACAATTACAACATTACAATAACTTGAGCCCTATATCTTTTTGGCTGGGAAACAGCATTGTTGTAACTACAATAGTTGTAAGTG
>CALZTP010000133.1 GCA_945829115.1 uncultured bacterium | reverse complement strand
AAAAGAAACAAGAAATTAGTAAAACAAAGTAGAAATAAACCATGCAAGTAGTAAAAACTGTAAAGGAAGTAAGAGATATAGTTGCAGAATGGAGAAGTCAAGGACTTACAGTAGGATTGGTTCCAACCATGGGCTATCTTCATGAAGGTCATCAGAGTCTGATACGCAAATCGGCTGAACAGAACGACCGTACTGTGGTATCTGTGTTCGTTAATCCTATCCAGTTTGGACCGACCGAAGACCTTGACTCTTATCCTCGTGACCTTGAACGCGACAAAAAGGCAGTAGAGGAAGCGGGAGGAAACCTTATCTTTCATCCCGAGCCTTCGGAGATGTATCCGGGCCATTTCACTTCATTTATCGACACTACCGAAACTACAGAATTGCTTTGTGGAGCCGTGCGCCCAATACATTTTAGAGGCGTGTGCACGGTAGTGGGAAAACTCTTTAATATAGTAACTCCCGACAGAGCATATTTCGGTCAGAAGGATGCGCAACAATTGGCTACTATCCGACGTTTTGTGCGTGACTTGAATTTTGGCATTGAGATTGTAGCATGCCCTATAGTTCGCGAGGAAGACGGACTTGCAAAGTCAAGTCGAAATACATACCTCAATGCCGAGGAGCGCAAGGCTGCCCTCGTGCTTTCCCAAAGCCTCAAAATAGGAAAAGAGTTAATCGAAAACGGCGAGCGCGATTCGAAGGTGGTGATTGAGACTATCAAAACCGCCTTGGAGAAAGAACCGCTTGCAAGGGTTGACTATGTAGAGGTTGTGGATTTTGAAAACATTCAACGCGTGGATAAGATTCACGGCGAAACGCTCGTGGCTATTGCTGTTTATATCGCTAAGACCCGTCTTATCGACAATTTTATTGTAGACGTTCGATAAACGGAACGCACCCCGGTGGAAGAAAAGGAAAAACCTGTGTGCGTAGGAGCTTGATTAGAAAAAATACTTGAGAGAGACTTGAATATAAGTTTAGAGAATGGAAATAACATTATTAAAGGCAAAGATTCACCGTGCGGTGGTTACACAAGCCGACCTTGACTATGTAGGTAGCGTGACGATTGACTCAAAACTCCTTCGTGAGTCGGGAATACTTGAATACGAGAAGGTGCAGATAGTGGACATCAACAACGGTAACCGCTTTGAAACATACACTATTTCCGGAGAAGAAGGCTCAGGAATCATCTGCCTCAATGGCGCTGCTGCAAAATGTGTGAGTGTAGGTGACAAAGTGATAATTATGGCTTATGCCAATATGTCGCCCGACGAAGCTACCAACCATAAGCCTACCGTACTTTTTGTAGATGAGAAAAACAGCATAGTGAGAAAGGCTAACTACGAAAAGCACGGCTTGTTATGCGACCAGGAATAATGCGCTCCGATGCAATTCTTCATTATAAGTAAGAGCACTCTGCAAAACGAAAGAATCACAAAATAACAATTATGCTGAAAGGAAAGACCATAGTACTTGGAGTAACAGGAAGCATTGCTGCTTACAAGATTGCTAATCTGGCTTCTATGCTTGTAAAGCTACATGCGGAGGTGAATGTTATTATGACTCGCAATGCGTGCAATTTCATCACTCCAACAACCTTCGAAACGCTCACGGGACGTAAATGTCTCGTAGATACCTTCGACAGAAACTTCGAGTTTCAAGTGGAACATGTGGCATTGGCAAAAAGGGCGGATATCTTCCTCGTGGCTCCTGCCACTGCAAACATAATAGGAAAGATGGCTCATGGCATATGTGATGATATGCTCACCACCACGCTCTTTGCCACCAAAGCGCCTATTGTTGTTGCTCCTGCTATGAACACGGGTATGTGGGAGAATCCAATCCTTCAAGATAATCTTAAGATTCTACGGAACTACGGGCACCATGTCATTCTCCCTGATTCGGGACGATTGGCATGTGGAGACACAGGAAGTGGAAAGATGCCTTCTGAGACTGTGCTCTTGGAGCATATTCTCATGCATGTGGCAAAAGAGAAAGATATGGTGGGGAAAAGAGTTCTCATCTCTGCCGGACCTACTCGTGAGGCGCTCGACCCAGTTCGCTTCATCACAAACCATTCCTCAGGAAAGATGGGGTATGCCATTGCAAAGGTTGCTGCCCTCCGTGGTGCGATGGTGACCCTTGTCTCTGGCCCGGTGAACATCCCTTCCTTCCTTTCTGTAAAGCGTGTTGACGTTGTCAGTGCTGCCGAAATGTATTCTGCCGTAACAGAGTTAAGTGATGAGAACGACATTATTATTATGTGCAGTGCCGTAGCCGACTATACTCCTGCTGTCTATGCTTCTCAAAAAATGAAAAAGAGCGACTCGGACCTCTCTATTCCTCTCGTTCGCACAAAAGATATCCTTCGCTTCCTTGGGGAGAATAAAAAGCCAGGACAGAAAATTATTGGGTTCTCCATGGAAACAGAAAATCTCATAGAGAACTCTCGGAAGAAATTAATAAAGAAGAATGCTGACCTTATCTGCGCCAATTCCATCAGCTCGGGAGAAACGGGATTTGGGGTAGATACAAACAGGGTTACTCTTATCTCTGCCAACGAAGTTAAGGAACTACCGCTATGCAGCAAGGAAGAAACTGCAGACATGATTCTTTCTTATATTCTTTCCTAACTCCAGAAACAAGAAAAAGAAACAATAATCACGTTTCATACCTTTTCCCCACTGTTTTGCAAATCTGGTTTAACCCTCTGATAAAAAAGCTTATGGTTTTACTCATAGACATTGGAAATTCCACAATAGTAGCAGCAACGGCTTCCGACAATGGAGATATACTGAACACTTGGAGGTTTAAAACCTTAAAGGACGAGACGGTCTCCTACTATCGTACAGAGATTCTATCCGGAATGAAGAAATACCAAATCTCGACAGGA
Source organism: uncultured bacterium (assembly GCA_945829115.1). GTDB lineage: Bacteria > Bacteroidota > Bacteroidia > Bacteroidales > Bacteroidaceae > Prevotella. The sequence goes on along the minus strand of CALZTP010000133.1, from coordinate 650 downwards.
GAAATTCTGAAGGTGGTGGTTTCTTCTGTCGTTCCTGAAGTGAACGATGATATCTCTATGGCTATTACCGATATTTTTGGCAAATCTCCTCGCTTTTTCACGCTCTCTGATGCTGAGAAGTGCATGGCAATAGATGTTGAGTCGCCTTCGCAATTGGGTAAAGACCGGCTTGCTGATGCCATTGGGGCTGCTGCCAGTTATGGTGTTCCGGTTATTGTTTTTGACATGGGAACAGCAACCACAGTGGGCATTGTTGACGATCATAACACCTTTCTTGGAGGAATGATTATCCCTGGTGTGAAAACCTCACTAACTGCTCTCAGCTCGCGTGCTTCCCAGCTTCCAGTAATCAGCATTGAGAAACCAAAGAATATGGTTGGTAGGAATACGTTGGAATGCATGCAAAGTGGCATTCTCTATGGAACGGCAGCAATGGTGGACGGTATAATAGATCGTCTCTCAGCATCCTTTGGAAAGGAGTTTAAGGTAGTTGCCACTGGAGGCATGGCAAAAACTATTGTGCCTCATTGTCAGCATACCATTGTTCTCGATAACTTCCTGCAGTTCAAAGGGCTGTTTCAAGCAATGGCAAAGAATTAAGTAGGTGTGCAAAATTATTTATATAATCCTTGCACCGCCTACTGCGCATT
>CALZTP010000132.1 GCA_945829115.1 uncultured bacterium | reverse complement strand
GTTATATAATCTTAATTATCAATGAATTATAAATTTTTCAGTAAACACTAAGTAGAGCTGTCAACAACACAACACATTTATTTATTAATTCAAACACAGAAAAACTATGAACTACAAAATCAAGGAAATCCTGCCATTGCAGCAGGGAACCTCTGAAAGAGGTAATTGGCAATCACAGGAGGTGATTGTTGAGGAGAACATGAATGTTCAGTATCCGAACCAACTCCTTCTCCGCTTCCGTGGCGAGAAGGTGTCGCAACTCAACGGTCTCAAAGCTGGCGATGTCGTAGAGGTGATGTACGCTTCAACGGTAAGGGCGTATAACACGAAGGACGGCAGGAAGATCTACAACACGGAGATAAACTGCTGGTCGGTGAAAAAAGTTGAGCAGGTGTTCTAAACTGCAAGCATGGGGAAGGTATAAAAATGACGTATATAGGGAAAAACGACTTCCCCATGCTATCAAACTTGAATTTTCAAAACAATCTAAAGGTAGGTTGTATTAATTCGCGTTAAAAAATTAAATCAACACAACATGAAAAAGAATTTAAAAACCGTCAAGGGAAGCGCATGCTTCGATTACGAAAACAACGAGTTTTCTTTTAGTCCTTACAAGACTGGTGAGGCAGTGCAAAAAAATGTGCGTACACGTAGGCAGTCAAAGATTTACGAGACAGAGGGCAAGAAAAGTTCCTCACTTGTTGCCCACCTCGTTGCTCAGAAGAACTCCCCCGACCCAATCGCTGATATGATTGATGATTTTTCATTTTTGGCGAAGGAGAACGGTCGCAAGATACCAGAGATACCTGTTGGCAGAGTGCTGTTAGAGACACCGAACATAAAGGTGGTGGCAGATAGCGACCAGAGGCTTGTGATGGCGGTGATAACCATCGAATATGCCGATGCCGTGAAGCCAGAGCCTATAGTGACCAATGCCTCTTTCAAGCTGTCAACATGTTTGCAGGAGTTTAAGAAACTTTTCAAATAACATAAACACAACCATGATAGATTACAGTATAGACATAAAATCGCCCTGCCAGCCACTGACGGAAAAGGTTTTTGAGCGGCTGACAACCTCGGCTAAGGTGCGGGAGGCGATAATAAAAGCAAGGGAATGTGAAAACTCTCTGGAGTTTGCTACAGACGATGCTCTCCGCAAGGTGCTCGAAAACGAGAAGAATAAAGCCAAGGGAAAGCTGCCCTGCATAATGTTTCAAGCGAGTTTCATGCCTTCACAGAAGAAGAAGGGCGAGAAGGAGCAGAAGTGGCGCAACAATGCCAATGCCGTTCTTAACGGTCTCTACATCATAGACATAGACCATATCGACCAGCCCACGACTCTTTGGCAGGAGTGCCTTGCAAAGGCTCAGGAAGCCGGTGTTGACGATAAGATCATGATGGCATTCGTGACTGCCTCTGGGCATGGTCTAAAGCTCGTTTGCAAGGCAGACCTTGATGGCAACATTGCCGAGAATCAGGAGCGAATGTGCAAAATTCTTGGTATTGCCCCTGACCCTGCCTGCAAAGATGCAGCCAGAGCGAGCTATTGCCCCTGCAAAGAAGATATTCTGTTTATTAACAACCTTATTTTTGATTACAATAATGAAGACTACGAAAAGAAGTATGGAGAAAGTTACCGAAAAGGTAGTAGAGGTACGTCTAAAGGCAAAGTATCGAAAGGTGTATCGACAGCGAGTGCTGCATCGACGAGTGATGTAGAATATGTGTATGACGAGAAGAAGGTATGCGCGACATTCAGGGGTGTGCCATACAAGCAGATTGTTGATGCGTATGAAGCGATGAAAGGTGGTAAAGCGGAGCAAGGTCTCCGCCACCACCGCATTCAGGAGATGTCTAACGACCTTCGCCATATCTGCGATAACGACTACAGTCAGCTGCTCTGGACAGTGCGTCAGAGTGAGACAGCGAAGGAGATTGACGGCAGAGCACCTGGGGAGATTGAGAGCCTCGTTGCTGGTGCGGTGAGGCTGAGAAAGTCGGTTAACTTCCCAGACAGTGTTGTCAAGGCTTGTGGAAAGTGTGGCATCTCTCTCTCTGACCCAAAGACCGATGATACTGTTGAGCCAGAGGAGATTGACTATCAAGCTTGGTGGCAGCGACTGAAGCCGTTCCTACACCCAGAGATGAATGCTGACGGTGTTGTTCGCGACCCTTACGCAGCTGCTTTGGGGCGTGTTGAGAATGAGATGAAGCTTGGCGGTATTCTGACCTCAGGGGCGATGTATGGTACGTATTTGACTCGCTGTAAGTTCAAGCATTATGATGCTCGTTTGTACAGGTTTTCGTATATTGTCTATCTTGTTGGTAATCCAGCCTCGGGTAAATCGTATCTTAAAGACCTTGACGATGTTATAATGTATCGGCTAAAGCAACAAGACGAGATTGGCAGAGCGATGGAGCGTGAGTATGCCGCACAGAAGGAGAAGGCTGAGTTGACGAAGGGGAAGAAGGAGTCGCAGGTGACGGAGAAGCCGAAGTGCTGCATACGTTATGTGCCAAGCACAATTTCCAACCATGTGCTCTACAACCGACTTATCAATGCTGTTGATCCAGACAACCCAGATGGTGAGCATCTGCATCTCTACACCATGGAGACGGAGTTAGCTACTGCCATGCGTGCACAGGTGGGCAGTTGGGCAGGTAAGCTCGACCTTGAGTTGAAGTCGTTCCAAAACGAGTGTGCAGGTGTTGACTTTGCTAACAATGGTTCAGCAAACGGTATTATACAGATCAACTGGAATCAGGTGGTTTCCTCTACGATGGATACGGTACTAAAAAAAGTACGTGCAACGTCTCTTAACGATGGTTTCATCACCCGACTGGCTATTTGGCTGATGCCTGACTCGCCAGGAAAGATGATTGACTATGAGGGCGACCAGCCGATAAAGGGTGTGCAGAAAGAGCTCACAGAAGAGGAGCAGCAGATTGTGGAGCTGACGAAGAAGTTCGACACTCTTGCAGGCATCATTCCTTGTGAACCGCTTGTGCGCCATGTCTATAACTGGTGTGCTGAGCAGGCGATGAAGGCGAGCATTGAGGAGGATAAGCTGTGTGAGTATTTCCGCAAGCGCATTCCGCTATATATGATTCGCTACACGCTTCCAAGAATCCTTGCTCGTGAATATGACACCTACACCACCACGGGCGTTCTCACAATCACCGACGAAGACAAGGCCTTCGCAACGCTGATTGGCGACTGGCTGATGTATATCTCCATCCGCACATGGGGAAACCGCTTGTTGGACCTGTGGAACAGTCAGCCGATTGAGGGTATGCCTCGTCAGAGGAAGTCGAAGCTGATGGAGAGATACGAGAAACTTCCAGAAGTGTTCACGTTCAATGATTTCTCTGTTCATTATTCGAGCGAGCATTCTGCAAGGCAAGTAATCAGTTCATTGGTGAGATGCGGTTGCATAGTGAAAGTTGCGAAAAACACATGGAGAAAAAGTGTTTCAGAACTTTGCAACACTGCACCAACAAGATCTTGCCAATAAGTAGGTGTGCAAAATTATTTTTATAATCCTTGCATCGCCTACTGCGCAT
>CALZTP010000131.1 GCA_945829115.1 uncultured bacterium | reverse complement strand
TATATAAATAAGGAGTAAACATATCTTAAAATAAAACAATAAAACTTAATACAGAATTACCATTATGATAAATAGGATATTTCACATTTCTCTTTTGTGCAGTTTTTCATCCCTACGTTTTTGCTCTCTTGCTTTTCTTTTCCTGTTTGTGCTTTCTTCCTCCTGCCCTTGCTACAGTCGGCGTGGAAGGAAGGCCGTGAAGAAAAAGGTTGAGCAGGAAGATTTCTCTCGTTGGACAAACAATCCAATATGCAAGACAATGATTGTTGACAGTATTGTTGTCAGCGAAAACGAATTGCTGAATCATCTCCCGATGCCTTCTTACATGGGAAAACTATATTTCAACGAGAAAATTGGTGCTGTGGTCTACGAGAATGACTTCGGCGATATGCGACTATATTCTTCTAAAGAAAGCAACGGTGAGAGCTTTATCTATAGACAGTCGCTTCTGGCAGATAAATGGAGCGAACCAGAAAAGGTGGTGATAAATGGCGACAACTTCAATTTTTCTCATCCTGTTCTGATGCCTGACGGTATGACGCTCTATTTCTCTTCGAACATTAGACAAGAAGATGTTGAAGACGAAGAGAATGAAAACTCTGAAAAGGCAGATAAATCACAGTCGCTCTACACAACCATCTACGACTCTGAGACAAACTCTTTCCTCGAGCCGCAAAGACTTCCGTTCCCGTTCAACTCTGACGAAGATGATGTCTATTATATTGAAGACGAAATGTCTCATATTGCATGGCTGGCAACAAAACGTAGGCAGCCGAAAGGAAAGGTGTGCATATACACCATGAGTGTTGAACAACCTTGGACTTTCTACGATGCTGAGACAACAGAACCAAAACGGTTAAAGTCTTTAGCGTTAATATCTGCTATCTCAGATACTTGGACGTCTGATAGCAAACGAAAGGAGATTCTCGGAACTGTTGAACAGATGAAGAAAAAAAATTCTTCAAATCCACAAAAAAACAATCTCTCGTTCATCGTAAACAATAAGATCGTATATCATTCCGTAAACGATTTCAAGACAGAAGAGGCAAAAAATCAATTCATTAACTATATAGATCAAAAGAACAGACTCTCTGCCCTTTCTCGACAGTTGAACGAATACCGTAGGCTCTACCATTCAAACAATAATTCTAACAGAGACCAACTTGCAAACACTATCTTAGAATTAGAGAAAGAGCGCTCTACCCTACTCTCCTCCATACACGATTCTGCAAAGCAAATTCGTGTGCTTGAAAGCAAGTAACGGTTTTTCGTTTACATGTAAAAGCATGCTATTTATACGAAAACGCAGGCTATTCATACGGAAACGTATTCTATTCATATATAATAGCGCAGAATCTCTTAACCATAAAAAAAAATTCTTACCATGACAAAGAAACATTTTCCAGAATCGGAACTCATAATAAATGCCGATGGCAGTGTGTTCCATCTTCATCTAAAACCAGAATTTCTCGCCGACAAGGTGATTCTTGTTGGCGATCCTGGAAGAGTGTCTCTCGTTGCCTCACACTTCGACTCTATTGAGAACGAAGTTGAAAGTAGGGAGTTCCATACCATCACAGGCTCTTACAAAGGTAAGCGTATCACCGTTCAGTCTACAGGTATCGGTTGCGACAACGTAGATATTGTGATGAATGAGCTCGATGCGCTTGCAAACATTGACTTCCAGTCACGAACAGAAAACGAGCATTTCCGTCAGCTGGAAATAGTGCGCATCGGAACATGTGGCGGTTTGCAGCCAGAAACACCAATCGGCACGTTCATTGCTTCTGAGAAAAGCATTGGTTTCGATGGTCTTTTGAACTATTACGACCGCCGAGACGAGGTTTGCGACCTTGATATGGAAAAAGCATTCGTTTCTCACATGTCTTGGTCACAGAAAAAAGGTGCTCCTTATGTCGCTAAGGCATCAACAGAGCTCATAAATAGAATTGCTGGTAACGACATGGTTCGGGGCATCACGATTGCTTGTGGCGGCTTCTATGGACCTCAAGGCAGACAGTTGCGGTTACGCATTCAAGATCCAGAGCAGAACCAGAAAGTAGAGGCTTTCAGATATCTCGAACCTTCTGGAAGAGAACTGAAGGTATGCAATTTCGAGATGGAGTCTTCAGCACTTGCCGGACTTGCTGCTCTCCTTGGACATAAGGCAATGACTTGCTGCATGGTTATTGCCAACCGTTATGCTCAGGAAATGAACACGGGATATAAGAATCAGATTGATGACCTTATAAAACTCGTATTGGAAAGAATATAACACAGAAGAAAAAAACTTTTATATGTATACCTGCACTATCTCTGATACCATTTGCGCCATCTCTACGGCTACCGGTGGCGCAATTGGTATCATTCGCGTATCTGGAAAGGATGCTATCGATATAACCGACAAAATCTTCTCTTCAAAGCGGGGAAAGAAACTGTCGGAAGCTAAACCGTATTCGCTATCTTTTGGAAGTATCACAGACGGAGAGAAAATCATCGATGAAGTGATGGTTTCTGTCTTCCATGCTCCTCATTCATATACTGGAGAAAACTCCACGGAGATTTCATGCCATGGCTCGTCATTCATCCTGCAAAGGGTCGTTGATCTCCTAATAAAACACGGATGCAGGATGGCAACTCCTGGGGAATATACGCAACGGGCGTTCCTAAACGGAAAGATGGACCTTTCACAAGCAGAGGCGGTGGCTGACTTTATTGCATCGAGAAACGAGTCGCAACATAACATTGCCATCATGCAGATGAGGGGTGGCATATCTCGGAAGCTTTCTTTCCTTCGTGAGAAGCTTCTTGAAATGACTTCACTCCTTGAACTGGAACTCGATTTCTCTGAGGAGGATGTGGAATTTGCCGACAGAGCGCAGCTTTTCTCTCTGGCACAGGAGATCAAAGCAGAAATCTCTCATCTCTCACATTCGTTCTCTGACGGTAATGCGGTAAAAAACGGTATTCCGGTTGCCATACTCGGAGCACCAAACGTTGGAAAGTCCACTCTTCTCAATCTCCTTCTCAACGACGACAAGGCAATCGTTTCTGACATCATGGGAACCACGCGTGACGTGATAGAAGACACCATTAATATCAATGGCATCACCTTTCGTTTCATAGACACTGCGGGCATCAGAAAGACCGACGATGTGATAGAGAAAATGGGCATAGAACGTTCCTTGCGAGCTGCAGAGAAGGCGAAGGTGGTGATTCTCATGAACGAACCAGGTGTCCCCTACCCTTCTTTCACCCCTAAGAAAAATCAGAAAACAATCTTCCTCACAAACAAAACAAATGATTTCCAAGCAATAAACGGCACCGGACTCTCCAACCTCCTCTCAAAACTCCTTGAAACATCACCGAAGGTAGAAGAGAACGAAGTGCTCATCACCAATCTCCGCCATAAACAAGCTCTCGATACTGCTCTCGATGACATCACCAGAAGCATCGATGCTCTCCAGCAGAACATACCTGGCGACCTCGTAGCTGAAGAACTCCGTCAGTGCCTCCATCACCTTGCAGAGATAACGGGTGGCGAAATAACTTCAAACGAAGTACTTGGAAATATCTTCCAGAATTTTTGCATCGGTAAATAGACCGCCTGACCATACTTGCAAAACGTTTTTATAACTG
>CALZTP010000130.1 GCA_945829115.1 uncultured bacterium | reverse complement strand
TAATTAACATTTATTCACTTCCCTCATTTCGGCTGCAAAGTTAAAGTTACTCAAATACTGGCCTCCAGCCAGATGTAGGGCTGATGGGCAAAATCCATAGGCAAATGCTGACGCATTTCCCCATGGTTACTCAAATACTGGCCTCCAGCCAGAACGGCATCTCTCAAATCTTATACTGAAGATTAATCACACCTATTTATATATATCACTGTAATTGATTAGATCGTGATGCCGAAATCGTGCTTTATGGTGTCCATTACAAAGGTGCTCTCGAGAGAGGAGAGGTTGTCGATAGTGCCAAGCACATTGAGCACGAACTCCTGATAGTACTTCATGTTCGGAGCATGAATCTTCAGCATGTAGTCGTAATGCCCAGAGACATTGTAACATTCCGTAACCTCTGGGATGCGCTTCACCCTCTCGGTGAAATCTTTTGCAATATCCTTGTTCAGCTTACTCATCTTTACATGACAGAAGACAATAAACCCTTGGTTGAGTTTATCCGCATTCAACACCGCAATATATTTCTCTATATAACCATTGCTCTCCAAACGCTTCAGGCGTTCAAAAACTGGTGTTGACGAAAGGCTGACACGAGAAGCGAGCTCTTTTGTCGTTAGACGTGCATTTTCCTGCAAGGTGCGCAGAATCTGAAGATCTACCTTATCAAGACTTTCCATATCTTTCATTTTTTACGTTCTATATTTATACCTTTTTATTACACAAAACAGTAGGAATATTCTGTTTCACGCTGCAAAGATAGTTATTTTTTCTAAATTTTCGATATATCTTGTGAGAAAAATATATTCTTTGTACCTTTGCACTCGGAAAATGATTTACAATCACCGTGAGCCATTTCTTATGTGAAACTTCATTTCACAACGAAATGACACTCACTTTTTCCTTCGTGCGAGTCCTAAGGACAAATTTGACACTCGAAAAAACAGAAAAAATAATAAACATAATAAATAAAAAGAAAGGATACAACTATGGAAAGAAACAAACTTCATTTCGAAACACTCCAGCTTCACGTCGGACAAGAAAACCCAGATCCAGCAACAGACGCACGCGCAGTACCTATATACCAGACCACATCATACGTCTTCCGCAACTCTCAGCATGCAGCCGACCGCTTCGGACTCCGTGACGCAGGAAACATCTATGGCAGACTGACAAACAGCACACAGGGTGTCTTTGAAGAGCGTGTTGCTGCCCTTGAAGGTGGTGTTGCTGGTCTTGCCGTTGCCAGTGGAGCCGCTGCCATCACCTACGCCCTGCAGAACATTCTTCAGGCAGGCGACCACGTTGTGGCAGCCGACAATCTCTACGGTGGTTCGTTTAACCTCATTACCCATACCCTCTCTACTCAGGGCATCACCAACACCATCGTTGACGTTAGGAACTTTGAGGAAGTGGAGAAAGCCATCCGCCCCGAGACAAAGGCATTGTTCGTAGAGACTTTTGGAAATCCGAACTCTGACGTAACAGACCTTGACGCACTTGCAGAGATAGCACATAAGAACGGTATTCCTCTTATTGTTGACAACACCTTTGCAACCCCATTCCTCATCCGCCCGATAGAGCATGGTGCTGATATCGTTGTGCATTCCGCAACGAAGTTCATAGGCGGGCATGGAAGCTCCCTTGGTGGAGTGATTGTTGACGGTGGCAACTTCGACTGGAAAGCGCAACCAGACCGCTTCCCAACCCTTGCAAAACCAGACCCAAGCTATCATGGAGCCGTCTTTGCAGACGTTGCTGGCAAGGCTGCGTTCGTAACAAGAATACGTGCCGTCATTCTACGCGATACGGGAGCCACACTCTCTCCTTTCAATGCGTTCATACTCCTTCAAGGTCTTGAGACCCTCTCTCTGCGTGTAGAGCGTCATGTTTCAAATGCACTGAAGGTTGTGGAGTTTCTGGCGAATCACCCAAAGGTAGCGCGTGTCAACCACCCTTCCCTCCCTTCTCATCCTGACCATGCCCTCTATACGAAGCTATTCCCTAACGGTGCTGGCAGCATTTTCACCTTTGAGATAAAAGGTGGTCAGGAAGAGGCCTGGAAGTTCATAGACTCTCTGCAGATCTTCTCTCTCCTCGCAAACGTTGCAGACGTGAAGAGTCTTGTGATACATCCTTACACCACTACCCATTCACAGATGTCTCCAGAGGAACTTGCCGCTCAGCATATCACTCCTTCCACCATCCGCCTCTCCATCGGTACAGAGCATATTGACGATATTATTGCCGACATTGCCCAGGCTTTGGAGAAATAGAGCGTAAAACTTCGGGATTTTTCACCCCTTAATATAACCCACCTTAAACAATAACAATCAAAAAAATCAATCAATTATGAAAGCAAAAAGTCTTATTGATATAATTGGTAACACCCCTCTCGTTGAGATATCACGTTTCAGCAGCAAAAAGAACCTCCCTGCCACTCTGTTTGCAAAGGTAGAGAAATTCAACCCTACGGGAAGTGTGAAAGCACGGGCAGCTCTGTCTATGATTAATCAGGCAGAGGCTGACGGACTTCTCAAGCCTGGCGGAACAATCATTGAGCCTACCAGCGGAAACACAGGCATCGGACTCGCTCTCATTGCCGCCATTAGAGGCTATCGACTCATCCTCACCATGCCAGAGACCATGAGCATAGAGAGAAGACAGCTGCTCTCGGCTCTCGGAGCAGAACTGGTGCTTACACCGGGAAGCACTGGAATGTCTGGTAGTGTTGCGAAGGCTAAGGAGCTTCAGTCAGAAATAGATGGAAGCTTTATTCCTCAACAGTTTGAGAATCCTGCTAACCCTGCTATCCATGAGCAGTCAACGGGCGAGGAAATCTGGGAAGAGACAGATGGCAAGGTGGATATCTTCGTGGCTGGTGTAGGTACTGGTGGCACTATCTCTGGTGTCGGAAAGACACTGAAGAGTCACAATCCAAACATCCAGATTATTGCCGTAGAGCCTTCCACCTCTGCCGTTCTTCAGGGACAGCCATCTGGACCGCATAAGATTCAAGGCATCGGTGCCGGCTTTGTGCCAGTTAACTTCAATTCCTCTGTTGTAGACGAAATTATCGGTGTGAGCACAGAAGACGCCTTTGCCGCCTCCCGCTTTGCTGCAAAGACAGAAGGTCTTTTAGTAGGCATATCCAGTGGTGCTGCCCTTCATGCCGCTAGTCTTGTTGCACAGCGCCCAGAGAATGCTGGAAAGACCATCGTTACCCTTCTCCCCGATACGGGAGAGCGATACCTCTCTCTCGGTCTTTACTCCGAGGAATAACAAGAAACGCTGGTTTAATTTCAACAAACAATAGAAAAAACTCAAAACGTTGGCTTTGCCGACCTTTTCTCGCCATGGCTGTGATTGAGCAAGCTCATCACAGCTCATTTGGCTTAACGAAAACGTTCATAATCTTCAGAGGGTGTGTCATCACACCCTCTTTTTGTCTACTTGTGAAGGTTAAGGTCAATGATAAAAGTTAAGATTTTCAATGTCAAGGTTGTCTTGGTTGTCTTAGTTGTCGTTATAATATTAGTTAGTGATTACGGATGTCACTGATTCAACTGAATTAAAGAAACATCAGAAAAATCTGTTGCCCTAAAAAGAAATACGGTCAAACATTTGGCGATTTTATATTTTCTTTGTAACTT
>CALZTP010000129.1 GCA_945829115.1 uncultured bacterium | reverse complement strand
ATGGCTAACGGTCTCCCTCTCAACGACCCAGAGTCAGGCTTCGACCCAACACATCCTTGGAAAGACCGTGACCCTCGATTCTATCACGACATCGTTTATGACGGAGTGAAAGTAGTTGAAGGAACAATCGAGCCAGAGGACAACCGTTACGCAAACCTCTATACTGGAGGTACTTACCGTGACGATATCAACGAGAGCCGCACAGGTTATTTCCTCTATAAGTTCATACCAATGCTCGCAAACAACTACGACATGGGTGGCACTTACATGAAGCTCTATATTGATGTTCCTTATCTCCGACTCGCTGATTGCTACCTTATGTATGCAGAGGCTTGTGCTGCTATCGGTGGTGCATCTACTTCAGCAAAGTGCTCTCTCACTGCCCTTGACGCTGTAAACAAAATTCGTCAGCGTGCTGGTGTGGCAGACGTAGCTGCTAAGTTCACTTCTGACAAGAACAAGTTCATGGACGAGCTTCGCAGAGAGCGTGCAGTAGAGCTCTCTTTCGAGGGACACCGTTTCAACGACCTTCGCCGTTGGCTCCTCCTCGATAAGGCTCCTTACAACATCAAGACCGCTCAGGAGTTTGTGCGTGCAGGAAAGCTTGATCCTAAGAATCCTAAGGAGACTCTCGTTTCCGGCTGGTCAGAGAAGACAATCCTCACACGTAACTTCACTCAGAAGCACTGGTGGATGCCACTCAAGAAGAAGGACACATCCATGTATCCGGAATTCTTCCAGAACCCAGGATGGTAATGGTGTTAGTCAACTCTATTAAAGAATAAGATAAAGAAGAAAAAACTTTATGAACAATATAATTTCAAAATACAAAGGTATTCTTCCCCTTTCACTCTTCGTGCTGCTTTCACAAGGCATGATGGCACAGGAAGCTGCTGAGACAAAGGCTGATACCATCAATGTGGCTTTCCGCAAGGCTGATGCCCGTGATGTAGTGGTGCCTGTCAGCAAGGTAAACGTGAGAGAGCTTTTGGAGAAGAACTACAACACCTATAGCCTTGACAATATGGCTGCCCTCACAGCAGGTTACAACGGTCAGTTGTGGAACCAAGGTGAGGCACTCGTAATCATTGATGGTGTTCCTCGTGACGCAAACAACGTTCTCCCAACCGAGATAGAGGACATCACATTCATGAAGGGCGCATCTGCTGTCGTTCTCTATGGCAGTCGTGCTGCAAAGGGTGCAATCCTCATCACCACAAAGCGTGGTACAGTTGCTCCTCTCAAGATAACAGCTCGTGCCAACTACACCATGGATGTTGCAAAGGCATACCCAACATATCTTGACGGTGCTCAGTACATGACCCTGTACAATCAGGCACTCATCAACGACGGACTCGCAACAAAGTTCACAGAAGAGCAGATTTATAACACTGCTGCAGGAACAAACCCTTACCGTTATCCAAACCAGCAGTTCTATACCTCTGACTACCTGAACAAAACAAAGTCTCGCTACGATGTGACTGCAGAGTTCCAGGGCGGTGGTAAGTTCGCTCAGTTCTATACAAACGTAAGCTACTACCGACAGGGTGACTTCTTCAACTTCGGAGAAGGAAAGAACAACTACGTTGATCGCCTGAATGTTCGCGGTAACATCGACCTCCAGCTCTCTGACTGGGCTTCTGGTTGGGTAAACGCAAACGCTACTTATTACAACCAGCACGGCTCTAACTCAGAATTCTGGAGCGCAGCATCTAAACTTCGTCCAAACCGTGTGGCTCCGTTCATTCCGGTTTCACTCATTGACCCTATGGACGTAAACTCTCTTGCGCTCATTCAGAACTCACGTAATGTGATTCACAATCCTGCTGGTCTCCCTGCTGGCGACTACTTCCTCGGAGCTACTCAGGAAGATCAGTCAAATGCCTTCGCTGATATGTACTGTGCAGGCTATAACACTTGGACAAGCCGTCAGATGCAGTTCGATGCAGGTGTGAACTTCGACTTGAACTCTATTCTCAAGGGTCTTACTTTCAAGACAATGTTTGCCGTTGACTACAAGACTTCTTACTCTACATCTCTCAACGACTCGTATGCTACCTTCGGTGTTAACTGGACCGACTTCAACGGCTCTCAAGCAGTTGGAACACTGACACAGTTCGGACAGGATAAGCACACTGGTATTCTCAACTCAAGCAAATCTGCTGAACAGCAGACAATCGCATGGACAGGACAGTTCGACTATAAGAACTCTTGGGGAAGTCATAACCTCCATGCAACTCTCGTTGCTAACGGTTATCAGCAGACCATCAGCGGTGAATATCACAAGATCAGCAACGCAAACCTCGGTCTCCAGGGGTCTTACAACTACGCACACAAGTACTATGTAGATCTTGCTGCAAACGTTGTTCACTCTGCTAAGCTTCCAGAAGGAAACCGCAATGCTATCTCTCCTTCTCTTACTCTCGGCTGGCGCCTCACTTCTGAGGAGTTCATGAAAGACGTTAACTGGCTTGACGACCTCCGTCTCACAGCAGGTTACACCGTTCTCAACCAGGACCTCGACATCGCTGAGTACTATATGTACAAGGAAATCTTCACTTCAACAGGTACATGGTGGGGATGGTCTGACGCAAACAACTCTATTCAGACTTCTGACTCACAGAGAGGTGGCAACAACGACCTTTCCTTCATAAAGCGCAAGGAGTTCAATGTTGGTCTCAACGCTGCTTTCCTTAAGAACCGTCTCACATTCGAGGTTAACTACTTCAACACAACCACAGACGGTCTCCTCGCACAGCCAGACTATATCTACCCAAGCTATATGCATACCTATTGGCCTGTTTCTACTTTCGTTCCTTATATCAACTACGGCAAGAACCGCCGTCAGGGTATAGACTTCGCAGTAGGCTACAACGACAAGGCTGGTGACTTTGAATGGGGTGTACAGGCATTCGGACAGACAACCTCTTCTAAGAACCTCCGCGTGGCAGAGAACGTAGAGTTTGAATACCAGCGCTCTGAGGGCAAGGCAACAGACGCCCTCTGGGGTCTTGAGTGTCTCGGCTACTACAACACACAGGAAGAGATTGACAATGCAGAGGCAAAGAGCTCTTTCGCTACTGTTAAGCCTGGTGACTTGAAGTATAAGGACCAGAATGGTGACGGCATTATCGACACTAAGGACCAGGTTGTTCTCGGACGTTGGGGTGCTAAGTTCAATGGTGGTCTTAACCTTACTCTTAAGTACAAGAACTTCACTCTCTTCGCAATGCTCACAGGCCAGTTCGGTGGCAACGGCATTAAGGACACTACTTACGACTGGGTATATGGAGAGCGCAAGTACAGTGACGTAGTGCTTGGAGCATGGACTCAGGAGAAGTATGAGAATGGTGATCCAATCTCTTACCCTCGTCTCACAACACAGAGCCCAGACAACAACTTCAGAACATCTGATTACTGGATGTACAAGACAGACCGCATTGATCTTAACCGCGTTCAGATCACTTACGATTTCTGCAAGTCTCTCTTCGGTCCTAAGAGCGTAGTAAAGGGTCTCCAGATCTATGCTAATGGCAGCGGTCTCCTTACAATCGCTGGTGAGCGTGAGCATATGGAGCGCAACGTAGATTCTGCTCCTCAGACACGTGCCTTCACTCTCGGTGCCAAGGTGGAATTCTAATCAGAGAAAACTAAGAAAATAAATTTTTTACGATTTATGAATAAAATGATTTCTAAATATAAGGTTGGCGCCGCAATGCTTGGCATGACGCTCTCTCTCGGGCTCACCAGCTGTGACGACCTCTTTGA
>CALZTP010000128.1 GCA_945829115.1 uncultured bacterium | reverse complement strand
TACACACATGAGAATAACACCCGCATTATAAAACTAATTTTGTTCACCTACTTAGGAATATCTTGATGAATTATTTCTCTAAGAACTGCCATGAAGAGCAGTCAAAGAGACCACGATCGGTGAGCTTCAGTTTTGGGATTACAGGCAGAGACATGAATGCCATGGTTATGAACGGAGAATTGAACGTACAACCAGCACGGCGAGCCGTTTCGTGAAGATAAAGCGTACGGTGTGCAATCTCCTCAGCATCGAGAGGAGAGAGTATTCCTGCTACTGGGAGAGGGATTTCTGTCTGCTCGTCTTCGCAGATAGCCACTTGTCCACCCTTCATCTCTACGATTCTGTTTATGGCACGTAGGAGGTATTCATCGGAAGAGCCTATTGCCACAATGTTATGGCAGTCGTGAGCGAC
Source organism: uncultured bacterium (assembly GCA_945829115.1). Lineage (GTDB taxonomy): Bacteria > Bacteroidota > Bacteroidia > Bacteroidales > Bacteroidaceae > Prevotella. The sequence goes on along the minus strand of CALZTP010000128.1, from coordinate 3,358 downwards.
AGAGCCTGCGATAGCACCATTGGTGATTCCAAAGCCTCGGATGTAAGCAACAACTGGTTTCGCACCTTCAGTATACCTATTGTAAACAACGATCTTTTGGATGTCAGAAGAGAGCCATTCATTTGTGGAAGTAACGTCATCAAGGACGGTTAAAGACTCCTTCTCCGTCAAGAGGCTACCGTCAAAGGCACGTATAACGTGGATAGTGTCCCCAGCATTGATGACAGTAGCGATATCACTGGCAGAGATAGGCTTCGCAAGGAAATGGTTTGGGTATGTTTCTGCAGGGGCAGAGTTGATTGCTGGGGTATCTTTTGAGGATTTTGAGTTTGAGGTTTCAGGGGTGGTGTTGTTTATTGAATACACCTCTTCACCGTTAATCACGGTGGTAAGGACTTTGAAGTCGTGAGACAGGTTGTCTACGAGGATGAAGTTAGCTGGGTCACCCTCACGGAGGAGTCCCCAATCGAGATTGTAGTGGAGCTGTGGGTTGAGCGAAGCAGCACGGAGCACATCCCAAAGGTCATAGCCGTCTGCCAAAGCCTCTGCAACAATAGTGTTGATATGTCCACGAACGAGGTCATCAGGATGGCAATCGTCTGTGCAGAACATCACGCTATCAGGATACTCACGGAGCACATGAATAAGCGCATCGTAGTTGCGAGCTGCAGAGCCCTCACGAATAAGCACTTTCATGCCAGAGAGAATGCAGTCACGCGCCTCTTCTATGCTGCTACACTCATGATCGGTGGAGATACCAGCAGAGGCATAGCGGCGGCGGTCGTCGCCAAGGAGTCCAGGAGCATGTCCATCAATAGGTTTTCCGCAATCCTTCGCAGCTTGTATCTTTGCCATCACCTCTGGGTCAGAAGAGAATACACCAGGGAAGTTCATCATCTCCGAGAGATAGCCAATCTCTGGACGTTTCAGCATCTCTGCAATCTGCGTGCTGTTTATCACAGCACCAGAGGTTTCTATATCTGTGCTACACGATGGTACACACGATGGTGCTCCGAAGCAGAAATTGAACATGCACGTCTTTCCGTTCTCTATCATATAGTCAACACCGTCGACACCAAGAACATTAGCAATCTCATGAGGATCGGAGACAACACCTATGGTGCCCGACTTCACCACAACCTTGGCTAATGCAGAGGGCAACATCATACTGCTCTCAATGTGCACATGAGAATCGATGAATCCGGGCATAATATACGGTGCGTTCTCTGGAACAGCAGCAGAAGCATGTACGCTGTTTATTTTTCCACCCTCTACAATCACCTCTCCATCAAAGATATTACGGTTGAGGATGTTGACGATATGACCTGAGTATTTCATAGAACAAAAATATAAAAATATTAAGTTTTGAAAGTTGACGCAAAGGTAGTAAAAAAATTCGGGATGTCCATGTTTTCTTCGTTAAAAAAGGGGAAACAGAGCGATTTTCTTCAAACAATGTTGCATAAACGTGAAAAAATCATGCTTTTTTTCGAAAATTGTGCGTTTTTTTTGTGCACTGTGAAAAAAAATTCTTAACTTTGTAACCGAATCAATGAAAACCTTTCCACGATGAGAGTTATAGATATGTTCTATTTTCTTTTCTCTCACCAGAACTAAAACTTTAAACCTAAATAAATAATATGGCACTATCAGAAAAAGACCTGCAGCAACTCGCTGCAAAAGGCATTACAGTAGAAAAGCTCGAACAGCAACTCGCAGAATTTAAGACCGGCTTTCCTTTCCTGAAATTGGAAGGTCCAGCAGCCATCGGCAAGGGTATTGTAGCCCCTTCTGCAGATGAGGTGAAGGCATATGTAAAGGAATGGGAAGAATATAAGGCAGAGGGCAAGAAGATTGTAAAATTCGTACCTGCTTCTGGTGCTGCTTCCAGAATGTTCAAAGACATCTTCTCTTTCACTGATGCCGACTACGATGTTCCTACCACCGACTTCGAGAAGAAATACTTCGATAACATCGAAAAATTCGCTTTCTATGACGCTCTCGACACTCTTCTTAAGGATCAGGAAGGCAAGGGCGTGAAGGAACTCCTTGCTGAGGGTAAATACAAGACCGTTGCGAAGGGTATGCTTGCAAAGGACGGTCTTAACTATGGTCAGTTACCAAAGGGAATGCTCTTATTCCACAACTATGCTGACGGTGCTCGCACACCTATGGAGGAACACCTTGTAGAGGGCGCTTTGTATGCTGCATCGAATGGTGAGGCAAACGTTCACTTCACAGTATCACATGAGCACCTCGACTTCTTCAAGAACAAGGTTGCGGAGAAGGCAGATAAGTATGCTGGAGAATTTAACATTAAATATAATATCTCTTTCTCTGAGCAGAAGCCATCAACAGACACAGTAGCAGCAAATCCTGACGGAACACCATTCAGAAACGAGGATGGCAGTCTGTTGTTCCGTCCTGGTGGTCATGGTGCGCTCATTGAGAATCTCAACGAGATTGATGCTGACGTTATTTTTGTGAAGAACATTGATAACGTTGTTCCAGACCGCTTGAAGGAAGAGACCGTAGAATGGAAGCAGGTAATCGCTGGTGTGCTTGTGAAGCTTCAGAAGAAGGCATTCAGCTATCTTGAGCTCCTCGATGCAGGCACCTACACACACGAGGATCTCTTAGAGATTATCAAGTTCGTACAAGACGATCTATGCTGCCGAAAGTCAGATATCAAAGAACTTGAAGATGCAGACCTCGTGATCTATCTTCGCAAGAAACTGAACAGACCAATGCGTATTGCTGGCGTTGTAAAGAACGTTGGTGAGCCTGGCGGTGGTCCGTTCTTGGCATACAATGAAGATGGCACATACTCTCTGCAGATTCTTGAGTCTTCTCAGATAGACAAGAAAAACGAGATATACATGAAATACTTCACAGAGGGAACACACTTCAATCCAGTGGATCTTGTGTGCGCAGTGAAGGACTATAAGGGACAGCCTTTCAACCTTCCTGAATTTGTTGACAGAAAGACAGGCTTCATCTCTTCAAAATCTAAGAGCGGAAAGGAACTCCTCGCATTGGAACTACCTGGACTCTGGAACGGTGCCATGTCTGATTGGAACACTGTATTTGTTGAGGTTCCACTCGGAACGTTCAATCCAGTGAAGACGGTCAATGACCTGCTCCGTGACCAGCACCAGTAAGGAAAGTTTCTCTTTCATAATTCATAAAGTTCATTTGGCGGTGAGAAGAAATTTCTTCTTGCCGCTTTTTGATTTTCTCTAACCTCCTCTTGCTTCCTCTCACTTCCTCTCACTTCCTCTTACCTCCTCTCACTTCCTCTTGCTTCCTCTCACTTCCTCTTACCTCCTCTCACTTCCTCTTGCTTCCTCTCACTTCC
>CALZTP010000127.1 GCA_945829115.1 uncultured bacterium | reverse complement strand
CAAGGCATAATAACAGATGTCTAATAATTTTATTCATAATTACGGGTAATTAAAGAAAATACAATATTTCGGCTGCAAAGTTACTAAAAAACATTGAAAGTCGTTGGTCAATAAAGCAAAATTTCGGTCAATAAAGATAAAAGTGACTTTTCGCAGTGGGAAAGTCACTTTGTATCGTCATTCCGCTTCTCACTTCCTCGTTGGGGTATTCAAGAAGATAAGTGTTTCTACGTGCGTTATATCCCTTTATGGTCAGATAACCGCTCTGATAGAGCATTGGCATAGGCCTCTGTTTTGTTGCCTTGTAATCCACAAACTCTGCGGGCGGGTAATATTTGCCTGCGAGTTCATTCACATTCTCATGGTTGTCAGACAGAAGACGCACAAGATATGTAGGGTCAGCGGAACCTGTCCCTCTGACCCTTTTAAAACAAAAAACAACTGAAATAAAAATCAGCAGCTATAGGCTTTTGGCTTACAGTTGCTGATTCCTTTTTATAAGGAGGTGTGGGTGTTGATACAGGGAATGGAGTATTGATTATTCTTACCGAAGTGAGTATTTCTTTCCGTTTCTAACCACTATTCCTCGATAGTAGGACGGTGTCTTTATACCTTCAAGAGTAAAAGAAGGGGTGGAGGAAGGAGAGGAGTGGAGGGAAGAGATTCCTGAAGAGGCAGTCTGATCCATGACGGCAGTGATAGGGAATGGCATTGCTCCTGGCTTGAAATTATTAGTGATTCTTACCTTCTCGTTCGCGATTTCCACTAGGAGGTTGTTGTTTCCAGAAGCAGAGAGAGGATAGTTGCCATCAATGGAGACAATGCCGTTCTGAGATGCTGTGAAGTGCATAGAGAGATTGTCGGAGGAATAGTCACGAAAATAGCCGCCACGCTCCTCGTCGTATTCCAATCCGCAGACGGTGTAAGAACCAAGGGTTAAGTCCCCTATGGCTGTATTGAGAAGGGTGTATGCAGGAATTTCAACATCGAGTTTCGTTTTGCTCTCTTCGACGTAAGTGCGTATGCGGTGGGTTACTGATGCCTTGTATGGTCCGAATTGTCCGCCAACATTGACGATGTTCTCACCTGCATATTCCTTTATATAATAGCTTTCAATGGAATAGGTGATTGGGAACGGCATGGAGCCATAGGTGAAGGTAACGTCGAGTACGAGTCGGTAGATGCCATTCTCATGAGTCATGGAACCCTTCAGGGAGGAGCCTGTAACTGTTTTCTCTTCTCCTGAAGCATCTACGGCAGTGGCGGAGAAGGTTTGATCATCCCAAATGACGCCATTGTATCCACCGGAGTATTTTGTTCCTTTTATTTGGAAGGAAGGAATCACCATCTTTCCGTAGGTCATGGCAGGTAGAATAAAGTCTCCTGAAGCATAGATGAGGGTGTCTGACGGAATATCAGTTTCTCCTACCTGTGCTCCGTTCATTGTTACAAAGAAGTGGGATTTTCCAGCGAATGTCATGTCGCTGTGTCCATTCTGTGAGTATGCACTGCATAGTGTTACAGTGGCAAGTACCAAAACTAAAAATAATTTCTTCATGTTTGTTTCTATTGATTATTTCATTCTTCGGGTTGCAAAGTTACAGAGATAATCAGAAACAATGCTTAAGTTTTTCTTAAGATTACCTACAGATAACAGGAATCTTCAGCGTATTGACCGTTCCGTTAATATCCATGATGAAAGAGAAATGGGTGATGCTGAGAGTGGTGGAGATTCGGATATATCCTGGCTGTGCTGAGGGGAGGAGCATGGCGAGGATTGCGTCCATCATGTGTCGGAAGGTGTCGGGATGCTCTCGCACCTCACTCACGAAAGGGTCGAGATGCAGCTGTGGAACGAGTTCTTTCTCTTGGAACTCCTGCTCGTGACTTCTCATCCAGTCAATTACCATTGCTCTGAGATTGAAGATATAGTAGGTGCTGGGTTGGTCGGAATGATAACAGAGTCCGACACCTCGGAAAGTTTCTATGGGACGGTCGGCACTGAGCTTCAGTTTCTTCCTGATGGCATTGAGGTGGACATCGATTGTGCCAGTATCGTACTGAAAGCGCGTTCCCCAAACAGACTGTAGAATCTCGTCGCGAGAACAGATACGATTGGCATTGTCAATGAGGAAAGAGAGAAGTGCAAACTCAAGGCGTGTGAGCTTTGAGGTTACTGTGCCGCATGTTGCGGAATGTGAGTTTTTGTTTAGTGTGATAGACATTGGTGGAGGGAGGTGTTATCATTGACAGCAGTCAGACTCCTGTGTCTTAAGAAGTGTGAAGACACCATAAACAGTAAGGAGAATGGAGGCAGTGAAGACAAAGAAGGGAATGTTTGTGAGGAGGAGCAGAGGAACGTATGGGCTCAGCGTCTGTAGGATAATTTCCATCGGGGATGGGAAGAGGAGTGAGAAGAGTGTTAGGAATATGCCCATGAGTGCACCTGCAAGGAAGCAGAGCACGGCATGGCGACGGTAGTGTCGTGTTTCTTTCGCCTTATAGTCCATGACAACGTCTATGGCATGCAGTTTCTTTTCAAGGGAGTGGAGAAACTCCGTATTCTCTGAGAGAGTGGGGTTGTAGGATGAGAGGAGGGTGTTGAGTTCTTTATCGTCTATCATAGGAAATTCGTTTTTTCAGTTCGTCACGCCCACGCTGGAGCTGTTTCTTTATAGCCGATTCACTTTGATGGGTTACCTCGGCAATTTCGTTAATCTTATAACCTTCTATATAATGCATCACGATGCTGGTGCGCTCTGTCTCGCTAAGGAATGTCAAGGCACGATGGAGCTCTTGATTGTGAAAGGAGCTATCAGCATTGTCGGTAGATGGGATGGGGAGAGAGTTGGAGAGAACTTCTGCTGTGCGTAGCTTTTGCGACTTTCGAAAGTTCAGGAAGGTGGTGTAGGCAATGCGGCGAAGCCATATTGCTCCCCTACCCTTTTCATCATAGTCTGCCATTGAGACATATGCCTTTACGAATGTCTCCTGAGCGATGTCGTCAGCATCGTCTGTATGCCCACAACAGAGTGCAAGCAGGAACCGGCGTAGGGATTCCTGCTCTTGTTTAACAAATAGTATGAACTGTTCCCGTGTCATAGGTGCAAACGGAAAAGAGCGTTATTGTTTTCCTTCAAGCTGTTTCAGCGCTTTCTTACATGTCTTAGCGGCTACAAGGAGTCCGACACCTACTCCGAAGACAGGGAGGAAGAAGAGCATGAGCATGAAGAAGCCATCACGGATTTGATTTACGTAGATGGAATATACTCCGAAGGTGAAGAAGGAGATTATGAAGAGAGCTCCTATTATGGTTAGTGCCCATCCTACGAGTAATTCCCAATGTAGCCTCATGAGGAGCTGTTCTGCAAGCGGCTTGCGATGTGGGTTTAGCGCTTTTATGAACTCCTGAACGTCGAGGTTTGGGTTCTTGTCAAGAGCAGCGAGCACAATCTCTGTTCGTTTCTCTGTCTCGTGTTTCTTATTGCGGTAATAGAGCCATACGAGTGCTACTGGGAGGAGAATAGCGAATACCAATGGGAGTGCGATGCTGATAATGTCTTTCAATACTAAGTAAAAAACTTGTGTGTCCATTTTTCTTTCTTTTTATTTTCGTTAAGTAGGTGTGCAAAATTATTTTTATAATGATTGTATTGATTAGTGATGCAGAATCAGTATGTGACATAAAGGAGTGTAGCGACTCCTACTCGACTGTTGTCACTGGCTGATAATGCGCAGTAGGCGATGCAAGGATTATAAAAATAATTTTGCACACCTACTTATACATCTTGTTTTGAAACCGGTTCATTTATATAACAACCGAGAGGAGGAAAAGGTGACAAGAAAAATAGAAAAAATGAAAAAAGTAGGTGTGGATTATAAAAATTCTTATGCACACCTACTTTTTTGCTAAGTAGGTGTGCAAAATTATTTTTATAATGATTGTATTGATTAGTGATGCATA
>CALZTP010000126.1 GCA_945829115.1 uncultured bacterium | reverse complement strand
CTGAGATGACGCAAATCAACTAATTCGATAATTGTTCAATTTTTCTTTGCGAAAGTTTGGAAATTATCACAGTATCTCTTACTATACGAGAAAGAAGTATAATAGTGCAAGTCTACGTCCTTGGATTCTTATCTCATGGACAATTAGGAGGAATGTCAGTCAATCAATTGAAGACAGAATGCCAAACTAATAAAAATAGATTCTAATGTCACAGAAGCTGTATAAAAGGAGCGGAAGCCGAAAAGCTATATGAGTAGGTTATTACAATAAATACAAAATTTCCGGTTAATTTACGGTCATTTACGTTCTTGTGGTTATGCTATCTGTAAGGTAGTACTGTTTGTTTTGCTTAGTTGCGGAAAACGCGGAACAACACCCCTTCGAGGTAAATTTCCAGGTTCATAGACTAAATCTTTGGAGAAATCCTTGCATATCTCAAGAATTTTTACGAAATTTGCATACAAGTTGTGCATAACGAGTGATAAGTAACTATGTTTTTGAGCACTACAAAGTTACTAAAAATCAACGAGATGCACAACTTTTTAAGCATGATATTAATCAATTATTTAGGCGATTTTCAATTCCGCCAACAGGTTATTAAAGCATATACTTATGAATACAAAACGAGTGTCACTCATATTAATAGTTCTTTTTTCTTGCTTTCAGCAGTTGCTTGCAGAAAGTAAAGACTCAGTACTGTTTAAGGTGAACTATTTCACCTCTTCAACACTCTTTGCCAAAAATACTTTCTGGACAGAAGAGATGATTCTTGAGGTTGGTGAGAAAAAGACATCCTTCTATTCAAAATGGAGAAAAATGCGAAAAGAGCGTATGGACAGTCTTAAAAGCATCGGCATTACAGACTCATGGGAAATAGTAGGCAAGACCAGCAACCTACCACGGAACTACTTCAATTACGAAATCTACGAGAATATTCCAGAAAAAGGGCTGCGGACAGTTTACTGTAAGCACTTCAACACAATTTATTACGAAGAGGAGTCGGAAGCTCCAGAGTGGAGCATTCTGGAGAAAGACAGCGTGATTCTTGACTATAATTGCAAAATGGCGAAAGGAACATTCCGTGGTCACACGTGGACAGTATGGTTTTCAGAAGAGATACCTCTTGCTTCCGGTCCCTGGAAGCTGAAAGGCCTTCCAGGCTTGATTCTTTCAGCGTATGACGATAATGGTCTTTGCTCTTTTGAAGCAATTGAGCTGAGCAACGGAAATGGCGAGAGTCTATATACGAGGACAGACAAAGTAATAAAAGGAACCCGGAAGTTAGAAGCAGAATTGCGCGACTTAATGTACTCAGATAACGATGCCTACATGAAAAGGATGGGCTTTCCAGGTGGTGCCCGGGTTGTTGGCAAAGATGGAAGAATGGAGAAAATATCCCCCCAGAAGCCAGTAATGATGGAGGATTAGTATGAGGATAAGTATTCTGTTTCTAACACTTCTGTGTTGCATAACGTCTTTCTCTCAAACCTTTACAGGAACAGTAAAGGGCAAGGGAGGCATGCTACTTGATGGAGCCTCTGTTGTGCTGACGGTAGATAACAATAAGACCGTGGCATTTTGCATAACAAACGAGAAAGGACGCTATGAGATAAAAGTGCCCGAAGGGACTCTTCCTGACAACGTACACATCAGTTTCATGGGCTATGAGAGAAAGACACTCCCTTTCACCGATTTTAAGAACGGTATGACAATCACGCTGAAAGAAAGTGGCTTCAGATTGAAGGAAGTGCGAGTAAAGGCACAGCGAATAAAGCAAAGGGGAGATACATTGACATATAGTGTAGCAGGGTTCCGGCAGGGGCAGGACAGAAGCATTGCAGACGTTATCTCCAAGATGCCCGGATTGGAGGTAAAGGCCGATGGGAAGATAGAATACCAAGGAAAGAGCATCAGCAAATTCTATATCGAGGGCCTTGACCTTATGGGGTCACAATACGGCCTTGCAAGCAATAATATCTCTGCTGATAAAGTGAAGAGTGTTCAGGTGTTAGAGAATCATCAGGCAGTGAAATCACTGAGAGGAGTATCGTTCAGCGATCAAGCAGCCCTGAATATTGTGTTGAAAGACAATGCTAAGAGCACATGGGCTGGAGCAGCTGATATCGTTTCAGGATATGGCGATGAAACTCTATACGACTGTAGGCTGACAGGCATGAACTTCAGAAAGAATTTCCAGACATTACTTCTATATAAGAACAACAACACCGGTGAACAGATATACCGTGAGTTGATGGACCTTACTGCACGTTATGGTAGAATCAACACAGAAGAAGGTATTCTCTCGCTCATGAAAACCGCATCTCCCGATATTGCAGAAGAGAGATACACCTTCAACCGCAGTCACCTTTTTGCTGGAAACTGGTTGTGGAAAGTGGGAAAAGAGACAGAGCTTCGCATTCAAGGGAATGGATATATCGACAAGACAGAGATGCAAAGCTATCGTTCTACAACCTACTTCACTATTGCCGACCTTCCCCTTATTACAGAAGAACAAGACATCACAAACACAAAAAGTGAGTGGAAGGTAGAGGCAAACTATCAATATAATGGAGAAAAAACTTTCATAAAAAACAATGTTCGCGCATATCTCGACATGAAGAAGAGTGTTGGAAGCACGCTCCTGAACACAGAAAGAACAAGCCTCGTGGTGAAGCCCAAAAAACGCTATCTCACAAACGACTTCCAGATGTCACACACCACCTCCGAATGCAACGTCTACAATATCAGAAGCTTTTTTACATACAACTATCTGCCAGGGCAGTTACTCACAGTGAACGGCATTACAGAGCGTTTGAACCTTGGCTTCTTCTCTACACAGAACAATGTCCGCTATAAACTGAAAATCGGTAAGCATTACCTGAATAACATGCTTGGTGTCAACTATGACTATCAGAATATTTGCGTTTCGTTTGACGATGAGGAAGAAAAGAAAAATGCATACCGTTTCCTTCAGGCATATTGGACACCTTCAGTCTCTTTCCAGCTTGGAAAACATAAGGTAGATATTGCGTCAAAGATAAGTCATGCGAATCAGGAATACAAAGAATCAGGAAGTAATCATTTCTGGATTGACCCCTCTTTGCACTGGAACTGGCAACCCTCAGTAGTGTCGTCATTCTTTGCTTCTGTAAGCTACACAAACTCTCCCGTGAAGGGAAAGTCTATCTATGACACTCCCATCTTCACTGGCTACAGAACAATGAAGGTGAACAGCGGCAAGACAGAAACCGTTCATTCTACATCAGCATCCTTCTCATACAGATATGCGAATCCAGTAGCCGGAATTTTCTTTAATCTTCAGCCTCTCTATAGTCGTATGTCAGGAAATGTTCTCTATCAGTCAACATTGCAGGAGAATATCTATATGCAGACAGCAACAGACAAGAAATACGCAACCGAGCTCATAGGATTCTCTGGACGTGTCAGCAAGGCATTCTCATGGGCAAAGAGCACCGTAAGCCTTAATGCTTCACATAACATCAGCAACTACTCCATGCTCGTAACAGAAGAAGTGCATGAAGGAAGAATGAAAGCAACATCACTCGCTCTTGACTATTCTTTGAGTCCTTTTCGCCTACTCTCCATAGAGGGAAAATCGACAATAGAGATTTACAAGCAGCAGAACCTGACAAAAAGAGAACTCTCTTCAGGAAACACCTCAAACTGGCGGCACAACATGGATATTCATTTCTTTCCAGCAGAGAAGTGGATGGTATCTGTAAAGAACAACCTCTTTCATTCAAACGAAGAAGGAACCGCCCCGAACTATTTCCTTGACATCTCAATATCATACAAGAGTAGGAGTTGGGAACTGTCATTGATGGCAAACAACATCATTGGGACTTCAGAATTCGAGAGAAGGATGCTTGGAAATACAATAGAGATGTATTCTGTAACAAGGCTTCGCCCTCGGGAGTTTCTTGCTAAATGGTGTTTTGACCTGTAGTGAACCGATGCTTGTTGTC
>CALZTP010000125.1 GCA_945829115.1 uncultured bacterium | reverse complement strand
TGCACACCTACTTATAAAAATAATTTTGCACACCTACTTATTTTGAAAGGAAACAGAAAAAATATGAAAGGAATAACAATAGAATCTCCGCACCCCGAGTGCTTTAACCTTGCTGCAATAGACATTGGCTCGAATGCTGCTCGACTGTTGATAAAGAACGTGGTTAGGGAGGAGGATGGCAGTCTTCATTTCCAGAAAATTCAATTCGTACGCTTTCCACTTCGCTTAGGTATTGATGTTTTCCGAAACGGAAAGGTTAGCAAGGAAAGAAAGAGTCAGTTCATTAGAATGGCAAAGGCATTCCGACAACTGATGATAATCTACGATATTGCTGCTTATCGTGCTTGTGCCACCTCTGCCCTCCGCGATGCTAAGAACGGCGAGAAAATCATGAAGGAGATAAGCAAGAACGTTGGTATCGACATTGAAATAATTTCTGGAGAAGAGGAGGCAAAGATTATCTACGACAACCATATCGAGAGATTGCTCGCTTTGTCGGCTGGTGAGAAGGATGGTAAAGGAAAGAAAACTTCTTTCTTATATGTTGATGTTGGTGGTGGCTCTACTGAAATCAGTTTCATTTCTGATGGGGAGTTGAAAGCAAGCAGTAGCTTCAATGTGGGTACGCTTCGTCTGCTCAGTGGTGCGGTATCAGAGGAAATGATAGAGTCGATGTGTGCAGAGATTCGTTCTCTGACAGAAGGATTTGGCTCCTGCACCATTATTGGCTCTGGCGGAAATATCAATAAACTTTACCGTCTCGTTCCGAAGAAGTCGAAGCTAAAGGAGCGGATTACGCTCTCACAGTTGGAAAAGCTGTATTCAGCGCTCTCCGCCCTTTCTGTAGAACAGAGAATTCGGCAGTTCGATTTGCGTCCCGACCGTGCTGACGTTATTGTGCCTGCTGCACTTATTTTCTTGAGCATAGCAAAGGCTGTTGGAGCTACTGACATCGCTGTGCCTACCATAGGACTCTCTGATGGCATTATCAACGAGCTTGCAGCGCAAATGACTTGGGATTCTGACGTGGATAAAAAATGATTGGCGTATGGAAAAATCACAAAAAGAACTGCGCGTAGAAGAGAAATTGCTTAGACTGACTGAGGATATTTCAGAAACTGTGCTCAGTGGCGATCAATTGCCAGTTAAACTAATCAAACTGCTTTTAGAAAACAGAGAACTAAAGGCTATTCACGACTATGCCAATACCGTTTCCATTACGCGCATAGGACTCAACGACCATGGTCCGGTGCATATGAAAAAGGTGTGCTACAATGCCTTGAAAATTCTTCGTCTGCTACATGAGGCGGGAATAAAGATGAGCATAGAAAATGAGGAAGCAGGGACGCTTACAGACAGTGTATTGGCTGTTATGCTTGCCGCTTTGCTCCACGACAGTGGGATGACTGTGGCGAGGAAAAACCATGAGTTCTATTCTGGAATTATTGCTTATTCGTTCATGAATGATATCCTTCGTGAAATATTCCCATGCGATGAGGATATCACAAGAATCACGGTGATACGTTCTCTCGCTTTGGAGGGCATCTTCGGCCATATGGCAATAAGTCCTATACATTCCATGGAGGCAGGCATCGTTCTTGTGGCAGACGGCTGTGATATGACAAAGGGTCGGGCGCGCATCCCACTTGAAATACCAACAAAACCTACTGAGGGCGATATACATAAATATTCAGCCCATTCTATTGAGAAGGTGAGAATCACCAAGGGTGATGAGCATCCTGTAAAGATAGAGATTATGATGAGGTCTGAGGTTGGATTCTTCCAGGTGGAGGAAGTGCTTATCCCAAAGATTTCAGCAAGTCCGGCAAAGGCTTTTATAGAACTCCATGCTGGTGTCTCTGGAGAGGAGATGAAGAGGTATCGATAAGGTGTAATGGATGTTTTTCCTGAGGTATGCTTGTTACAACGTAGCAAGGAAATAACATAGCATTGAAGTTACTGCTAAGTAAAAAGATGGTAATTCGAAAGGTTTTAATTGTTAATAAATTTAAAAAGTTTGGTTGTAAGTGGGTTTAAATGATTGTGTTACATTTATTTTTCGTAATTTTGCAGCCGTATTCTGTCCTGCGATATCTCGTGGGGCATAAAATTATTGTCTAATTAAAAAAATAAAACAACAAAAAAGTATGATTATCGTACCAGTAAAAGAGGGCGAGAACATTGAAAGAGCTCTTAAGAAGTTTAAAAGAAAGTTTGAGAAGACAGGTGTAGTTAAGGAACTCCGCGCGCGCCAGCAGTTTGACAAACCTTCTGTTCTTAAGCGCCTTAAGATGGAGCACGCTATCTACGTACAGAAGCTCCGTCAGAACGAGGAATAATCTCGTTTTACTTTGGCAATTTAAAAATTGCAAAAAAGTCTGCTGAAAATTTGGTAGTATCGGAAAAAATCCGTAACTTCGTAACCGAATAATTCTCTCAGCAAAAAATAACACATGGAGAAGAGTGGTCTCTTGTCCTGAAGAGAAAGGATGGAAGGAAAAGCCTCGTCTTTTGCTTCGGTGCCTTTCTTTCTTTTTTTCGTAAGCCCAAAGGTTGTTGCGGAGAAAAAGGAAAGGAAAACAGCGTATGATAGTAGACAAGTTCTTACAATTCATTAGAGTGGAAAGAAGACTCTCAGAGTCTACGGTAGAAACGTATACCGTCACTCTGCGGCTGTTTAGAGACTATCTCGCTGGGCTTCCTGAGCCAAGAGAGCTCGTCGCTGCCGATTCTGACAATATCCGTGACTGGATTACTCTCCTCATGGAGGAGAAACATTCTGCGGCTTATGTCAACCGCTCGTTAGTGGCGCTAAGGACTTTCTTTAAGTTCTGCCTCCTCTCAGGAGAGATTGTTGTAGACCCTGTCCGAACCATCACTGGACCAAAGAAGCCAAAGCGCATACCTCAGTTTATTGATGAAAAGGATATGGATAAGCTCCTCTCTCAGCTTGAAGAACAGACAGATGATTTTAATATCGTGCGTGCGCGTACAATAATATATATTCTCTATCTTACTGGTCTTCGCGCTTCTGAGCTCCTTTCCCTTGACGACAATATGATAGATTTTGTTAACAAGGAGATAAAGGCTACAGGAAAGCGTAACAAGCAAAGGATAATTCCTTTTGCACAGGAACTTCAGGATGTTGTTTGTAGCTATCTCGCTCTTCGCGACGAGAAAATCGAGAGAATTGACAATGCTCTTTTTGTGGGGAACAAAGGGAAAAGACTTACGTATGGTCAGCTGAGGAAGATTGTGAAAGAGAACCTCTCGTTGGTTTCTACAATGAAAAAACTTTCTCCTCACCTCCTTAGGCATACTTTCGCCACTTCGATGCTCAACCATGATGCAAACCTTGAGAGTATTCAAAAACTACTCGGGCATCAGAGTCTCAATGCGACCGAAATATATACCCACACCACATTTGAGCAGTTAAAACGGATATATAACGAAGCCCATCCGAGATCATAGATAGAAAATATATACCTTTATAATATATAATGATCGATACTTAGGGTGGGGATGTCAAACCTAATAAAAATTTTGACTATGGAAATTACTGTAAATGCTATTCATTTCGATCCTACTGAGAAACTGCAGGACTTTATTCAGAAAAAAGTATCTAAGTTAGAAAAATCCTATGAGGATATAAAGAAAGTTGAGGTGAAGTTATCAGTTGTTAAGCCTGCCACAGCAATGAACAAGCAAGTTTCCCTCTCTGCACACGTAGATGGCAACTCAATTTTCATCGAGAAGGTTTGCGACACTTTTGAGGAGGCAATTGACCTCGCAGTGGACGCAATGAAGGTTAAAACAACAAAAATCAAGGAAAAATCAAAAAATAGATAAAAAAAGTGCTGAAAAATTTGCACAGTTCAAAAAATAGTCGTACCTTTGCACCCGCTTAGAAGAAACAAGCACATTGCAACAGGCGGTTGCAAAGGTTTTGCCTCTTTAGCTCAGTTGGCCAGAGCACGTGATTTGTAATCTC
>CALZTP010000124.1 GCA_945829115.1 uncultured bacterium | reverse complement strand
TTAGGATTCAAGATTCTCAATCTTGCCATAGGGGTTCGAATCCCCTATCCACTACGAAGAATACATTCAGAGCGATGCTTGTCTAAAGCACCGCTCTTTTTTGCATTTATGCAATCTCCCCTTTTCCCGAACAAGGAAATGCCTTGTAAAGTTTTTTAGGTAAGGGGTTCTATTCTAATTATTTACCTACTGTTCAGAATGAAGAAACAAATAGAAAGGATAATAAAGAAAATAATCGAAGAAAAACTGCTGTCAACGGTCTCTGAAAGACTAATGGCAGTGGGCGTGGTGCTGCTGTTGGCATCTGTTGCTGCAGCACAGACACGCTGTAACTCACGCTACCAGAAATATATCGACACCTATAGAGATGTGGCTATCTACGAGATGCTTACACATGGCATCCCTGCCAGCATTACAATGGCTCAGGGACTCCTCGAGAGTGGGGCAGGGGAGAGCGACCTTGCACGTAGAGGAAATAACCATTTCGGCATCAAGTGCCACGACTGGCGTGGAAAGACAATGACCAAGGATGACGATGAGCGCAATGAGTGCTTTCGTGTCTATGACTCCCCTTTGGAGAGTTTCGAAGACCATTCCCTCTTTCTTAAGCGTCCTCGTTATAAGCAACTCTTTTCTCTCCGCCGTACTGACTATAAAGGTTGGGCACGAGGACTAAAATCGTGCGGTTATGCCACTAATCCCCGTTATGCCCAATTGTTGATAAATATCATAGAGTGCTACCGCCTTGACCGCCTCGACCACGAGAGAAAATACGATGTTGCAATGATTAACCGCCTCCGTGGCGACAGTTCTTTTGATTCTTCTCTTCCAAAGAAGTTTCAGCAGCATAATGCCATTCTTGAGCATCGTGTTTATATGAACAACCGGAATTATTTCGTTGTGGCAAGGAATGGCGATACGTTCAAGAGTATTGCAAAGGAGTTCAAACTCTCCTATCGTAAGCTTGCGAAATACAATGAGCGCGACAAGCGAGATATTCTCTCTGAAGGCGATATTGTCTATTTAGAGAAAAAACGCAGCAAGGCAGATAAGCGTTATAAACATGTTCCACATGTTGTTAAGGCAGGAGAATCCATGTACTCCATTGCCCAGAAATACGGCATTCAGCTGAAATCCCTCTATCGGAAAAACCATATCTCGCCAGACACCTACTCCATCCAGACAGGAGATGAACTGAGAATATATTAATATTCCAAACACCTATTGAGACAATCAGTAGAACACTCCTTATTGAGCTATGACAAAATAAAAGAAAGTAGAATCTATGAACTATATCATCAATGCCTACGCAATGCAGGACATCGGCTTGCGTTCAAACCAAGAAGATAGCTTCTTCCCTGCATTTATCGACCCTTGCCATTACGATGAGACACAACGCGATTGGTCTTACTATGACGGTACACCACATACCGACGAGCGACTCTTCATCGTCTGCGATGGCATGGGAGGTCACGATCGTGGAGAGGTGGCAAGCCGAATTGTTGCAAAGACCATGAGCCAGTCTATCCTGCGTGCCGCTTCCATTGAAGGAAGCTTTAATGACAATATGATTCGTGAGGCTGTTGACGAAGCTCTCAAGGCTCTTATTGCTGAAGATAGTCCAAACGACGTGAAGAAGATGGGCACCACGATGACCGTCTTGAAATTCCATGCCAAAGGAGCTACCATAGGACATATCGGAGATAGTCGTGTCTATCAGTTCCGCCCTGCTGCTACAAACCGTCCTGCACAGATACTCTTCCGTACAGAAGACCATACCGTTGTAAACGATATGTACCATTCGGGACAGATTTCCTACGCACAGGCGATGCACTCCAACAAAAAGCATATTCTCTCCCGCTCGATGATGTCTCAGCAAGGCTACTATCCTGAGGTGGAGATAAACCATATCTCTGATATTCAACCTGGAGATATCTTCATGCTCTGTACTGATGGAGTCTTTGAGAATCTCGACGACGAGCAGCTCTGTACGATTCTTACAGATCCTAACTACAGTGATGTGGAACTTACCCAGCGTCTCCTGCATGAATGTATAAACAATCGCGATAATCATACCGCAATCATCATTCGCGTTAAGGACGTTCTGAACGTTCAGGGAAAGACGGCTCCAGACTCCTCTCTCCCTCCTGGCACTGTGCTGAAGAGTGAGAACTACACATACCATATCGAAAAAGTTCTCGGTCAGGGTGCATTTGGAATTACTTACCTTGTAAACACCAATGTCTCCATGCAGGGAAAATTGGGAACGATTCATACTGGAGTGAAGGTGGCGCTGAAAGAGTTTTTCATGCATAAAGACATGAAGCGAGAGGGAGGTGAACTGATAGAACTCTCATCAGAATCGAAGGTGAAGATATATGCCGATAAGTTCCGCCGCGAGGCACAGAAGCTGGCTTCTCTCACCCATCCGAATATCGTGCGTGTCCTTGAGGTTTTCGAGGCAAATAACACGATTTATTACTCCATGGAATACCTTCAAGGTGGTTCGCTTAACGATTATGTCAACAAGAAGGGTGGGCTTCCAGAACGGGAGGCGATAAAATGTATTCGTCAGATAGGTTCTGCACTCTTGTATCTTCATACGAACAAGATGCTGCATCTTGACGTGAAACCTGCCAATATCATGCGCTCTGATAGCACTGGAACGCTGAAGCTTATTGACTTTGGACTGGCAAAACGCTATGTGGCGAACGGAGACCCAGAGTCAAGTGCAAATTTAGGGTTTGGCACGCAGGGATATGCACCTTTGGAACAGGCTGACGGAAATAACGAGACGGAGTTCTCGCCCTCTATTGATGTCTATGCCCTTGGTGCCACCTACTACAAACTGCTAACCGCACGCGTTCCAGACAGTGCTGTGGAAGTATTGAATCATGGACTCACTACCATCCATCTTGTGAAGAAAAACGTCAGTCAGAAGAGTATTGATGCCATTCGAGCTGCCATGCAGCCTGTAAAGGCGAAACGTCTGCCTTCTGTAAGGGCCTTCCTTGACATGCTTCCAAGCGTTGACGATCAGACCATCTTCTATGAGAAGAAGAAAGAAGGTGGTGTGAAGCGGCTTCCAAAATGGGTTGTTGCACTCATCATTGTCGTACTCTTCACCGTTACTCCAGCACTGTATTTCTCTTTCTGTGTAGAGCGGAGGAATACCCCTGCCGAAGCAGCTGCTTTTGAGAAGTCTCTTGCCTTGGAGATGGTGAAGGTGGAGGGTGGTTCGTTCATGATGGGAGCAACTCGTGCCGACGACCCAGAGGCTGAAGACGATGAGTCTCCTGTTCATAAGGTCACACTTTCTCCGTTCTATATCAGCCGTTTTGAGATTACTCAGGCTCAATGGAATGCTGTTATGGAGAACGTGAAGATGTACAAGAGCAAGAATGCCGACTGCCCTGTGTTCAATGTCTCATGGCATGACATACAAAAATTCATAGAACGTCTGAATGCAAAAACGGGAAAGCAATACCGTCTACCTACAGAGGCGGAATGGGAATATGCTGCACGAGGCGGGAAGAATGGAATTGCAGAGCATAGCGCAGAGCAGGTGTCTGCAGTCTCTCCAAAAGGAAAGAAAGCGCAATCTGGAAATTCTTCTGAATATAAGCTGCAGGACATAGCATGGTATCAGGAGAACAGCGGGGGCAGAGTGCATCCTGTCGGAAAACTGCGTCCTAATGCCCTGGGACTTTACGATATGCTTGGAAATGTCTGGGAGCTGTGCGAAGACGGTTACGATATTTATTCCGATAAGGCAGTGAAGAATCCTCGTAGCACGAACGACAGTGATTACCGCATCATTCGTGGTGGCAGTTGGAATAGTCGCCGCCATGCTTGTCGCACAACGTTCCGTCAAGACAATTCCATGATGTCCGACGATGCTGTTATCGGCTTCCGTCTCGTTCTCGATGTGGAATAACACCGATTTAAGAGAATACATAAATAGGTATATTCATATCCTAGTTTTGTAACTGTTTGTACTATCAACCCTTTGGTTCGCTGACGACCT
>CALZTP010000123.1 GCA_945829115.1 uncultured bacterium | reverse complement strand
TCTCATCCACCGTCCTTTTCAGAATCTGAATAGCTCGACAAAGAATCGTCTTCTCGTCATCCTCCGCCTTTACAGGTATGTAACCACCCGTCTTCCGAATCTGAGGGAGCACGTCGTTAAACACCCAGTCTTGGAACTGCTTCGCCTCTGCCTTCTTGCCCTCAAAGATGCAGCGGTAAAGGTTTGGCTCATTTATGAAGGTCATAATTTGGGTGCGAGTGAATTCACCATACTGATTTTTTGATAAAGTGGAGACGTCGATTGTATCTACGCCTCCAAAATCGAGTCGTTTCTTAACGTCCCTTGGATTCTTTATACCCAACGCCCTACAAACGTCAACGAGACAGAACCACACCTTGCCATCTTTTTCAATCACCCTCAGTTTCCCGAAGTAACTGTTTGTGAATATTTGAATTTCATTCATAATTTCAAAGATTTTTTGTTTTCAACGTTCTCCAGTGCTATCTCTTCCCTCCGCTCGCCCCAGCGCACTTTTCTATATATAAGGATTCGCGTGATGGGTAAAAGAAAAAGCACCACAACCAGCCGTTGTAAACTGATTGTGGTGCAAAGGTAGGGAGATTTTTTTGATGCTCTCCTATACTCCATATGGACTCCATGAAAAAAATTGCATCCCATTCGGAAACAGGATGCTGAGAAGTCATTTTTTATTGTATATTTCGTTTTCTTTCTTCTTTAGTTCTTCGAAAATATGTGTTTGTTTTTCATAAGATACTGCAGCCGACATTGAATTAGAGAGGTCTTTACAATAATTGCTGAGGTCAATATTGAAAAGTTTTCCCAACCAAGTGAAATACTCTTTCTTTGTGAGATGACCGCCACCAACCTTTTCTACCTTTCCACACTCATACCATGCGTTCATGACACGAATAAAGTCTATCTTCACTCCACGCTGACTGGAAAGGCATATCGGACTGCCGATGCCCTTCTCATCATCGGCAGCATCGTCTTCTGATGAAACCGACTGTGGAGGGATGCCTTGATAAATAGGTCCTGAGATGGTCACTTCTCCATTTATTGTACTACCTGCTTGCATCGTTACACTTCCTTCTGCAAAGTTATTCACGATATTTCCTTTATCTTTCATAATTCATCTTCTTGTTTGTTTATATTAACATCGCCAAGCAACGTACTACCTGCTTGTAACGTCACGCTGCCTTCAGCAAAGAAATTCTTTTTCTCGCAATTCTTATCCTGCATCTCTTGCAGTTGTTTGGCTAACAATGGATTCTGCTTCTCTAACTCATAGGTCTTTAAAATTCGATCTACGGCAATGGCATTCTCAAGGTCACGGTTACCCCATTCCATCAACCATTTTCGAGGAATGTTGTCAGAGGCACACGCACCTTCGTTGTCTTGAATCCTTACAATCATAGAAAGGATTGTGAGGATTGCGCTCACCTGACGGTAGGGACAATGCAGATACCATATTCTTCCCATGAACACCTCACCATCTTGAAGAAACAGTTTCTTGAGCTCTGGTGGCAACTGAAGAATCATTTCCTTTGCACGCTCTCCGTAATAAAGCAGGAGAAGGTCCATATCTCGGGAATGGGCGCGCTCAATAATCTGCTGAGCTTGGAAACGGCGAACCTCCGGACTTGCCATATAGTCAATAGAATACTGTAGTCGGCTGGCTTTCTCACTGTATTCCAGACAATGTGCACCACCAGAGGAGAGAAGGGTGAGAATCTCAGAAACCTTCTCAGAGCACTCCTTGCTGATGTCGCGCCACATATTCTCCTCAACATACAGCAGCCATTCCTCCATATCCTCATCCCAGGGCTCCTCACATTCCAAAACCTGCTTCAGATTGTCGAGCATAGCATGCAGACGGTGTACCGACTCTTCCATAGGAAGCAGCTTGCCATCAAACTCCCAGTCGGAGAGAATATTCTTTCTGTCGTCAAAAGTCTTCGAAACCTCACACGCTGTCTTCACTTCCATGTAAAGCCAGCGGTTCTTGCGCTCAACGCCTACTATCTTCCCTAACAAAGAGCCACGACCAGAAGAGCGCAGCAGAGAGCATGCCTTCTTGCGGTCGGCACCACTCCTTACATACCCTACACATTTA
The DNA here is from genome assembly GCA_945829115.1 of uncultured bacterium. GTDB lineage: Bacteria > Bacteroidota > Bacteroidia > Bacteroidales > Bacteroidaceae > Prevotella. The sequence goes on along the minus strand of CALZTP010000123.1, from coordinate 2,025 downwards.
CTGCCAAGATAAACAATCACGGCATCTTCCTCGTGGGCATTATCATGTTCTATACTGATTGACATACGGTGTCCTGGGGCAAACTCGTAGAGCTCGTCCAGCTTATCTTTAAAGTCATGATGGCGTAAACCGTTGATAATGAATTTGTACGTTTCCATAGAGGGGCGTAAGTTTTTTTAAGGTTAGTATATGTTAGTTAAAAGATTCTGCAAAGATAGTGTAAATCGAAGACAAAACAAAATAAAAATCAAACTTTTTTTAATTTTTTTTTGAGATGCCGCCTGGCTTATCTAAATTGAATACTTCTCGAAACTCCTAAAGGACATAGTCTTATTAGGGAAGTACATTTGCAACAGGTACAGTCACACATTTTTGTAACAGTTACATGTTACAATTGTGTTGAAATCACAAATTCAGAAGGTTTCAGAAAGTTTCAAGTTTCAAGAGGGATCATGGGATAGGGATAGATGAGTGGTGAGTGATGAGCAGCGGTAGGGACTTGGTCTTTATCCGTAGGCAAATGCTGTCGCATTTCCCACGGTTACTCAGAGTACTGGCTTCCAGCCAAACCGTGGTGAAAGAAAATTACTCGCAGGTGCTGGTTCTTCTCAATCTAAGCACTGTCTAAACACGTTCACATAGCCCTCTTTATACTCTCGATAGAAAAACGTTGAAAAGGCGAAAAAAAGAAAAGGGAAATATGAGAAATACACTATTCTTTTTAAAAAAAGCAGAAAATGTTCGTTAATATCGGGAAAAAACAGTAATTTTGCAGATTAGAGTAACATATATAAAGGCTAGTTGACACGATAGCAAAAAAAAAGACAGAACTATAATTTCTGAGGGTCGGAGGAAAGGTCCCTGATTAGCTTCTGTCTAGGAACTGCCGCAGGTCTGCAACCAGCGGTTACCAATGTCTCCCTTTGGAGTGCTTGCAAAGGTCATCAGAAATGAGGAGTGAGGAGAAGAATCAGTCCCCTGACCCTTTCGGTCTCAAAATGGGCAACCAACTCAACCCAGCCAAGCCTTGATATGCTGATTAATATTGCCAAGGTCTTGGAGGTTGAACTCACGGACCTGGTGAGAATACCAAAAGATGAATAAAAAAAGCAACAAGAATGAAGCAAGAAGAAATAAGACAGCTCTTCCGGCAGTTTGAGCAGGTGGCATGTGTTTCCGGTGATGTGGAATGCTGGAGCGCAAGGGAACTTTGTGAATTGATGGGTATAAGCTATGGCAAAACTTTACCAAAGTAATAGACAAAGCCAAGGCTGCATGCAGCAATGTAGGCCAGAATATAGAAGACCATTTTATTGACGTCAATAAAATGGTTAGTATAGGCTCAGGTGCTGAGCGTCAGATAGATGACATCATGCTCACACGCTATGCCTGCTATCTTGTGGCGCAGAATGGCGACCCGCGCAAGCCGCAGATAGCCTTTGCACAGACGTACTTTGCCGTTCAGACACGCCGTGCCGAGCTGGTGGAGCAACGCCTGTTGGAATGGGAACGTGTCAAGGCTCGCACCAAGCTGCAGGAGACGGAGCGCATTCTTTCGGGCGTTCTTTATGAGCGTGGCATCAACGATAAGAGTTTTGCCGTTATCCGCTCCAAAGGCGACCAAGCCCTGTTCCGTCTGAGTACCGCCACCCTGAAACGCAAGATGGGCATCCCAGACAAACGGCCTTTAGCCGACTTCTTGCCTACCATCAGCATCAAGGCAAAAGACTTTGCTGCTGAGATGACCAGCATGAACGTTCAGACCAAAGACCTTCATGGAGAGAGGAACATCACGCAAGAGCATATCGACAACAATGCCGCCGTAAGGAAAATGTTGGTAGAGCGTGGCATCATTCCCGAAAATCTTCCTCCTGCCGAAGATGTGAAGAAGGTGGAGCGGAGATTGGAGAGTGAACAAAAGAAAGTGTTAGGAAAGAAAAATAAATTATGAGAATGTTGCAGAAAAAAACATAAGTAGGTGTGCAAAATTATTTTTATAATGATTGTATTGATTAGTGATGCAGA
>CALZTP010000122.1 GCA_945829115.1 uncultured bacterium | reverse complement strand
AAGACAAAACAAAATAAAAAAACACAATTTTTATTTTTTTTGTTGAGATGCCGCCCATCTTATGTAAAGATAGTGTAAATCGAAGACAAAACAAAATAAAAAAGCCAATTTTTTATTTTTTTGTTGAGATGCCGCCTATCTTATCTAAAGATAGTGCAAATCGAAGACAAAACAAAATAAGAAAGCCAATTTTTTATTTTTTTGTTGAGATGCCGCCCATCTTATCTAAAGATAGTGCAAATCGAAGACCTATTTAGTTTATTTTTTTGACGACAACGGGGACAACCGACGAACGAGCGAGAGGAGAGCGGAGCTAGTTCCAGTTATCCCGAAATATCGTGCCAACGAGAGTAGAGGCAGAGCTTGCTCTGACTATGCCGAAATATCGTGCCAATGAGTGCAGAGCCAAACTCGTTTGGACTATGCCGAATGCAGCCGATATTCAACGAAGTTAAATGCAGCCGATATTCAACGAAGTTAAATGAGGAGGAGGAAGACCAAAGGTCAACGGAAGACAACTTTTTTTGTTTACCTTCGGTTGTCTTAGTTGTCTTAGTTGTCGTGGTAATTGTATGAAAAATATTCACGGTAATTATTCGCTCATCTCATATTTTCTTTGGTGCTCATCAGTTTCACAGTCACGGAAATTCGCGTTCGCCGAAGTGGTTCACAAACCTAATTCTTCCTTGCAAACCGCAGGGTAGTACGGTTTGCAAGGAAGCCAAAGCCTCAGTAATTCTTATCTGCGGAACTGTGTGGGCTTACCTTATCCACACAATGGAATTATTTGCAATCGCATTGCCCTTTAGAGGCTTCACGGTTCCGTCTTTCTGATTTACAAGGAATATCTTTCCCTTCGGTGCAGGAATATCCTTTCCAGAGACGTTATACACCATACTGCCCCTTTCTCCCTTCATAGTGTAGACACCAGATAGGGTGGTGCCATCAACGGAGTTGGAGCCATCAAGGGAATTGGAGTCTTTAAGGGAATACGAGCCGTCGATAGGACAATCGGGACGCATGGTTGCGAGTTCCTTGCGGAGTGCAGGGTTGGAGATCATTATGCTTGGACACGAGCCACCAGCAAAGAGCACTGCCCACGGAACACGATCGAAAGCCTTGGCATAGTACATGATCGCTTTGGAAGGATATTTCTCGTAGGTCTCGCGAACCGTGCGATAGATATCAGCAGCGTCAGGATTCCCGATACGTGTGAGACGCATATGCTGTCGAGGAGCGAGGTTCTTCCCACCCTCTGGTGAGAATAAATTCCTGCCATGATAGAACCACTGCTCTATCTCTATCACATCAACCACCTCTGCTAACTGCTCGTTCGCCATAATGTCGTCAACAACATCCTGAGTGGCATTCAGCACCACATTCGCCTTCTTGCCCCTTGCCTTCTGCCAGTCGGCTATTGTCTTCAACCAGAATTCCACAAAATCCTGCGGACCAGTATATTCCTCACTAACAGAATGGTAGATATTCGGATTCTCCGCAGTAGCATCCAGTACATTCCAGATGTAGTCTTTGTAAATCTTAGCACGCTCAGCATTTGAGGTGTCGTAGAAGAGGTCGGCTGTGAACACTCTCTTATCGCCTGTAAACGGCACTGGCTCAAGGAACTGAGTGCCCTTTCCGCGATTCTCGCCCCACGACTGAATATTGTTTGCCGAACGCCAAGGAGCATCCACCCAATGTGCTCCTGCTTCAAGGATGTTATGCTGGAAGTAGTGTTGGTTTATGAATATTGTCTGCGGAACAGCTGCTGCCACCTTGTTCAAACGGTAGAAATACCATTTGTTCAAACGAGAGAGGTCGTAGAGCGAGAGTCCGTCCCAAGCCTGACCAATGCCAGAGCGTGCTATGCTCTGTTCAAAGAACGGTGGCCATACATCTCCGCTTATTCGCTTTATGCGCTCATGGTCGTCACGACGGCGGTCGTACCAAAGTCCGTAGTTCTGGTTCCAAACAGCAATGTTCTGCGACTGAATGTTCGCAACAACCGAGTCAATGCGGTCTGTACCTCCTCGTTGCTCATAGCCTGGCACAAAACGTGTGATTGCATCTTTCTGCTTTGCCATATTGCTGAACCGTGGCCTGCCATTCCACCATGGAGTGCGGTGGAAGGCTCCCGTCATCAGTTCCTCTCCTATAACAAGCTTTCCATTCACCACCTCTGGCACTCCCTTTCTACCTTTCTCAGCCTTCTCAGCCCTCTCGCCCTTATCTGCCTTTATATCGTCTATGTTCTTGATGCCAGTAGGGTCTACAGAAGCAGTGAACACAGCTTTGGAAATCCATTGTTCCATTGTTTCTCTTGGCAAGAGAGCTTCTGCTGCCATCTCTGCCGCACGTTGCAGTGAAGGAGATGTGGAGCCATCGAGGTTTCGCATCAGCATACGGCATTGCTTCTCTGCAGCAGCTGGTTCTATGCGCTCCGACAACTGAGTGAGGAACAAAGAGCGAGGGTTAACATGGTTGTTTACTTCCGTCCAGAAACCGTCACCGAGGCAGTATGCCCAGCAGCCTATAGAATAGTTTCTCGCATCGTCAGAGACCGTATAGCAGTCTATTCTTGATGCAGAGCATTGCCAAAGCACGGAATTAGCAGTATTCCATCCTGCTCCCCATTTCTCAAGCTCAAGGTTCTTGAGGTATATTCCACCACCTTCTATGGTGACGTTATCGAAGAGCAGACCCGTTGCCCAAGAAGAAGACGAACCGCTATAGCCATGGCACGCAACGGCGTCGCATTGCACGAAAGCGTTCGGACCAGGAGCGAGGTAACCCGCAGAGAAATCGTTTATGCCGTTCTCGGAATAGCAACGCTGGAAGAGCGTCTTGCCACCCATGGTAAGGAATGTCCTCCTGCGCCATCCGCCAATCTCTGAAACTGGATTCCTTGAGCAGCAGTCTTCAACGGTTATCTGTTGCCCTCCTTTCTGCACCACAACAGCAGAGCCAGCGAGGTTCTTAAAGTCAACCATTCTCACCCAGCAGTCTTCTGCTGCATCGATGTATATGCCGTCCCAGCAATGGTCTTCACTCATGCTGTTCACTGCCAAGTCTTTCACCTCACTCTCTATTGTAAGGTTTTCTACTCCACAGCCACTTATCCTGCCCTGCCATTCATAGCAGAGGGCATAGGAGTTTCCCCAGCGCTTGTCGAGAGAAACAGTGAGGGGAACATCTAAGGAATAAGTGCCTTCGGCATCTCGTGAAACAGTTCTGTCCCAGCAGACATCCATCTCTCCCGGCTTCCAACCCCAATATCCTAAGCCTCCTCCAAAAACATCACAACGAATAGAGGCTATCCACTCTTTCGTCGAAGGGCGTACAACCATCACACGGAGACTATTGCCAGAGGCTTTTGACAATTGCTGCTTCTCTGACCTTTTGCCAACGTGCCTACCGTCAGTAGGCAGCAATGATGCATTCCCACATTCCGCATGGAATTTTGTTTCTCCAACAGGGAGGTATTCATCTGTAATCTTCAGAGTGTCAAGAACTCGCATGTCACGCTTGCCTTCAATATACACGGCAGCGCCACGGTCTACTCCCGTCTTTCGCAACACCGTACCACTCTTTGACATTCCGCGCACCACAACTCCCGAAGCACTGATTTTCAAAGGCTCAGAGATTTCAAAGACACCATTGTCGAGCAGCACAGCACCACGGAAGCCATTCTCGTCGACCGGCTGTTTCGAAACGTAGTCAATGGCTCGTTGTATGCGTGCATGTTGATTGCCTTCTGCATGACTAACAAACACCACTGTTCCCACCTCAGGTATTGGCATGTTGCTCTTTTTGTAACCGCAGAAAGAAAAGTCAAGGATTCTGTTCCCTTTTACGTCGTTACAGTATTCTATCTTACCATTCTTTATCGTCAAAGGCTTATAGTTATCTGCCGAAGCATTAGCCATTGTAATGGCAGCAAAGAGCATTGTAATGATTTTTTTCATAGTATGTTTAATGGTTTTATATTATTATCAAACGATTATGCAAAGATACATCTCTTATGCGAGAAAAACAAGAAAATAAACATTTTTTTGCTTTTTACCTGCATAATTCAGCATACCTACAGCAGTGGCAGATAAAGGCAACGTGTTCACTAATAACCTGTAGGGTAGGGTGTTCAAAATCGTCTTTTCAGACGAGACCAAAAAGTGCCTATATTT
>CALZTP010000121.1 GCA_945829115.1 uncultured bacterium | reverse complement strand
GGATTACATCTGCTACCCTCTGTCTGTGGCTGAAAATTAATTCAGCAGACCCTAATTAACTTTGCAGCATAACAAAAAAGAACGACTATGAAGTACCCTATAGGAATACAATATTTTGAGAAGATTTATCGGTTGTGCCCCAAAAGTAAACTACATACTTAATTCTGAACACTTACTTATGCTTAAAATAAAGGAAGGATTTATGGGCGCACGCTCGGTTGTTTTGCCCAGAATGGTTGTGGAGATGGAACTGACAGATCCTCTTGTGTCGAGTCTCTACATAACCGATATTGGTTATTACCCCAAAGCCATGCACCATTTTCGTAATCGTCAAGAGGCGATAGGCTGTAACGTGCTGATATACTGTGTGGAAGGTGCTGGATGGTATAGTATTGATGGAGGTAAGCAGCATAGCGTAAAAGCAAACCAATATTTCATTCTGCCAGCAGGAAGAACGCATGTCTATGCTGCTGATGAGAAAAATCCCTGGACAATCTATTGGGTGCACTTCAGTGGTGCGCAGGCGGAGATATATGCTGAGGGAGCGCAATTCCCACAGAATGTTACACCAAATATCCATTCTCGCATTCGTGACCGCAACAATATTTTTGAAGAGATGTATTCTACACTCGACATGGGCTACGAACGTGAGAACCTTAGGTATGCTTCAAGTCTGCTGCACTATTACCTTGCTTCTCTGCGATACCTCCATCAGTTTCGAAATGCGAATAAAGACGAGCAGAGAGAGAAGGTTAGCGAGAACTCTGTTGTGTCAGCAGCAATACATTTCATGAGGGAGAATCTGGAAAAACCGTTAAAGCTGCAGGATATAGCAGACTATCTTGGATATTCTGCAAGTCATTTCTCGATGATTTTCAAGAAGACCACAGGTCACAGTCCTGTGAACTATATCAATCTAATGAAGGTAAAGGAGGCATGTGCGTTGCTTGAGAATACCGACATGAAAATAAATCAGATATGCCACAAGATTGGCATATCTGACTGCTATTATTTCTCACGCCTTTTCAGCAAGACCATGGGATTTTCGCCAAGGGAATATCGTGAAGAAAGAAGGTGAATGTCTCATTTCAAGGCAGGCTTCAGCTCGTCGGGAGAATCTTTTGTGAACATATCTACCTTTGGTGCTGTCTTGGTGAAGAAATGTGAGATTACAGAAGGGTCGAGGTGGAGTGGGGGATTGAACTCTTCGCTCTGCATGTAACCTATGATGGCGTTTCGCATTTGTCTTGCTACCATTCGATTTTGAAGGTCGTTCTGAATGTCGATGGTGGTGATGAGTAAAGAGCCGTTCAGCACCTTCGCCTCTACGATCATTCCTAACTTTCGGCTCACGTGCCAAGTGTCGATGGGTTGCACAGGAGGCTGGTAGGCAGCAGGCAGTTCCATAAGGTTCATGACCTGAGCATTATTCAGCAGTTCCCACCAATTGAGATTGCTCCATGAGTCGGTTGGGAAGCCGTGACGGAACAGAGGGTGACTGCTTTCTATATAGGCACCAGTGGTGTGTGGAGGTCGCATCTTGAACCATGAGGTGTTCCAGAACACGGGGAGGTATTGCTGCTTAATATCGTTTCCGAGCATCACCTTTCCAGCTGCGGCAATGAGTACTTTTCCTCCGTTCTGTAGAGTTTCAATGGCTTTGCTGTCGAGGGTGTCGGTGATATATATGCCCTCTGTCTTCACTTCTTCAGAAGAATTCTCTGGATATACCCAGAAGTCCCAGTGGTTCTTCCATTGTCCGTTGATGGTGATTTTTAACGTAAGTTTTGATTGTTGATAAATGTCTGAAAGTATGTGTTTTATACTTGTGATATTGGAGTGTTTCCCTAATGGTAAGCAAACATCATTTTCTCTATTGCTGAAGACCACAGAGCCATCGTTGTTGTTCACAATGCTGCACGAAATGTTGGCAGTTGTGTCACAAAGTGCATTGTAGACATCAACGGAAACAGAGAGTGTATCATTTGAAGAGAACACGAATTTCGGGAATTTTGCCAAAGGAACCAAAGGAGAGCAGAACTCTGTCCAATCGGCTGCTGTGGCATATCCTTTTTCTCGCCAATGAACGTTCAGAACACCAACGAGTGCCGTACCCTGACCACTGTAGTCGTTGATGCCAAGGAGTTGGAAGCCAGAATAGTTGTGAGTGCGAAGGTTACGCTCAATATCGTATTTATAGCAGAGCGTCTGGAGATGTCCGCTGGCGGAAAGGAATTTCTCTGCCTGTGAAGCCATGGCGTTTGCAGAGAGCAGGTCGCGGAAGATCTCGAAGTTCTTTGCTTTGTAGACACCAGTATATTGGTTTGTTTCTGAGAAGTCTGGGAATGCGCACCACTGTCCTAACTCATGAGCAACAATCGGTGTATTGTTTGGCTCTTTACTGCGATAGTTACGTGGAAAGTCCATCATTGTGTTGAAGTTGTCTTCCGACTGTGGAGCACGATTGATCCAGTCAAGTCCCCTTGCACCACCTTTTACATGAAACTCAGAACCATCGTCCCAAGCCCATCCACCTCCTACGGAAGCACCACAATAAATCTTTGTAGGGTCGTAGGCACGCATATCCTTCACCCAATCGTTGCAGTAAGCCACCCAGTCTCCTGCAGGCTCGTTGCCCGCTGCCATCATAAGGAATGAAGGGTGATGACCGTAGGTGTCGAGAATACGGTGCGACTCCTCAAGAAGGTATTCGTCAATCACTTGCCCCTTGCGAAGCTTTACTCCGTGGTTTGGCCATGATGGACCTTCTGGCTGCAGGTATATACCCATTTTGTCGGCTGCGGCGAAGGCTGCCTCTGGAGGACAATAGCTATGGAAGCGCACATGGTTTAGACCGTATTCTTTGCATTTCTTAAAGATACGTAGCCATGAGTCTTCATCTGTGGGAGGGAATCCCGTTTCTGGGAAGCAGCAGTTCTCTACCGTTCCTCGCAGCCATATTGGTTTCCCATTTAGGTAGAGTTGTCGGTCTTTGATTGTTATGTCTCGTACTCCGAAAGTGACGGTAAGAGGTTTTCCTTTATGCTCAACGGTACGAGTATAGAGATAAGGGTCGAACTCACTCCACAGACGCATAGAGTCTCCTAATTCAATGATGTGGCAATCGTCGTCAACCATAATGCTCACTTTGTGGGCAGCGATATCTGGGACAATGCGTATTCTCGGCTGTTGCAAAGTCTGTAGTTCTATGCGCCCCGTGATACCATTCCAGTTGCCTTGTGTTTGGTCGGTTACACTATGTGAGTCTTGTCCAACACCAACGTTCTCAATGCCGTTATAAACACATATTGCGATCTCGTTCTCTTTTCCTACTTTTATAAAATCTGTGATATCATACTTGTGAGGTGTTGATAACGACATCCTATGACCTGCCTCCCGACCGTTGACAAATACGGTGGTCTCGATATGAGGGCGCTCCAAGAACAGCCATATGCGCTCCTTTTTCCAATTCTTTGGTATGGTTACAGTGCGCTTATACCATGCCGTTCCAACATAATGTTTCTCGGGAGTGAGGAAGAAAGGGTATTTCACGTTTCCTTCAACTCGGTATTTCTCCATGAAGGGATTGAAATAATAGGAGGAATCGTAGGTAGAGCCTGTCCATACCGTATTCACCGTAACCTTCTCACCCTTACCGTTTGTCTGCATGGAGCCCGGGAGGGTGATGGTGTCATGGCAGTCACTCTTTGTTCCAGTTCCGAACAGCCATTGCCCTGAAAGGTCTATCGTTTTTTGTGCATGGATGTTTGCCATGCTTATCATAATAATGAATAAGGTAAAAAGGAATTGTTTTTTCATTTTTTTTTGATTTAGGGATAAGTTTGATTTCGCTTGCAAAGGTAGTACCTTTTTTCCAGATAAAGAATTGAAAAACAGATATTTTTTAATGGATAATATTATTATTGTTGTTTCGCACGTATGACTCTGATATTCTGCTGATAACTCTTATTCTGTTGTCTTTTAGAATTATATCTACCATATTCGTGTTACAAAAATATTAATTTTTGGCATTTATTCCTTGAAATTTGATTTATGCTTGTGTGTTATTGAAATTATTACTAATTTTGCACTCGATAAATGCTTTTAGCACCGTGAGCCGTTTGCGGGCAACGCTTCGCTCTGTCCAAAAACGACACTCACTTTTATCTTTGTGCGAAGAAGCATGCGATAAATGCTTTTAGCACCGTGAGCCGTTTGCGGACAACGCTTCGCTCTGTCCAAAAACGACATTCACTTTTATCTTCGTGCGAAGAAGCACTCGATAAATGCTTTTAGCACCGTGAGCCGTTTGCGGGCAACGCTTCGCTCTGTCCAAAAACGACACTCACTTTTATCTTTGTGCGAAGAAGCATGCGATAAATGCTTTTAGCACCGTGAGCCGTTTGCGGACAACGCTTCGCTCTGTCCA
>CALZTP010000120.1 GCA_945829115.1 uncultured bacterium | reverse complement strand
GGGATTACATCTGCTACCCTCTGTCTGTGGCTGAAAATTAATTCAGCAGACCCTACTTAACAATTAATGATTATATTGTTGATATTATATATTTTTTGTAATAAAGGTTCTATTTCTTCACGGTTTCTTCAAAAATGAAGTCATCAAAGTCTGCCCAGCCTCCCGACTGTTTTGTAGCATAACAAAATAGTGCAAACTTCGTACCCATAAAAAAGCGTCGATAATCGAAGCGCATCTTAAATGGTTTTCCAAGGCTTTGGAATTTCTTTCCGTCAAGACTATATGAGAATGTGGCAAGGTCTTTACCAAGGTTGAAATCGCCATGAACACGAAGCCATACTTTCTCTCCCTTCAGAGGAACTGTTGCAACGACTTCTTTCTTAACTTCTGTGACTGCCTTCTCTCTATCTGTTAGCAAAACAGATTCAAAAGAGAGAATAAGTTTCCGAGTCTTTCCTTCTTGCACAACTGAGAGTATTCCGGAATCGCCGTTAAAGGCAGACAATCCACAGACATCGCCATCGTGAAGGTGAGAGAAGTCAACACACACCGTGCCCTCTGACTCCGGACCAGTCATGCGCTGCGTGAGAGTGTTCGGAGCTGTGAAGAGACTCTCCACCACCTTGGAGGTCTTCAGGCGAAGCCATCCGGGACGCTCCGTAAGCGACCACATAGCATTTATTGGATTGTGGTTCCACTGCCATTCCTTTCTAAGTGTCTTACCTGAAAAGTCATCACTGCCCACAATTCCATGCTCAGGCTTCGCAGGCTTCAGTGGTACGTCAAAGGAATGTGGAACACGACCTTCTGTGTCGCCAATCATTGGCCAACCATCTTTCCAAGTAACTGGAGAAAGGGTGAGCACTCTACCTATACCGCCTCTGTCTTGAAAAATCATGCCATACCAGTTACCATTTGCATCGTCTACAACAGTTCCCTGACCAACATACCCAAAGCCCTTGAAATTGTCGAGCAGAATAACCGACTTTTCGTATGGTCCTTCAATCTTTTCGGAACGGTAGCAAACCTGTCTACGTTTACCACCCTGTGGCCAGGAAATCATAATAAGGTAGTACTTGCCATCTTTCTTTATCACACGGCTACCTTCAAGGAGTCCTGTCTCGGAGGCATCACGCTGGAATACACGTGCTCGCAAACCGCCTTCCTTAACGCCTGTAAAGTCCTTATTCAACTCTACAACCTCTCCAGTGCCGTAGAAGACATAGACTCTGTCGTCATCATCAATGAATAGTGAGGCATCGTGGAAATGTGTGGTGCGACACTGTAACTGCCATTCGCCCTTCGGGTCTTTGGTGGTATAGATAAAGCTGCGCCAAGGCTGGTCATTGGGAGAGAAAAGAAGATAGAACGTTCCCTTGTGGTAACGAAGGCTCGTTGCCCACTGTCCTCTGCCGTATACAGAGCCACCCTCAAGGTCGTAGAGGGGGGTGTCGGTTATCTTCGGACATACATAGCTAATAGTTTCCCAATTCACAAGATCTTTCGAGTGCATTATGGGCACTGCAGGCATAAGGTGCATCGTAGTGCTCACAAGGTAGAAGTCATCACCAACCCTGATTAGGTCGGGATCAGGAACATCTGCCCAAATCACAGGGTTCACACATCGTGTCGTTGACTGTGCCATGGCTGAAGAGAATGTCATCAACACCATGAAAAGTATAAATAATGTTCTAATATACATAATTGATTAATATTTTGAGATTTCTTTTTCCTTTGCCTGCCAAGAGTCGAAGTTAAAGAGTTTTCCACCCTTTAAACCACAGAACACGAAATAGACATCATGCTTTCCGCTAACACAGCGAGAAACATTGGCACAGAAGGTCTGCCATTCTTCCCAACCACCAGTGGGGGTTACAGTAGCTGTGGCTATCAGCTCTCCGTCTACCTTGTCGAGACGAACTTCTATGGCACCACCATTAAGAGGAGTGGCGGCTGTGAACTCCATACTGCTTAGTCCCTTTTCGAAGTCCACCTCACGAACCTTCAACCAGTCACCGTTATGGATGTCACTAACCCACACGCGCTTCTCTTTCTTGTTAAACTCACTCCTGATGCCTCTGCTGTCTGCCATAGTCTCGGCTTCTACAAGGGTGTAGGGATTGAAGGTGGAGATTGGTGCTGGACCCTCTTTTGTAAAAGGAATTAGAGGGAGAGTTCCGTCTGCATTCCAAGAAAATTCCTCTACGCAGGCACTTCTGCCAAAGCCGCCACCGCCAGGGAGCCAGCCGGTATGGTAGAAGAAATAGCTATGTCCCTTGAAGTCAATCAATCCAGAGTGGTTAGTAAAAGACTGTGTGCCGTTGTCCTGCTTCATAACCTCTCCTTGATATGTCCAAGGTCCCTGAGGCTTCTTTGCAGTACTGTAAGCAATACATTCAGGAACACCGCCTGCAGCATACATCATTATATATTGTCCTTTCTTTACTTTGTGTATCCAAGGACCTTCAGTATATCTCTCCAGTGTACTGTCTACCTTCACCTCCGATGCAAGACTAATCATATCGTCAGAAAGACGGGCAGAATAGAGTTTCGGATTGCCCCAGTAGATATATGCCTTGTCATCATCGTCAATAAGTACAGTTGGGTCTATATGGTCCCACTTCCCATCTTCGTAAAGAGGTTTGCCAAGGGGATCGATATACGGTCCTGTGATATTATCTGACACAGCAACACCTATAGCCATACCACCGCTGATATTTGAATGAGCCGGAATGTAGAAGTAGAACTTTCCATTGCGCTCTACACACTGCGGTGCCCAGGCACGGTCGTCTGCCCAGGTAAAGTCACTTAGTGAGAGAGGTGAGCCATGGTCCTGCCAGTTCACCATATCTGCTGTGGAAAACAAACGCCAGTCGTTCATCCAGAAAAAGTCAGCACCTTCTTCATCATGACCAGTAAAGACATAGAGTCGGTCGCCATAGACCATCGGTGCTGGGTCGGTTGAGTAACATGTCTGCGCAATTGGGTTCTGAGCCCATACTGTTGTCTGTAACAGAATTGCTATCAATGCTGCGGATATCTGTTTCTTGCTCATAGTGTTATTCTTGGGGTAGAAACAATTCAATTATATATGGTATTGCGAATGGTTATTTGTTATTAAGAAGTTCCAGCATCTTCTCTGCATATCGTCTGCCAAGAATACGATAGCCCTCAGCTGTGAAATGGAGCTTGTCTTCTCTCCCTGGGCAACCTAAAGAGGATATTGGGTATGCTGTTGGTATGGTCTCATTAATTCTATCAATAATGGCATTGTGAGCATAGCAGCAACCTCCGTCTTCCTTTGTCATCAACTCACCAACAAGCAAAGGAACATCACTCGCCTGTAGGTTCAACTCCTTTAGCATGCGCTCATAAACAAGCTTGACACGTAACGGCCAGTCCTGCTGTGTATTATCAGTACAGCCCTGATGGAGAAGAATGCCTTTAATAACACCTACCTTCTGTGCCTTCTTTGCCATTTCCATAAGGCGACGGAAAGGCTCGTTTTCATAGTCCTTGCAGAAGCCTTTAAACCAGTCTGCTGATTTCTCTATCACTGATGCTGTCTTATCTTCATCAAAGAGGTCTATGCTGCAACCGCCTACAGCAACATTAATAACTCCCACCTTAATGTTCTCGGGAAGACGTTCAACAAGGGTTCTGCCAAAATAGTCAGCAGGAGTCAGACCTGTCCACTCTCTACAGAGAGGAGGAACGGCGGCATACCACAGACCTTTCTTTCTACCGATGTTGTTCATATCAACAGCTGCCATCATGCGAAAACGTGTACTGATGCCTTGACGGTCCTGAGATTCTATTTTAGCATTGCCTTCCATATTCGACTGTCCAAAGCAAAGGTATATATGGAAGTCGGGGTCAAACTGCTCAGGCTGGGGAATCTCTCCAGATGCCTTGTCACCATCACTGTAGTTCAATACGGTGTTCTTCTCGTAAAAATCTGAAACGTTCTGTGCTTTCCCTGCAAAGCATGCAAGGGCAAACAAAAGAGTAAAAGAAATTCTCATGACGTTAGTTTTTTTAATTGTAAGAACATACGGCAATCCGTCCTGACAGGATAGGAATTTTCCGCTGTCATGAATTGATCCTTTTTCCGTAATTGTTCTTGAATTGAAAGTTAGTAAATGATATTTAAAAGTTTTTGTTATATGAAGTTTTTTTACGCCTCACGATATTTCGCCACAAAATTAGTAAAAAAAACTGAAAGAAACTAATAATCTACAGTTTTCTTTAGAAAAAAAAGGATTTTTAGGAATGGTTAAGGAATGGCTCTCTACACAACGCTACTCTATCGTGCCAAATGAGGGTCAGAAAAAACTCTTAACGAAAAGATATTAATAATGGGGGATGCACCAAAATTACATTCCCTTTTGGGTCACTGATTCCCTTGACTTCATTTTCCCTTACAACCAGGCTTTAGACAGCCCAACCAAACTTTACAAATTTGTAAAATTACAAAAAAAACAATTTGCAAATGTACGACTATTTTCCTTAGGCTTCCTATAATTGTCTTTTTATTACTCTAAATAGGGTCTGCTGAATTATATAATGTTATTCCTGAGAGTCAGAGGAAACTGTCGCCATGATTCTCAAAACTGATGTTAATTTGAACTTTTTCATAGAGACGATATTTATTGCTGCAAAATTAACGATTTTTCTCTTCACTTGCAAGAAAAATGCCACAAATTTTATTTTTTTTGAGGAGGAAATGCGAGAATTTGTTTACCTTCGGTTGTCTTGGTTGTCTAAGTTGTCGTGATTATTTTTTAACAACAATCATATCAACCTTAACCT
>CALZTP010000119.1 GCA_945829115.1 uncultured bacterium | reverse complement strand
ATGCGCAGTAGGCGATGCAAGGATTATAAAAATAATTTTGCACACCTACTTATAATCAAGGGTGGTTGCAAAATCGAGTTAATATGTTTTTTTTTTGTTCACTATTGTTTGTAACTCCCCTGACAGTCAGCAAGCTATTTGCTCTTTTCTTTCAGTTTTCTAAAGAGATCAGAGGCGAAGACAAGGTCGTTGAGCTTTTCGTTTGTAGCAGACATGACCATCGTTTTGTCGCCCTGCCATTCCTTCCTGCCTTCATAGATAAAGAGGATATTGTCTCCGATTCCCATTACGGAGTTCATGTCGTGGGTGTTGATAATGGTTGTCATCTGATACTCCTCAGTGATATCATGCAGCAGTTCATCGATCACGAGAGAAGTCTTTGGGTCAAGACCAGAGTTTGGCTCGTCGCAGAACAGATATTTCGGGTTCATAACAATGGCACGCGCAATGGCAACACGCTTCTGCATACCTCCAGAAATCTCACCAGGGAATTTTTCCTGCGCCTCAATGAGGTTCACACGGTCGAGACAAGACTGTGCTCTCTTCACGCGGTCGCGATATGTCATGTCTGAGAACATGTCGAGTGGGAACATAACATTCTCTAAGACTGTCAGAGAGTCGAAGAGCGCAGCCGATTGGAATATCATGCCCATCTCCCTTCTCATGGCGATTCTCTCTTTCTTCGTCATTGTAACGAAGTTTCTACTGTCGTAGAGCACCTCTCCCTCTGTAGGGTCGAGGAGTCCAACGAGATTCTTCATGAGCACCGTTTTTCCAGAACCCGACTGTCCGATGATGAGGTTTGTTTTCCCATCATAGAAGGTAGAGTCAATACCCTTCAGAACTTCCTTATCGCCGAAGGATTTATGTAGGTTATTTATCTGTATCATAAGTGATTAGCTCAAGAGATTTGTTAGAAACACATCAGAGAAAAGAATCAGAATAGAAGAGCTGACAACTGCCGAGGTGGACGCCTTTCCCACCTCCACAGAGCCTCCCGTGACTGAATATCCGTAGAACGAAGACACACTGGCAATGATAAAGGCAAACACCTCACTCTTTATTATCGACATCCAGACAAACCACGACTTAAAGGAGTGCTGCAAGCCTAAGGTGAGGTCGTCGGGAGGAAGAATGTGACCAATATATGCCGTGGCGTAGGCACCCACAAAGCCCATTCCGTTCGCAAACACCACAAGGGCTGGCATTAGCGTCAGTAAGCCGAGAATCTTTGGGAGAATGAGGTAAGAGGCGGAATTGATGCCCATAATATCCAAGGCATCTATCTGCTGTGTCACACGCATCGTACCCAATTCAGATGCAATATTCGAACCCACCTTTCCTGCGAGAATAAGACACATAATGGAGCTGGAGAACTCCAAAAGCATAATCTCACGTGTGGTGTAGCCAGACACCCAGCGAGGCATCCATGGTGACTGGATATTCAACTTCATCTGAATACATATCACAGCACCAATAAAGAACGATATTATCAGCACAATTCCGATGGAGTCTACTCCCAATGCTGTCATCTCCTTTACGTACTGTTTCCAATATACTCGCAAACGTTCCGGCCGAGAGAATGTACGCCCCATCAGTATACTGTATCTACCAAAGATAGTTAAAAACTTATGTATTATCATATTGTTTTATTTTGATTTCTGAGTGCAAATTTGTGCGAAGCACTCGCACGAAGGAAAAAGGGCATGTCATTCTTGTCCGGAGTCCTTCTGACGAGTTTCCGAGTGCAAAATTACAAATAATTTGTGACTTTCAGCGAAAGAAGTAAGAATTAAATAGTTAAATAAGGTTTAAGAATGGGTAATAACATCAATTATTCGACTGTTTTTTAGTAACTTTGCAACCTAATTGTGCATATGCTAATATAAATAGGTATATATGCATGCAGAAAAAAGTAAGAAATAAATCAATAAAACAATAAAAAATCAAAACAAAAAAAGTAATGAATATTACATTTGACAATTCAGCAAAGGTAAGCGGAAAGCTCACTCTTGTTGTAGAGGAGGCAGACTACGCTAACGATTACGAGAAGGCACTCAAGGACTATCGTAAGAAGGCAAACGTACCAGGATTCCGTCCTGGCAAGGCCCCAATGGCAATGATCAAGCGCCAGATAGGTCCTTCTGTACTTGTAGACACTCTTAACCGCCTTGTAGGCGAGAAACTCTACGAGTATGTTCAGAATGAGAAGATAGCAATGCTTGGCGAGCCAATGCCAGCAACCGATCAGGAGCCAATCGACATTGAGAAGCCAGCTCCTTACACATTCGCTTTTGAGATTGCCCTCGCTCCAGAGTTGAACGCAGAGTTCACTGGTGAGGACACCCTCCCATACTACAATATCTCTGTCAGCGATGATGACGTGGAGAATCAGGTGAAGATGTATGCTGGTCGTTCGGGTTCCTACAAGAAGGTAGAGGAGTATCAGGACAACGACATGCTCAAGGGCGACCTCCGTCAGCTTGACGCAGAGGGCAACACCTTCGAGGGTGGCATCGCTCTCTCAGAGTCTATCGTAATGCCTAAGTTCATCAAGAACGAGGCTGAGAAGGCAAAGTTCGAGAACATCAAGCTCGGAGACATCATCACCTTCAATCCTCGCAACGCCTACGAGAACGACACAGAGCTCTCTTCTTTCCTCAAGGTAAGCAAGGAGACCGTTGGCATGTACATTGGTGACTTCAGCTATCAGGTTACAGAGATCAGCCGCTATGAGCCACACGCTATCGACGAGGAGCTCTTCCAGCAGGCATATCCTGGTGAGGAGATCAAAGACGAGGCTGCTTTCCGTGCTCGCATCGCAGAGGATATCAAGGCACAGCTTGTAAGCAATTCTGACTTCAAGTTCATTCTCGATATCCGCAAGGCTGCTATTGCCAAGGCTGGTGATGTGCAGTATGCTGACGACCTCATGAAGAAGATCATGCTTGCAAACAACCGCGACAAGGGCATGGAGTATGTTGAGGAGCACTATGCTGCAAGCATTCAGGAACTCACTTGGTCTCTCTTGAAGAACAAGATTGCTATGGCATTTGATATCAAGGTAGAAGACAAGGACGTTGAGGCTGCTGCTCGTGAGATGGTGAAGATTCAGTTTGCTCAGTATGGAATGGCTAACGTTCCAGAGGAGTTCCTCGACAACTATGTTCAGGAGACTCTTAAGAAGCGTGAGAACATTGACAACCTCGTGGAGCGTGCTCTCGACACAAAGCTTTGTGCAAAGATCAAGGAGACTGTCAAGCTCGACGAGAAGACTGTTTCTATCGATGAGTTCAACAAGCTCATGGAGGAGGAGAAGTAATCTCGCTCTTTCTTGACGTAAAACGTCTAATAAATATATGGGGGCACCGAATCTGGTGTCCCCATTTTTCTTGAACGCGTGGCATTCCAAGGGCAGCCTCTCTGCCAGCACTTTGAGTAAAAGTGTGAGCAGCAGCACCCTAACCGTGTGAGCTGTGATGCCTCTTCTGGGTGGCGCTCCACAGGGTTTATCGGTTGCGCCGAGAATAAGTAGGTGTGCAAAATTATTTTTATAATCCTTGCATCGCCTACTGCGCATTATCAGCAAGTGACAACAGTCGAGTAGGAGTCGCTACACTCCTTTATGTCACATACTGATTCTGCATCACCAATCAATACAATCATTATAAAAATAATTGTGCACACCTACTTATTCAATTATTCTAAATGTTTAAAAATTAAAAAGTTAAAAATTAATTTTTTTTCTTCCCCGATGATTTTCTTCTCCGATTTTTCGTAGACCTTGTCCTTGGTTACTTTGTTGGTAATCAATCATTTGTCACTATGTTCCAGTCGCTTAATGTCCTTCGTTCCGGGTCGAAGTTGATGCCAACCTTCACGATAGGAAGAGCGGAGAGGGCGAACTTTGAAGCGTAGTCCTTTAGGTCTATCTGCTTTATGGCTGCCTCTGCCGACATGTTCAGCTTTAGCTCAAAGAGATAAAGTCCCTTGGCTGTTTTCATCACTATGTCCACCCGCCCAGTAGGTGTATGCACCTCAACATCAACATACCTGCCGAAGAGGGAGAAGATGACGTAAAGCATCTGCTGGTAGTGCCCCTCAGAGTTTGCATTGTCGCAATAAGGTACGGTGAGGAGGTATGCTTGCAGGAGTCGGAACATCTCGTTGAGGTCGTCATTTAATAAGGCTAAGTACATCTCGCCGATTGTAGTACCACCGTCGTCGGTATACTCGTGAACATAATTTGGCAAGAGACTCTCCATAAGTCCCACTCTTATCTCTCCATTTGGAATATCGAGGGTGTATAGTCGCGATGCACTGTTATAGTCCTTTATTGTGATATAACCGCTCTGATAGAGTAGTGGGATGATGCTCTTCATATTCTCTGTAGGAGCATCAAATGTAGATGCTAACACTTTTCCGCCACCAATTTTTGACGGCACGACATTGAATTTTCTTAGCATCTCGATGAGATAGGTAGGCGTACCAGAGGAGAACCAGTAGTTGGTGTAGTCATGATCTTGGAATGCATTGAGGAGGCTGAAAGGGTTGAAAATATCTGGTGATGGCCAAGTGAAGTGATAGCCATCATATTGTTTCTTCAGTCCCTCTATCGTTTCTTTGCGTGTTATCTGGTGAGCCTCGGCGAAGTCGTCGATATAGTCGGTCATCTGAGTCAGCATCTCCTCCTCCGTAATGCCACACACACCAGCAAAGTCTGGGCGCATGGAGATATTCTTTAGGTTGTTCAGTTCGCTGAAGATACTTAGCTGTGAGAACTTCGTGATGCCAGTGAGGAAGACGAACTGGAGATATGGGTCGGAAGCCTTCAGCGGAGAGTAGAAGTTGCGCATCACATTGCGAAGCATAGGCAATGTCTCCTTCTCATGCACCACGTCAAGCAGCGGAGCGTCATACTCGTCGATGAGTATGACTACCTTCTTTCCGGTTTTGTCATATACAGAGGATATCAGATTTTTCAATCTCACATTAGGGTCTTGGGAGTCAGAAATAACGCCAAATCGCTTCTCATTTTCTCCTAAAATATATAGAAGATAGCGTTCAAGCTGGTCTTTCTCCATGTGTTTGCCAAGAGACATATCGAATCTCAGCACAGGATATTCCGTCCAATCCTTCTCCACGGTTTCGATGAAAAGTCCCTTGAACAAGTCCTTTCTTCCCTCGTAGTATGCCTGCAATGTAGAGACAAGCAACGACTTGCCAAACCGCCTCGGGCGGCTCAGGAAGATATACTTGCTGAGGTGTATCATGTTCCAGATATACTCAGTCT
>CALZTP010000118.1 GCA_945829115.1 uncultured bacterium | reverse complement strand
GTCTGTTCTTACGGAGTCTCTTCTTACGCTTGTGAGTTGCCATCTTGTGGCCCTTTTTCTTCTTACCGTTTGGCATAGTTTGAAATTGTTTAAATGGTTAATATTTTCTTTTAGTTTTTCTTCACCGGTTAGATGTTCCCGACAGAGAGAATTTAATCTTCTGCAGTTACCTCTTCGCCCTTCATGAGCTGCAAGAAGCTCTTTGATGGCTTGAATGCAGGAATGTTGTGGGCTGGGATGGTGATTGTTGTGTTCTTAGAAATGTTGCGTGCTGTTTTCTCTGCGCGCTTTTTTACGTTGAAGCTACCGAAACCACGGAGATAGATGTTCTCGTTCTCGTTGACCATCTTTTCTTTGATAACCTCCATAAAAGCTTCTACTGCTACAGAAGCGTCTCGTCGTGCTAAGCCTGTCTTTTCAACAATCTCGCTGATAATATCTGCTTTTGTCATTTTTTTTGAAGTGATTCTTTGTATTTTTATTTGTTCGTTTTGATTTTGTTCTGCAAAGTTACATGTTTTTTGCGTGAAAATGAAATTTTTATGATTTTTTTTTTCTATTGTGTTGATTTTTATTGACTTTTATTGGTGTTTTCGGGTATTTTTTGTAATTTTGCATCAATATTAAGTGTTATTAATACGAATCGGGAGGTTTTTGGTTCATGAATTTCTCCTACATTATTCATACATATATTATATATAGAGATTATGAAGCAGACAAAGATTGTTGCCTCAGTCAGCGACCGCCGCTGTTCAGTAGAGTTTATCCGTTCTCTTTACGAGGCGGGAGTAAATGTTGTGCGAATGAATACTGCACATGCTACACCCGACGGTTTGCGTGAGATAATCAGGAACACACGCGCTGTTTCAAAGGATATTGGCATTCTCATAGATACCAAGGGACCCGAGGTGCGTTCCACAAAGGTTGAGGAGCCAATTCTTTTCAAGGCAGGCGAGCATGTAACGATTGTGGGAAAGCCAGAGTGTCAAACCACACACGATGTTATCTCAGTTTCTTACCCCGGCATTGCACACGATGTTCATTGCGGTGACGACATTCTCTTCGACGATGGCATTCTTGACATGAAGGTTGTTGCGATTGAAGGCGAGAACATTTGTGTGGAGGTTATGAACGATGGAAAGTTAGGTGCCAACAAGAGTGTTAATGTTCCTGGTGAGCACATCGACCTTCCTGCCCTCACAGAGAAAGACAAGCGAAACATCCTCCTTGCCATCGAAGAAGATATAGACTTCATTGCTCACTCTTTCGTTCGCAGTGCTTCAGACGTTCTTGCCGTACAGCAGATTCTCGACGAGCATAACTCCGACATAAAGATCATCTCGAAGATCGAGAACCAAGAGGGTGTTGACAATATCGATGAGATCATTGCCGTTAGCTACGGAATCATGGTGGCACGTGGCGACCTCGGCATAGAGGTTCCTCTCGAGCAGATTCCTTCCATCCAGCGCCAGATTGTACGCAAGTGCACCTTGGCAAAGAAGCCAGTGATTGTTGCCACTCAGATGCTTCACACGATGATTGAGAATCCTCGCCCTACACGTGCGGAGGTTTCAGACATCGCCACAGCCATCTACACCCGCACAGATGCTGTCATGCTCTCTGGAGAGACTGCCAGCGGAAAATATCCCGTTGAGGCAGTTCGCACGATGGCAACTATTGCCGAGCAGGTTGAGCACGACATTCACAACTCCACTATTGGAAAGGTTGAGATGCAGGAGATGATAGACACAGCCGATTATCTCTCGAACTGTGCCATTGATGCCATTGAGAAGCTTAACGTGAAGGCAATTATCACAGACAGTAAAACGGGTAGCACGGCTCGCAAGCTTTCCAGCTACAGAGGTTCCATTCCTGTTATTGCCGTTTGCTTCAATAGCAAGGTGCATCGTGAGCTTGCTCTCAGCTATGGTATCTATGCCGTTTCCGTTCCAGAAGATTACAAGCCACAGCAGCAGTTCGTCGAGGCTGTCCACGACCTCATTAGAAGCAGTAATTTGAATACCGACGACCGTGTGGCATATCTCAGTGGTCCGTTCTCAGAAGGCGGATACACTTCCATCCTTCAAATCATGCGTGTGAAGGATATTCTCAAGGGCAACTCTGTTGTTCCTCCAAAGTCAGAATAGGGTATTTTATAATTTTATCTTTTTTTGAAAGGTTTATTTCGAAGGGCATTAGAAGTGATTCTCGTGCCCTTCTTTTATTCAACATTCGAAAGTGACTTACATATCATACTCCTAAAGCAGAAATCGGAACTACTGAAACCCCGTCTTCTCGCGTATAGGCATATTTTCCAACTCCTGTGAGAACCATCATGAAAGAAGGGGGATTCATCTTTTCCGTATCAATCTTTGCCGCCAAGGCTTGCAAGGTCTTGGCACCACTTTCAATAAGACTGTCGCCACCGAGTTTCACTTCCACAAAACCGTACTTGCCGTTTCTCAGATGTACAATGGCATCACATTCCAAACCGTTCTTGTCGCGATAGTGATATACCTTGCCTCCCAAGGCATTGGCATATACGCGAAGGTCCCTCACCGCCATTGTCTCAAATACAAGCCCCATGGTGTTAAGGTCCTTTATCAGGTCGTCAGGACCGATGCCAAGAGCTGATGTCGCAATCGAAGGGTCAATGAAATAGCGAGTGTCGGAAGTACGGATGGCAGTTTTCGACCTAAGATTAGGCGACCACGCTTCCATATCCTCGATTACGAAAATCTTCTTCAAGGCATTAACATAGTCGTAAAGCGTGTCCGTACTGAAGCTGTTGCTCCCGCTTGCAAGGATGTCGTCAGCTATCTTTGTCAACGAAACCTGAGCCCCCTGATAGCGCGAGTACGAACGCAATAACTTATGGGCGAAAACAGCATTACGTGATATATTGTCAACCCTGGAGATGTCACTGTTAACAACCGCATCCACATAGTTGTCAGCTTGCCGCAATGAGGCTCTGTCAGACAATTGCAATGAGCCTGGCCAACCTCCGCGGCATAACAGAAACGCCAATCTGATAATGTCCATATCGGCAGCAATGCCCAATGCTTTGCCTGTTTTGAAAAGTTCACCAAGCGAGACGCAACCATTGGAATCCTCCGACTCTTGCAGGCTCATAGGGCGCATGGTTAACCACGCAAATCTACCTGTGCCCGAGTGGGTTATTGATGACATGTCGGCAGGAACAGCCGAACCGGTAAAAATAAACTGTCCCGGCAACCCACGCTGACTGACCTCAAATCGAGCGGCATCCCAAAGAGTTGGGGCAAGCTGCCACTCGTCAATCAATCTTGGCACCTTACCTTCAAGTATCATTTCGGGATTTGCTTCTGCAAGCATCATGTTCGCTTTCAACATAGCGGGATTATCCATGAACATGCAGCTTGCAGCCGCTTGCTGAGCCGTAGTTGTCTTTCCGCACCATTTGGGTCCTTGTATTAAGACAACTCCAGCCGCTTCAAGCTGTTCTGCCAACAGTTTGTCTGCAATTCTTTTCTTGTATTTCTTATCCATAATTACCTTTGCATTATTGAATGCTGCAAAGATAACAATAAATATTCTAATACACAAGCATTTAAGATTATTTAATCCTACAGATGGCCGATTTTCATCCCTATAGTTGGCCGATTTTTATTCCTGCAGTTGGCCGATTTCCATTCCTATAGTTGGCTGGCTTTCATTCCTACAAAAGGTAAACATGTATCATTTGGATGGTCATCCAGACTCTACATGAATGTACGTTCTGATATAATAAGTAGGTGTGCAAAATGATTTATATAATCCTTGCACCGCCTACTGCGCATTATCAGACAACCGACGCCAAGACGAGAGCAATATCAAGCTTGCTTGAATATTGCCGAGGCGCAAGGAGGAAGACGAAGTCAAATGACAACAGTCGAGTAGGAGTCGCTACACTCCTTTATGTCACATACTGATTCTACATCACCAATCAATACAATCATTATAAAAATAATTTTGCACACCTACTTAACAATTAACTAATTTGAGCATGGAATTCTATGACCGTGAATAAATGCGGTCCTTCATATCCATATATAAGGAGCGGATTGGCTATTTTTCTCGACCTTTTGTCCATTTCAAATTACGCAATTGTCGTTACGAACTTTTCGTAATACAAATATCCGAATAATTTCCGATTATGCAAGTGCTGGTTAATGCCGTTTTCTCTTACATGCCAGTCTCCTTGCCGCATTCTTCAGTTTCATTATTGCTCGGTATGGTGCAAGAGCAATGAAGGGAGTGTGGTTTAAGAGAAAGAGCATCATTATTTCCTTCTTCTTGAAAGAGATGCTGGGCGAAAGAGATTTGTATGTGTTGGAGTCAAGCAATCTCGCCTGTCTCAATTCTGTTACTGCCTTTCTGCTATCTTGCAGACGGTATCTTTGCGAGAGGAAGGGAAATGAAATGACGTTCCGTAATAGCCAGAGGGAGAGGAAGCCTTTCATCTCGTGGTGAATATCTCCTGATGCAAAGGTGGCAAGGCGCTTGTAGAGGGAGACGGTATCGAACTGCAGTTGTGGCTGAATCTTGTTCAGAGTGCTGGAGGGATTGAGGCGGTAACAATAGAATGGGATTGCGGTTCTTACGATGTTGTTTGCGTAATAAACGGTTTTCATGCGCCAGTCGGCATCTTCATACTGCTTTTTCTCCGCAAACCAGATTTTGTGCTCGTAAATCAATTCTCTTTTGCATATCGCACACCATGGCGCAAACAAGAAATCGTTACTGCGAAGCAGAGAAATATTGTCAATGCGTTGATAGTGAGCTTCTTCGCTATATGTGGTCATTGCGGCATCTGCATTGTAGGCAATGCGTGTATACTCCCTATTGTCAACAATGTCTGCATTCGTTTCTGTTATTATCCGCTTGAAAGTAGAGAGCGTATTGGTGTATTGCCAGCAGTCGTCGCTATCCATGAAGGCGAAGTATTTTCCCCTTGCCGCCCTCATTGCAGTGTTGCGTGCTCCTCCTTGTCGCTTGTTCTCTTTGTGTAGCAGCAGGGTGGTGTTGGCATGATTCTCAGCATAAGTTGTTGCAATCTCCACACTATTGTCTGTGGAGCAGTCGTCAACAACAATTATCTCGAAGTCCTCTTCTTCCAGATCTTGTGCATAGACACTGTAGAGACATTTCTCTATCAGTTCGCCAGCATTATACATGGGTATAATGACAGAGAAGAACGGCTGTCTGTTTGCTTTGGTTTTAGAGTTGATTGTTTTGTCCATATACATGTGTTTTTGCGCTTTTCTAAGAGAATCGATGCTACAAATTTACATCTTCCTTTGAAATACGGCAAGAAAACATTCAGATAATTATCAATAATTAACTATAAGTAGGTGTGCAAAATTATTTTTATAATCCTTGCATCGCCTACTGCGCA
>CALZTP010000117.1 GCA_945829115.1 uncultured bacterium | reverse complement strand
TTATGCATCACTAATCAATACAATCATTATAAAAATAATTTTGCACACCTACTTAAAAAAAAAGAAATCGTTAAGCGGAAAATGAAAACAGTTATCATTGGTTCTGGTAATCTCGCCACACACCTTTCTGTGGCTCTCCTTCGGGCAGGCATTCCTGTTTCTGAGGTATTCAGTCCTACAAAGGTGCATGCTGAAGAGTTGGCAGAAAGGGTAGGGGGGCGTGCTCTCGATTCTCTCAGAGAGGTTTCTGCCGATGCAGATATTGTCTTTATCTCTGTCAAGGACGATGCCATAGCGACCGTTGTAGATGGTTTACACCATGTCTGTGAGGATGCTATCTTTATTCACACTGCTGGAACCGTTCCTCTGACGCTGTTGAGTAGTAAGAGAAAAAATGCTGCTGTGCTCTATCCTATGCAGACGTTCTCAAAGACAAAGGAACTCGACTTCTCATTAATTCCGTGTTTCATAGAGGCTACCAATGACCATGTCCTCGCTATTGTCAAGGAAATGGCAGAGAAGATCTCAACAAACGTGGTGGTTGCCGACAGTACCGTAAGAAAGAAACTTCATCTCGCTGCTGTCTTTGCCTGCAACATGGTGAATCATTGCTACCATCTTGCGGAGAGAATTCTGGAAGAGGAGGGATTGGATTTCAGCGTTATGCTTCCTTTAGTTAGGGAGACTGCTGAAAAGGTGGAGACTCTCTCACCACGAGAGGCACAGACAGGACCTATGGTGCGCAACGACATCTCAGTCATGAATGCCCAAAAGTCATTGCTCCACGACCCTCTCATGCTCCGTCTCTACGACCTTATGACAGAAAGCATTCAAAAAAGCAGATAGCCCTGCTCGCCATCACTCCTGTTCTCTATTGCCTCTGCTCTATATAACTCCAGCTCTCTATCTCCCCAACTCTCTATCACTCCTGCTCTCTATCGCTCCTGTTCTCTTTCACTCCTGCTCACATCGGCAGCTATACCGTCCTTAATTCGGGCATCGAATGTCCAAGAGTTCTCTCTCGCTTTCAATCTTTACTAACTCTCTTCCTCCTCATCAATAGGCTTTATGCCTGTTCTTAGCTTCGCACCTAAACACAATGAAGAAAAAATTTAACTATACCCTCCCACTGTTGGCACTTGTTATAGCCTTAGCAGCCTTCATCTTGACTGTATATCAGCAGGAAGTGTTGTTTGCCATTCAGGACTTTACTGTATGGCAGAACGGAATGGAGTTTTTTCAGAACTTCCTCAACCGTCCTTATGGTCTTCTGCAATGGCTGTCCTGCTTCTTCACACAGTTTTTCTACCATCCTTATTTAGGTGTGGCTATTCTCGCCTTCTTCTGGTTTCTGAGTGGGTTCATAAGCCATAAGGCATTGCAACTCCCATCATCTTCCTCATGGCTTATTCCATTGCCGGTCTTCTGCCTTCTGATTCCTTTCACACAGTCGGGGTATTGGCTCTATATTGTAAAGTTATCAGCATTCTGGTATCTCTTCACAATGTTATGGTTGTGGTGGGCGATAATGCTCTTCTTGGCATTCAGAATAAAGAAACCTGTCTTAAAAGTGCTGGCATGCATCCTCTGGCTTTGCATTCTAATGCCTTGGAATGGACTTCTTGTTCATCCTTTCGACAATATAGATGAGTTTATGTATCTCCCTCACAAAATATTGGTTGGAGTGCTGGCTCTGCAGTTGCTGGCAAAGGCTTTGGAGCCTCTTTCTATCAGGAGGAAATGGATTGCGAAGACGTTTGCTTTCTCTTCGATTCCTATCTTCGCCTTCGCAATCATCTGGAGTGTCATGCTCAATTATAGAAATCCTTCTTTTCATTCAGAACTGAGAATGCAACGGCAGGCAGAGAGTGGTGATTGGAATAGTATTATTCAAGAAGTGGAAGAATCACAACGCATTCCTACGCTTCACATGATTCTCTTCCGTGACCTTGCCCTCCTCCATGCTGGTAAGCTTCATAACGACAGTAATCTTTCCTGCAATGGAGTGCGTCCAGATATGCTTCATGGTCCTAAAGTCTATCTTGCCTACACTGGCGGACCTATGATCTATTATCTCTCTGGATTTGTGAACGATGCATATCGATGGTCGTTAGAAAACTCAGTGGAATACGGCTTTGCACCGCAACGACTGAGAATAATGCTGCTCTGTGCCATGCAAAACCACGAATGGGACTTGGCAAGGAAGTATATTGCTCTCTTAAGGAGAACACTCTTCCATAGCGATTTTGCAGATTCTATAGAACCACTTATTGGCCATCCAGAACTCTTCTCGTCTCGCCCAGCACTATTCGCAATCAGCAAGATTCTCCAAACGAAGCCTCGCCTTACTCCTGCTTACATATATATGGAGCCAATCATTTTCAATGAACAGTACTCACCTCTTAAAAATCACAGAAAATGTCATTTCCAAGAAAAGCAAACGTCATATTGATTTTGGTTCTCTTCCTTTCCTTTGTTGCGTGTGGGGAGGTGAAGGTTCCTGAGAATTTCAAAGAAACACATAGTGCCGCAAACATCTATCCTGACTATACAGATATTGCCATCCCTTCTAATATCTCACCGTTGAACTTTCTCGTGAAAGGGCATGAAGAAGACGATTGTCTCGCTGCTCTACATTCTGGGGGAACAATGATTTGTGGGGAGGGAAAGGGCAAGGTGACCTTTGATATCGATGTATGGCATGAGTTTCTTGCTAAAGCAGGGAACTCTGAGGTTGTTGTTCGCCTTTACGTAAAGAAAGATGGGGAATGGCTCGCCTATAATCCTTTCAAATGGTTCGTAAAAGAAGAGATAGACCCTTTTGTCTGCTATAGGCTCATTCCTCCTTCTTATGTTTGCTATGAGGAACTCCGTCTCTGTCAGCGTGACCTCACCTCTTTTACTTCTCGGGATATATACAATAATATTGACAACGCAAGGGGAATAAACCAATGCATCAACTGTCACAGCTTTCAGAACTATGGCACCGACCGCATGCAGTTCCATGTAAGAGGAAAGGGTGGTGGCACTCTCGTCTATGACCATGGCAGAATCTCCAAGGTAAATATGAAGCGTGGTGATTGCATAAGTAGCGGAGTGTATCCGTCTTGGCACCCTAAGAAGAATCTCATTGCTTACTCCACCAATTCTACCATGCAGCATTTCCATGCCGTTGGTCAGCAGAAAGTAGAGGTGCAGGATTCGAAGAGTGACCTTATCCTCTATGATGTGGAGAACGATAAGGTGTTGAACATCAGTAATAAACCTTTCGACTTAGAGGTGTTCCCTTCTTGGAGCCCAGATGGGAAATGGTTATACTACAGTTCTGCTACTGTGGCTGACACGGCTGCCAGTTACACGGTCGAACATTACAAAGAAATACGCTATAACATCTGTCGAAGAAGCTTTAACGAAAACACACTCACTTTTGGTGAGGAAGAGGTTGTGCTCAATGCAGCAAACGATTCTCTCAGTGCAATACTGCCAAGGGTGAGTCCTGACGGAAGGTACATTCTCTATACTGCTGCCCCATATGGCGTGTTCCATATCTGGCATGAGGAGGCAGACCTTTATCTCTACGACCTCTCTTCAAAAACTCATCACTCCCTCTCTGCTGCCAACTCCTCTCGGGCAGAGAGCTTCCATAACTGGTCGTCGAACGGTAGGTGGATAACCTTCACAAGTCGTCGAAACGATGGAAACTACACCTCACTCTTCTTCTCTTATATCGACAAGAACGGTAAATCATCTAAGGCTTTCCAACTCCCTCAAGAGAATCCAGAGCACGACATCCTAAGCACTGTTGGATATAACGTACCTGAGTTCACGAAAGAGAAGATAAAAACCCAAGTGAAAGATTTCCGGAATGTATTGAAGCAATAGCCATTGCTCATTTTTATCTGCAAAGAGTGAAAAAATGAAAAAGGGTCAAAGAAGGGTCAAAGAGGGTCAATGGAACTGAAGTGAACCTGCCCCTCTGCTCCATCTCTGACCCAAAAATGATACTTTTAAAGTGAAATATTTGCCGATGTCGGCAAAAAATACTATATTTGCACTCAAATTTGAATAAAAATTTGCCGATAAGAGGCGAAACATGGCTTTATCATGGAGTATATATCAGTAGTACTGTTTGCCGAAAAACATGGCATAAGTGAGCGTACAACTCGTAAATATTGTGCGGAGGGGAGAATCGACGGAGCCTTCTTGACGGGAAAGACATGGAACATTCCCGCCGATGCCGAATTGCCAAAGAAAGGCAAGAGGAAGTTATCCCCCCTGCTAATCAGATTGCGTGAGGAAAAGGATGCCAGATTGAAGGGTGGAATATATCATCGCACGCAGATTGACCTTACATATAACTCCAATCATATTGAGGGTAGTCGTCTGACAAAAGAGCAGACACGATATATCTTCGAGACCAACACTCTTGGCATTACCACCGAGAACACTTCTGTTGATGACATCATGGAGACCGTCAACCATTTCCGTTGCATTGACTATGTCATTGACCATGCCATGGACAAGATAACCGAAGCTCATGTAAAACAGCTGCATGCCATACTCAAAACAAACACCTCCGACAGCCAAAAGTCGTGGTTTGCCGTGGGCGATTATAAGCGGCTTGCAAATGAGGTGGGCGGTGAGGAAACCGTGACGCCTGAAGATGTGCATAAGCGCATGAAGACATTGATAGGTGAGTATAATGCCATCAAGAAGGTGGAGTTTGACGATATTCTGGATTTCCATGTTCAGTTTGAGCGTATACATCCCTTCCAAGACGGCAACGGACGTATTGGTCGATTGCTGCTTCTATGGCAGTGTCTGCAAAGTGCCCATGTGCCGTTTGTCATCACCGAAGACCTGCGCCTGTATTATTATCGTGGCATTCAAAACTGGGGCAAGATAAATGGCTATCTACGTGACACATGCCTCACGGCACAAGACAGTTATAAGTTGTCGTTGGATTATTTCAAGATTAAGTATTGATAAACAATGAGCGCACTAAGTGTATTATATCTCGTATTGTCACTACCGATAGTGTTCATCCTTCATGATGCGGAGGAAGTGATTGTGCAGCATCGATGGATGTTGGCACACAGGGAGTCCTTGGCTTTGAGATTTCCGAAGCTTAGTCCCGTTATAGAACATCTTTCCAAAATCGGCACCAAAGCATTTGCTATTGCTGCAACGGAAGAACTAATTGTAATTGTCATTGCCACCTGCTATGTACTTATAGATGGCATCTTCTCCACTCAGATATGGTCGGCACTATTTTTGGCATTCTCCATACACCTCTTCATTCATTTAGGTCAGGCGATACTATTCCGAGGATATGTTCCTGGTATTGTGACATCCCTCGTCTTATTGCCATATTCCGTATATGGTATATGGAGTATATGGCTCACCACAAATGGTATGGAGTTCCTGCTTTTGGCATTATGCGGAATAGTTTTTATGATCGCCAATCTAAAGTTTGCCCATTGGTTGGGGATGAATTTTTAAGGGGGCAAAGGGATATGTATATTTAGGGTCTGCTGAATTAATTTTCAGCCACATACAGAGGGTAGCAGATGTAATCCC
>CALZTP010000116.1 GCA_945829115.1 uncultured bacterium | reverse complement strand
GAGAATCTAACAAACACTCTGGATGTATAGGGTCTGAAATGCGGAATTCTTTAATAAATATAATTTTTAATCAAGAAGAAAAGGGACGCAACTCCCAGTCAAAAAAGAATCAATGCACAGAGGTAGTTCATGAAATGAGTTCCTTCCCCTTGATCTTTACACTGACAAGCAGTTTTTTATTACCCATGCATCAAAAGAGCGGATTTTCATGACAGGGGTAAGAAGGACGATAGCCGCTAAGCCTATGGACTTCTTTAATGTCAGGAACTCTGTGAGCTTTGCCTCAGTATCCTTACGCTGCTCAGGAGTGAGCGGAATGTTCAATCCGCTCTCACGAAGCATCAAGCCGCTCTTTGCTTGAATGGAGAGGTCCCAATAAAGACTGAGCATCATATAGATATCGAAGAATGTCTCTGGCGAGACACGTTCTTGAATAGTTTTGAGAAAACGCCCTGTTTGAGTATCTGCAATATGCCCGGCACGAAAGGCAGTGAGGAGTGTGATGTCTTCATTCAAGGAGCTGTCGAGCCAACGTGTGATGATTTTCTCGTCTATGACACCCATGAAATAGAAGAAACAGAGAAAGACGATTATCAACAACAGAATCTGTATATATGCACTTACAATCAGAAGGTTATAAGTGACATGAATAGTTCCAGAGACTACAAGGGCAGAAAGAATAGGAAAGAACACCATCATTCTTCCGCCACGCATTGTTCCCTCTGCATTGTTGCCTGTAAGGAAGTGCTGTAGCAGCATGGCAACAGAGACATTTATAGAAGTGCAGCCAAGGTGCATGAGAGATGTCGCCACTCCCCTCACCATAGCATCGGCAAAGGATATCCCCTCGTTGAAAAAGAGATAAATGGAGTTCTCTGTAAACGCGAATCCGCAGCCTACTGCCACCCCCATCACCACCGCCTCGATAAAAAACGCAATGCGGTTTCTGAATACAAGCACGAGCAAAGGAAGCCCCTTCAGCAATTCTTCCACAAGAGGTGTTAAAACATCACTGAAAGGAATAACATAACTCATTGCAAAGACAATGAGACACGCCCCTACTCCCCATGCCATACAACATAAGATTCTCTTCCACGTGACAAGCGAGAAGGTGTCTGTGGAGCGAACAATAAACAGATATACGATTATCGGCAATAACGAAACAAGTAGCATTTTTTTAAAACGTTTTCAGTATATTTCCCACACCAAGAGCGAGAGCAGCAACAGACAACAAATGGAAGCCAGCACAAACAACCACAACCCTACAGCAACTTCAGCGAAAGCAGCCAAGCACCACGATTGCTTCCCGTTCTGTTATCCCAGATATGGGCATAGCCGATGCTCCAGGTTGTCTTGAGATATGTGAACAGAGCTACCTCTGTGTTCAGCTGAATGCCGAGATTGGTGTAATTACCCTTCTCTCCCCTACCCCAAGGGTTTGAGAACAGATGACCACAGAAAATATGGCATTGCGTATATGTTGGATAGAGATTCAGGAAGCCTGTGTTCCAGAACCTAATAGGCTGCAGACTAAGCTCTGCACTCGTCTTGGAGAATGAATGTGCATAAAGGGCATTTATCTCCGCTCCCGCCATGGAAGTACGATCGCGATATCGATTTGTGCGACCATAGTCCACCCAGTTATTTCCGAAGCCACCGAAATAGGTGTTTCCAAACACGCTCAACCCACTACCAAACGACTGTCCCACGTCTTCCCTAAGCCAGAGACAGGTATTGCGAAGGAAAGGCATGAGCCACCCTTTCTCCCCAGAGAGATTCAGCGTAGGCATAAATTCCTTACCAGCATAATAGGCATAACCACTGAGAGAATATCCCCATCCGCTTTCTACCATGGTTGCTCCAAGGCTGGCATTCTTCTTGCTTTGAGAGAAATAAGCGGATAGAGTCTGGAAGTGCGAGATTTCAGCAGACACATCTTGATAGAGAGGCAGAGCATCCATTCTTCCATATGCTCCAAGTTCAAATCCCCAAGAGGTGGAGACAGGACCGATGGCAGTCATGCTCCAGTCGTAGCCGATGGTTGCCTGCCAACCCTTTCTACTTCTCTGTGTAGGACCAAAAAGGTCATAGAAGGAAGTTGGGTTCCAAGAGGCTGTTGCCCTCCAAGTGCGGTATTTCCAATTAGCCTCAGCATGATACTGATTCTCCGCCCTATTATGACTCCAAGGAGAGATGCCGAGGGAGAGATCAAGAGAGTGTATACCTAAAGGGTCCTGAAAGGCGAGATGATAGCCTAAGACAGGTGTTACCTCATTCCACGATTCTGTATCTCTGAAGCCAGAAACCTCTGGATAAGCCCCCGTGAAGCACAGTCTGCCAAGTGGTTTATAGACGGAGATGGAGTCGTAGATGGAACTGAAAGTTATTTCCTCTTTAGGGTTCCAGACAGTATGCATAGAGTCAAGAGGCTCTGGGTTACTGTCGTGCGCCTTCTGACCAAAATACTCCACTGCATTGGCATCATGTATCACCTCGCACTTCATGGTCACCGGGCGCATACCGTCTCTGAGACATTCTAATGCAATTATGCTACTATCGTTTTGGAGAACAGGAGAAAACAATCCAGAGAGAGTGTTCGACAAAAGCTGCAACTCCTTGCTTTTCAAATTCAACTGCCAAATGTTGCTGACACCAGTATAGTAGGAACTGCCAACCATCACGCTATCTCCTGGAGTGAAGCGGAACTGTCCGAGGTTCCCATCTTCCATACTATAGAGAGTCTCAAAAGAAAAATCTGCGTTCTCCAGACGTTTGGCGTTGAAACGAATGAGTGTCTGCTCTCCATTTGCTCCACTCTTGGTAGCAGAAATCCAATTACCATCGTGTGAAACATCTATATCAAAGACCGACTCACCGTATGCAAACGTATAGAGTATGTCACTTTTCTCCAAGTCAGAATCGTAGCGTATAAGATATGAGTTTCCAGCATTTACGAAAATACCGTACATACAATCGTTGACATTATCGTAGACAATATCAGAGACACGCTGCAACTTCTTCTTCTTCACAATCTTCCGTCTTTGCAAGTCATAGACGTTAAAACCCCTCATGCCGTTGCAGTTCGTGACATAGATTAATCGCTGACGACGTTTATCGAGAGTGAGATAGGTGGTTTGATAGAGCATGGCATCGTCAAGATGGCAGAGACTCTCACGCTCTTGGGTTTTAAGATCTATACGCTCGATATGTGGGAGGCTTCCAGGATAATTCACAGCGAGATACATAGCGTCGTTCTCCTCATCGATAACGGGGCTGGAGACAGAACCCAGACATTCCTCTACGATAGGCGTAACGGCAGTGACGGGATATTCAGAAATTGCCTTTAACTGCTCGTGCTGATGCTCTCGCTCTGTACGGAGCCAATCATCCCAAACATTAGTTAAAGACTTTCCGAACACCTTTCTGAACTGACGGTTAAAGAGTCGTTTCGAATCTTCTGTGCGGTTGTAGAACTCTCTTACCTTGTCAAAACCGTATTTGTATTGCAGATAGTTCACAAACCGAGTGCCATAGAGATATGCGTTTGCACCCAACTGGAAATCGGTTGTTGAACCTTCTGTTGCAAGTCCTACAACAGTGCTCATCTTACTATCCTCACGAACAAGGTTACGGAAATACATCTCGTCATAACCTCCTAATGCTCTGCCTGTTCCACCAGCCGTCCATGTTTCCAAGAAGCAGGCAATACCCTCGTGATACCATCGTGGCGCATACCAACGCGGAGAGCCTAAGTAGCTCCAGAGTGCAGAGAATGGATGCTCTGGCGATGTGCTAAATTTTCCGCCCATCAGCTTCCTCCATCTCATATCGCTCTTTGTAGCCTTGTCGCTCATAACGACATGGGTATATTCATGGCGAAAGAGATGGTGGTAGCGTTCTGTTGACGGACTAATGTAATAGGAGAAGTTCATCGGAGCAGTGCCTATCATTATAATATTATAAGGAATAGTCGCCACTCCAGCATTTCCCGAATCCTCAAAGTCTGTAAGCAGCATTATTGGTCGCTGATGACAGAACGGATTCTTCACGTCCCAAATCTGACTGTGTAGAGCCTTCCCATGGGCAAACATCCGCATCATATGCGGAACGTGCTGTGCCTGCTCTTTGTTAAAGAAAAACAGTTGTGCATCACGATTCCGCATTTCGTAAATCTCTTGTGAGAAGAGACTTACAGAATAAGACGCTAATAAAATTGCCAGTATCTGTTTCATATAAATGGAATAGATAAACTATGGGAAGCTATCACTCACAAAAGTGGGTTGTATTTATTTCTTCTGATCAATGGGTCAGTATGACAAGTCACCCACCTTAGAAGAAGATGAAGTAAAATCCAAGCATATCTTTGCTGGAGAGAGGAATGTTATACAATCCTGTAGACTTTAGCGAAACATGCTCTACTCCACTGTTCTTAAGCATAGTGCTGGCAGCATCTGTATTTATCTGAAGACCATTTTCTACTGCATTCAAACCGCAGAAGGAATTTTGGCTTACAAGATCCTTCACCTTTACAGAAGCTGAATTGCGAGTAACGTCAGCATAGTCGGCAAGGAGGTTCAGATTAACTACTGGTTTCAGACTCGACAGCAACTGTGCATTCTGCATGCAGACAGCAAGCCCCTCGTTGCTGAGGAAAGCAGAGTAGTTCTCCCAATACTCCACATCTTTCTTGTTACCAGAGATGTAAGAGTCGAGGGCGTAATAGCATGCCCATAGGTCGTGAAGGGCAGCAAGCTCTTGGTCAGAGTCTTTCTTCGCCTTCAGAATCTCTGTTGCTGCTTCCATAAACTCCTTGCCTGCTTGAGCCTTCTGCTGGGTGAGCAAATAGCTTACGGAGGCATTCTTAATTGCTTGGTCGAAAGGCTCTACATCCTGCTCTTCCTTGCCAGCGAGAAGGTTGTTGAGGGAGAGAAGGGCTTTCTCTGAATTCTCCAAGGAGTTCTTGGCGCACTCCTGAGCTCCTTCTAAACTCTTCACGGCTTCTTGAAGTTCTGGATATTTCTTTCCAAGGGTCAAGGCATCTGAGATGAGTGAATTAACATATTTCACACTGCTGTTCATCACTGTTAACATGGCAACGGTTTCATTGCATTTTGCTGTGTCTGCAAGCAACTGCTCACGGAAGGTGTCGAGCTTTTTCTGAGCAACTGCCACTCTTGACTTTCTTGCCTTTGCAATATCACCTCCAAGAAGTGCTTCTGAAAGAACTGGTGTTCCTACTTCTGTTCCTATGAGGAATGAAACCAGAGAACAGATAACCACTAAGAAAATTGTTTTCCTATTCTTCTTCATAACCAATATGTAAATGTTTTTTGTTAGAAAAATGATAATACACTTATTTGCAAAAGGCTTTCACCTAAATTGCCAAAAGCACATAACATGTACAAAATTACTATTTTTTGATAAAATAAAGAAAAAACTCATGAATAAATTAACAATTATTATACCGCAAACAACAAAACGAATACAAAAAGTAAGAAATATTGCTTTCTATGGTGCTAATTTCTATGTAGAGACTTGGTTAACAACGCTTTCGCAACTACTGGCTCTTAGCTTCTCTACACTGCACATCCTGCAGCATGTTGCTTGACCAATCGACAAAGGATTTGGCACAGATATTCAATCGGAGGAGGAACGGAGTTACAACCGATGAGGAACGGAGGATGAGCCTTTATAGCGATTTTTTCCAATACCCTACGACTTCCCTCTGCCATTACAATTACATCATTACAATAATTTGCATGCATCACAATCCATTTTCTTAGTCTTAGACAGAAACATGTATTTACATATATATAATAATTTAAATATAATTGTATATATAAATATATGATTATTAGGCACTTATAACTATTGCTATTACAGCAATACTGTTTACCTGCCAAGAATCAAGATATAGGGCACTCAAGTTATTGTAATGTTGTAATTGTAATGCTTTTATTGCTGTTTTATTTTTGGAGTACAAAACAAGCGACTATTAATGCCATAGCCAATTTTAGTTTGTAGTTCACCGGATTTGGTTTGTAGTTGGGACA
>CALZTP010000115.1 GCA_945829115.1 uncultured bacterium | reverse complement strand
CTACATCACCAATCAATACAATCATTATAAAAATAATTTTGCACACCTACTTATGGAAATAAAAACATCAGAATATGTAATCAGTTCTCCAACGGTGTCAACATGTCCTAAAGATACAAAAAACGAGTATGCTTTCATCGGAAGAAGTAACGTGGGAAAATCTTCTCTGATAAACATGTTGTGCCGCCACAAGAACTTGGCAAAGACATCATCAACACCTGGCAAAACCTTGCTAATAAACCATTTCATAATAAACAAGGAATGGTATCTCGTTGACCTACCCGGATACGGCTTCGCAAAACGTTCTAAGCGTATGGTGCAGAAACTCGAACAGATGATCACGGGATACATACTCCAACGTCAGCAACTTGTCTGCACATTCGTGCTTATTGACGTTAGGCACGACCCTCAACAGATAGACCGTGAGTTTATTGACTGGCTGGGAGAGTCGGGCATTCCGTTCGCAATTATATTTACGAAAGCCGACAAGCTTGGGGAACTAAAGGCGAAAAAGGCTGCTGGCATCTGGATGGAGAAGATGAAGGACCGTTGGGAGGAACTGCCTCCTTACTTCGTCACCTCAGCAGAGAAGGGCTATGGTCGTGATGATGTCCTTAACTACATAGAGAGTATTAACAAAGAACTTATGGTGGGAGAAACAGAATACCAACCAAACACAGAGGAATAAATCGCCTCGCGAAATCATCAAAGAAAAAAACAGACAAACAAGAAAAAAACATGGCAAACCCAATACTTGACGTACAAAACCTGACAAAGTCATTCGGAGAGAGAGTACTCTTTAGAAACATCAATTTCTCCATCGCCGAGGGACAGCACGTTGGACTCATTGCTCAAAACGGAACAGGAAAGTCAACTCTCCTGTCAATGCTCATGGGCATAGAAGGCGTCGATGAGGGCTCCATAATCTATCGTAACGATATCAAGACAGGCTTCCTTTGTCAGACACCGGTGTTCGACCCACAGAAATCGGTCATCGACACTTGCACAGAACATCAGACAGAACACGAGCACCATCTCAACGCAAAGCAGATTCTAACACAGCTGAAGATACGAGACCTCAACCAGCCTATGGGACAACTATCTGGTGGACAGCAAAAGCGGGTTGCACTGGCGGCTGTTCTCATGACCGACCCTGACTTCCTTATTCTCGACGAACCAACAAACCACCTTGACCTTGAGATGATAGAATGGCTGGAGGGCTTCCTCGCTCGTGGAAACAAAACTATTCTTATGGTCACACACGACCGTTTCTTCCTCGACCGTATCTGCACAGTAATTCTGGAACTCGACGAGAAAACAATGTTCACCTACCGTGGTAACTACAGCTACTACTTAGAGAAGCGACAGGAACGAATAGACAACCAAAGGGCGGTGATACAGACAGCAAACAATCTTTATAGAAGAGAGCTGGAATGGATGAGAAGGCAACCACAGGCAAGAGGGCATAAGGCAAGGTATCGCGAAGAGGCTTTCTATGAACTGGAACAGGTAGCAAAGAGGCGTATCGAAGACAGACAGATTCGCCTGAAGGCCAGCAAGGTGTATATCGGCTCAAAAATCTTTGAATGCCAATACATCTCAAAGGCATGGGAAAGAGAGAACGACGAACCGCTCGTAATACTGAAAGATTTTTACTATAACTTCGCTCGTTTCGAGAAGATGGGTATTGTGGGAAATAATGGGGCGGGAAAGTCTACGTTCATAAAAATGCTGTTAGGATTGGAACGACCTGATGAAGGACGGTTCGATATCGGAGAAACAGTTCGCTTTGGATATTTCTCACAAGACGGACTGAAATTCCGGGAAGACCAGAAGGTGATCGACGTTGTTCGTGAAATTGCTGACTATATCGACCTTGGAAATGGAAAGCATCTTACAGCAGGACAATTCTTGCAGTACTTCCTCTTCACTCCAGAACAACAGCATAACTACGTCTATAAACTCTCGGGAGGAGAGAAGAGAAAACTATACCTGTGCACCGTCTTGATGCGTAACCCAAACTTTCTTGTGCTCGACGAGCCTACTAACGACCTCGACATAAAGACTCTGCAGGTCTTGGAGGAATATCTTCAGGATTTTGCAGGCTGTGTGATTGTTGTCTCTCACGACCGCTACTTTACCGATAAGGTCGTTGACCATCTCCTCGTGTTCCACGGAAATGGAGAAGTGCAGGATTTTCCAGGCAATTACACGCAGTATCGCGAGTATCAGCAGCTAAAGCCGAAGGCAGAAGTGGAGAGTAAGGAAAAAACTGTTAAGAAAGACTACCATAACGAGACACGACGACGAATGTCGTTTAAAGAAAAACGTGAGTTTGAAATGCTCGAGAAGGAAATAGAGGCACTGAACTCTGAGAAGGAGAAGATAGAAACGGCTCTCTCTTCTGGAACCATCTCCGTAGATGAGATCACAGAAATGTCTAAACGTCTACCTATTCTCAACGAAGAACTCGACGAGAAAGAGATGAGGTGGCTGGAACTTAGTGAACTCTGCTAAGCAATAGCCAACAACAACTTGCTTTAGGTGTTACTGTATATAACCAGTAGATTTCTTATAGCGGGTTTTGATGATTTCAATGGCGATTCCCTTTTTCGTAAGAAACGGGAAAAAACCAAAAAAAACAGAAAATGAACAAATTTAAAGCAGCTTTATTCGACCTTGACGGGACTCTCGTAGAGACCGAAGGTCAGTATACAGAATTTTGGAGCGCAATGGGAAGGAAGTATCGTCCTGATGTTCCCGATTTGGCGCAGATAATAAAAGGCACTACACTCGTACAGATATTCGATAATTTCTTCCCCGACCAGCAATGGCGCGAGGAAATAACTGCTGGGCTTGACGAATGGGAGAAGAACATGGAGTATCCGTTCATCCCTGGTGCCTTGGAGTTTTTAAGAGACTTGAAGGCACATGGTGTTAAGTGTGCAGTAGTGACAAGTTCAAACAAAAAGAAGATAGATGCGGTAAGGGCAAAGATTCCTGATTTTGACTCTCTCTTCGACCGTATTCTCACCTCTGAGGATTTCCGTGCCTCTAAGCCCGACCCCGACTGCTACAACCTTGGAGCGAAGGTGTTCAACTGTAAGAAAAAGGAATGTATAGTCTTTGAAGATGCATTCACCGGCCTCCAGGCTGGAATGTCTTCACGCATCTTCACAGTCGGAATCACAACCTATAACAGTCGTGAGCAGATTCAAGACAAATGCAACTATGTCATTGACAACTTCCTTGACATGACCTTTGAGAAAGCAGAAGCTCTTCTGAACCCTGAAACGCCAAAGACTGAGAAAAAAACGAAACAGGCAAAGACCTCGAAAACCGAGGCTAAGGCAGAGACAAAGAAAAAGGCAGAGCAGAAGAATGAGCAACCTGCTGAGCAGAAGGTTGAGCAGAAGGTTGAGCAAAAAGCAGAACAAAAGGTTGAGCAAAAGGTTGAGCAAAAAACATCTGTGCCTTGTCCGCCGTTGGCGATAAACAATATTGTTGACCTCATCAATGCTCCTCAGCGTCAGCTTATTCTTACCGACCAGCAAATACAGCACCTTCCGCTCGAAGAGGCGGAAAAGCGATACAGATGGTTTGAGAGAACATTGGCTATTGTGCTGAACTACGATGTCGTTATCAGCGACACAAATATATGGCTCGACCTACTCACTGGTCACACCTCTTCACATTCCGACCCTAGGTTCAATGCTCGTCTGCAGTTTGAAAGGCAACTAGAGTTTATCTCTAAGCTTACAAAGCATCGTCACGGAAGATTCATGATGATGGCTGAGACATACGAGGAGATAGACCGTTTCGCATCGCTCATGGAACCAGTAAGTCATAAGGATGCTGACTTCTCTGACGAGTCTATCTGCAGAAATATTGCCGCTCGCCTTGCAAAAAGGCTCATTCTTTCACAACAGAGAGAAAACAGGCTGCGCATAGAGGGCATTGGTGCTGAAAGTCATCACAGTGCGTTTGCCGACCCTGCCATTATTCGTCGTTGCGTGGAACTCTTCTCTCAAGGAAAGAAAGTGCTGCTTCTTACCAACGATGCCTCCGTAGCTATCCGTGCCATGGGAATGTGCGACGACCTTCAGCGCACAAACGGCATTGACGACGATACTTGGGATGAGGTATATGCAGAACTGCGACCAATGGTAATGACCATGGACGACCTTAAGGTTCTGGATGTCTTTACTCGCCAGTTCCACTTCCTGCAAATGGCAGCTGGAAAGCAATGGATGGAAGATGTGCCTCAGAAGATGAAGAAGCATGACGTAGAGCCTCTCACTCTATGGACAGAGGGCTTCAGAAGAAGAAACAACAACCAGCAGAAGCCAGAGAGAAACGAGCAGAAGCATAACACAGTGAAGCAACAGCCTGAACAAAAGAAAGAACAGAAGCAACAACCTGAACAAAAAAAGGAACAAAATAATCAGAAGCAAGAGCCTGCACAGAAAAATGAATCTGTTCTGAAAAAGGAGCAGAAGCAAAAGCAAGAGGGTAAGCAGAAAAAAACACAAAAGTCTGTTGCTTCTGAAAAGGGTGCAGTTGCAGAGAAGTCTATGTT
This sequence comes from uncultured bacterium, assembly GCA_945829115.1. Taxonomy (GTDB): domain Bacteria; phylum Bacteroidota; class Bacteroidia; order Bacteroidales; family Bacteroidaceae; genus Prevotella. Next base: position 1,556 of record CALZTP010000115.1, on the reverse strand, counting down.
TTCTGAGAAGGGTTCTGATTCTTCAACAGAAACGGTTGTAGAGCACGAACCAGTTACAACGGTTTCTCTTTCTCCAGAAAGCACTCCTATGGTTGTAGAGCAGAAGAAGGAAGAGACTGTTCAGAAGAAGAAAAAAACTGTGAGAAAAAAGCCAGTTAGAAAGAACAGTAAAACTGCTTCACATAAGAACACAGAAACAGGACAAAACACCCTGGCAGCTGAGAAAGACAACACCCCTGCAACTGAAGCAGATAAGAGCAACACCCCTGCCCCTGCAGCAAACACCCAAAGTGAGTAAACAAACAAAACGAGATGGGTAGAAACAAATATTCACAAAAAGAAATCAACGAGATTGGCATTCTTCTGAGAAAGAAGAATGCCAGCAATCGTGCACAACAGAAGGAGATTCGCCATATTCTCAGAACCGACTACGAGTTTAACATCTCTGACTTCAATGAGCCGGGGAAAGCATTCGGTTGCGAAGAACTAATGGCTGCTATAGAACGTCGCGCTATACATATCCTTGACGATGCCACAATTGCCGATATGAAGGCAAAGCGTGAGCGCGACAAGCAACGCGATGCTGCTCTTCGAGAACAGGAAGCAATAGAGCAAGGAGAGCAAACCGACTGGAAGAAGGCAATGGAAGAATGGCAACAATGGGAAGATTCCCAAAAGGGAGAAACGTCTCCTGGTGAGAACTCCCAGAAAGGAGAGCAGTTATGACAGCAGTGAAAGCGATTCTCTTCGACTTCGACGGCACATTGGCAAACACCGTCTTGGGCATCACAAAGACCATGGCAGAGACATTCCAAAGAATGGAAATTCCCATTCCTTCCGAAGAAGAGATGATAGCCACAATCGGACTTCCTCTCCGCACCTCCCTCCAGCGTCTTGGAAAACTCTCTGATGCTCAGGCTGATGAAGCAGCGGCTCTCTACCGAGAGCTGTTCCCTATCTACGAAGTAGGGAATGTAGTGTTGTTCCCTGACACTCTCTCCACTCTTGAGAAGCTGAAGGAAAGGGGTGTAAGAATGGCGATAGTAACCTCTCGCGACTGTCCTTCCCTCCGTCTTATCATGGAGCCAAGAGGACTACTCCCATTCTTTGAGACAACCGTAAACGGAAGCGATGGAATAAAGGCAAAGCCTGCTCCAGATATGGTGGTCAACCTTTTAGAAAGAATGTCACTAAAAGCAGATGAGGTTCTTGCCGTGGGAGACACAACCTTCGACATCGAAATGGGACAACGAGCAGGGTGCAAAACATGTGCAGTTACTTACGGAAATCATTCTCGTGAAACACTGGCTTCCCTATCCCCCACTCATATCATCGACTCTCTTTCTGAACTGCTCTCTCTTCCAGAACTGCAATAACAGTTTTTGTACTGACATAGGTAGGCTTTTCTCACAAGTTTTTTCAAGAAAATTTGGAGATACGGTTTTTATGTTGTAACTTTGCAGCAAACATATTGTGTCAAGAAAAAGAAAGGAGCAAAGATTATGAAATACCCTATTGGAATACAAGATTTCGCGAAGATTATCCAAGATGGATAT
>CALZTP010000114.1 GCA_945829115.1 uncultured bacterium | reverse complement strand
GCAAGCAGATGTTCCCTCTCGGTGCCTGAAGAGGGTATGCCAGCAGAGCCACAGCTGACATGATACGGAAAAGGCAGCACCTTATCCTTTATGGATGTGGTACTGCCTCGTATCATCTTTGCCGTGAAGCTCGCCAATACTCTCTTTTGGCAATGCGATGCCCTCTGCCTGCCATAGAACGCAGTGGAGCATATCGCTGCTTTGACCTATTGTCGAGGGTAATCCTCGGCTCGGACATCTATGAGCAAGCTCAGATGTCACTCGCCTCGTCAACCCTTTGGGTGGGCGGGGAAATTTATTTGATTTTGAAAACGCTTTTTACGCCCAAGAAGGCGAAAATAGCGATTCCTCCTATGAGCAGGATTGCGAATAGTATGCTCCCCATATTATTAGGGGGCTTCGACTCTTCGCTTTCAGACAGAGAGGAGTCTCGCGACTCCCTGGCAGAAAGTGAATCACGCGCATGAGAAGAAGTTACCTTCTCCTCAGCAGCTTGTGATTCGAGGTGAACGCCTCCGAGCAGGACCTTGGCAAGAGTGCGCCCCTTCGTAGAGGGTCGCGCCCTTGGTAATGGACTCTTAGGAGATTGAGCGGTAAAGCCGCTGTCCGACGAACAAAAACTTGAATCAGCATACGGGGCCTGGATGCCCTCCTCTGGAAATGTGTCCGCTTGGACAGTCTCGCTGTCCTGCAGCCACAAGACAATGCTATCGGCACGTAGCGACAGCGAACGGAAGAAGCTTGCAAACGAGGAATCCTCGGAAACGCTCGACTGAGAGGTTTCAGCCGAAAGTGTTTCAGACTCCTCCTTTGCTGCTGAGTGCGCCGTCCTGCATGCCGAGAAGAGAAGCATTGTCAAGAAGAGGAGGATGACAGTAGAACGAATGTGATACTTCATTTGATTAAAAGATTTGTGAGTTAAACAATAAGATTAGCTGTGCTTATTCAGGAGCGGAATGACCTGCTTGCGGTTCTTTCCGCTACGCTTGATAGACACGTGGATCCAGTAATGGTTCGAACGTGGATTGTTACGCTCCCAGATGAGCTGGTCAAAGATGGGGAGCTTCTTCAGGAACTCGAAATACTTCTTTCCGACTTCGATAGAAGGCAGATGGATGTCACAAGCCTCTCCGGACTTGTGCTGAGAGTTCTTTACACCGCCGACGGCTGTGTTCAGAGCCGGACAGCGGAAGCCAGAGCCGATGATGATTGGACCGAACTGCTCACGCAGTGGTTCCAATACATTATCGCAGAGGAACTTCAAGTTCTTGATTTGTTCCTCGTCAGGAGTGTTGTCGATGTGCCGAGCTTGTGCGGTGGCAGACCGAGTAAACTCCACCAATTTGAAATGAGGTGATAACTGCATAATGATAGATTATGGAGATTAAACAAAAGGTATCATAGCCTATGCATCCCAGCCACCGACCTGTCTGATAGCCTTTCTTTCGCTGGATGTGAAGAATATCCCGCGATAGTAATGAATACCATTCAGCATGAGCGTCTGAGAGCATGTGTCACCGCTTACAACTTGGAAAATCACGGCAACGTGATTGGTTGGAGTAATGCGGTAGAGAATGATATTCACACTTTCATCACTGCAGACAGCAAGTTCAGCAGCCGCATTCTCAGCTTCTGCCGACTCCTCGAAGTCGCCAAGGTTTACGAGATGCGGAAGCTGAATCATCTGTGAGAGGATTGAAGAAATCTTGCGAGGCGATAGATTTGCACAAGGAGGATAGCCTGCTATCTCTTCCAGTTCTTTTTTGATTTTGTCCATATTGTATAATTGTTAGAATGTTCGGTAAAGATCAAGACACGGGTGACATATCTTACTCCAGTCCGGGAAGCACGAACTCCAAAGGCTGATTTACGCCAACAGGACCTCCAGCGATGTTCTGGTTGCAGTAAATCGCACTACCTTGCCAGCAAAATGTCCACCTCTTTTTCTTGGAATTATCCACACTATCGCCACGGCGGTAAGCACGGCGAGCCTTGCGCATGAGGTAGAGGTACTCTGCATAGAGAGAAATCTGCTGACGGATGCTGCACTCGTCCAGCACCTCAGCCATCAAGAGCGCCATACGACGTGAACTGACGTAGGCGTCGTGTGGGTACTGAGCGATTTCATTCAGTTGTTTCTTTACGTTGGACATAATTGTTATTTTTGAGTTTGTTGTTAGCGAACATAGCTCCTACTCCGAAGATAGAAGCAGTTAGCAGGAGGAACTGCGCCACGAGGTAAAGCACTGACTCGTGAATCTGACCAGGAGGAGGAACCATGAATCCAGCGATACCAAAGCCAACAGCTGCCACGAACGCAGCGATGGCAATAGTCACTTGGATTTTGGTGATGGTTTTCATATATTCTTGTCTTTTGATGATAGAAGCTTATATAGTAATTTTGCACTCGAACGGGGACAGTTAAACTCTCGACTCAGGTTCGGGGTCCGCACTGATTGTTATGCTTGTGCTCGATCGCGCTCCGGTTTGTGGGGATTTTTGCTCGCACAATTTTCTTTTTAGGTAGGTTTCAGCCTACCTATTTTTATATGCAGAACCCAACTGTTGTTTTTCCTCTGTTTATTTCTGCACGAACATATACCATGAACGGTGCAATGTTGGTCACGAGATCTTTAGGGTTAAATGTGCGATCAGCATTCGGTTTTGCGAATCCAATCCCGAACTTGAATCGACGCCCTTTTGCCGCCATGATTGTTCGCTTCCCCCAAGCAACTTTTACTGATTGCACATCTCCATATGCTGTCAAGATTGTACTAACGTGGAGCAAGTTCCAAGGAGATGTAGAATACACATAAGTCAGATCGCCCTTTTTCCCTCTTCCGCTGAAAGATATAGTGTCTTTCGACTTCACTTGTGCGAACTTTGTTGAGAACAAGATGTTCCACCCACGTTTCTTCGGACCATGGTATTTCGTTTTTTTCTTGTAGTCCGTAAGGTGGTTTGATTTGCATGAGTATCTGAAGATGACTGGAACGAAGCCAGCTTCCACCAAAGCGGAAGCACCTTTGACGCGAAGCTCGTCATTGACTGCTTGACAAACTATGTTGATGCTGCCATCGGAGGTGGTTTTGATAGCATCAACCATTTTCTGCAAGAGCGATCCCAACCTCTCCGGAGTGATGGAAGCGTTTGCAGTTTCGGAACGCAGTGCCGAAATGAGGGATGTAAGATTTTCAACTGCCATAATTGATTAACTTTTTGTGCAAAATTATGGGAAAGGAATGAGTGCCGAAAAGACACGAGCAATCAGTGGTTGCGACGAAAATCCTTTGAGAACGCAGAACTGATTGCGCCCATGAACTCTTTGCCCAGGGAGTCAGCCATAAAGTCCTTGATGTTCATGACGGATGCGTAGTATTTACGGCTGAACCAACGACGGCGCTGACGCTTCTTGGCACGTCCGAGGTCGCCCGAGTTGCCTCGCGGCACCTCTCCACCAGTGCCATAGTCTTGCCAAAGACCATATTCGAGGAACGCTTGCGAGAGCTGCACCTGAGAATACTTGCCATCGGCAGACAGTCCAACGGACATTGGGGAACGGAGCAACCTTCCAGTGTCGATGACACCGAGAAGGGTTATTTGCTCCTTCCAGATTTTAATCATTGTATCATTGAAGGCAGATACATACTTCTGCCTCTCCTCTATAGCCTCTTGTTCGGTGAATTGCTGAATCATGAGGCAAAGGTAAGGAGAAAGGCAAATAGAGAGAAAGACACATCAGTGACTAAATTTAGGAATATAAGTTTGGAATATTCCACCCGTTATGCTACCTTTGCATTAAAAGCAGATAGAACATTTTATGACCATAGTAATACTTGCAAACACCACTATTTATATTGCACTGACTTTCTGTGCGATAGTGATATTTGTATTGTTTATATTGGTGAAAAGAGCATACAAAAAGAGAAAGCGAGAGCAGCGATGGACTCGTTCCATGTATTCAAGATTACATAGGTAATCCTCACTTCACCTTGATTATCTCCTTCAGATTTGTAGTGTAGCACGGAGTTCTCTTGTCGTGCTTTATGCTGTTCCTGAACGTGGTGGCCTTTCCCGTAGAGTCATCACGGTTGTAGAGTTGTGCACCGAGCACCAGGGTGTCATCACCGTTCTTGCGGTTCACCTCGTCCATCAGGCGCGACAATGCCAGATACCTCTCCCGCCTTTCCTCGGGGATGTCAAGGAAACTCATCTGTATTGCCGAATCCGCACATAGTCCGCTCACCATCACACCGGCACGCTTGTAGTGGAAACCCTTTATGAAGAGCCTCTCCAGCACCGCCACCGAAGCCTGTACTATCTGCGGAGTGGTGTTTGTGGGAGACGGAAGCACCACCGTTGCCTGAACGGAATACTGAGGCAAGTCCTCACGGAAAGGATTAGTAGCAATGAACACCGTAACCATTTCCGCCGCCGATCTCTGTGTGCGAAGTTTCTGCGCACAATGGGCGGCAAAGTTGGAAACCTGTGTGCGGAGGTCGTCAAACTCCGTCAGCATGGCGGCAAAGCTGCGGCTCGTCATTATGCTCTTCTTGTTCTCCAGAAGGTCGGGCTTGATGCAACTTGTGCCATGCAGCTCCTTCCAGGTCCTCTCGCCCGTGACCGTGAGCAGGGAACGAACAAAAGAAGCCTTCCTCTCATGCAAGTCCCATGCCGTGCGTACGCCATAGTATTCCAGCTTGTCCTTGCTACGCCTTCCAATTCCCCAAACATCCTCCACAGCAAACAGACGCATAGCCTTCTCTGCCTTCTCCTCAGAGTCTATCACACAGCACTTGTTGTACCCCGGATACTTCTTTGCAAAGCGGCTCGCCATCTTTGCCAAGGTGCGCGTGGGGGCAATGCCTATGCTCACTGGCATCCCCGTCCATTTCCTCACCTTTGCGGCAAGTTCTTCGCCCCACCTTTTTAAGTCCACCTGCATGCCATCCAGAATCAGGAATGCCTCGTCTATGGAATACACCTCTATCTCCGGAGCCGCCTTGCGTAAGATGCTCATCACCCTGGAACTCATGTCCGCAATGAGCGAATAGTTGCTGCTTAGGCACACCACCTTGTTGCCGAATTGCTCATCTATCTTGAAGAACGGCATGCCCTCAGTGATGCCCAGTGCCTTAGCTTCGGCACTACGGGCCACGGCACACCCGTCGTTGTTGCTCAGCACAACAACAGGCCTGCCTTCCAGCGAGGGGTTGAAGACCCTTTCAACGCTCACATAGCAGTTATCACAATCCACAAGTGCAAACATAGTGGCACAAAATTACGATTAAGTTAGAGAAAAACCAAATTTATTTGAGTATTTCCGAACGTGAGTAATTTAGAGGCACAGCCTCAATGTTACAAAAGAAACGTAAATGAACAAACAGAAATTGTTTATTTCTAAAAAGTCAAAATAAATATGTATTTTTGCACCACTATGAAGAAAGAAACCAAAGACACCATCATACTTTATAGTGCCGACGTGAGGAGCATACTGCCCTTGCCCTATGCCGATGAAGGCATACGTTGTGGCTTTCCCTCCCCGGCACAGGACTATATTGAGCAGAGCATAGACCTCAACAAGGAACTTATCGACAATCCCGAATCCACCTTCTACGGCCGTGTCGTGGGCGAAAGCATGAAGGATGCCAACATCAACGACGGTGACATCCTCATTATCGACAAGAGCAAGGACCCGCAGGACGGAGACGTAGTGGTGGCATTCCTCAACGGCGAATTCACGGTTAAGACCCTCGACCTCAGCCACAAGGAAGAAGGCTACATCCAGCTTGTCCCAGCCAACAACGAGTATCCCACCATCCGCATAGACAAGGAACAGGACTTCCGCATATGGGGCGTGGTGACCTACAACATCAAGAAGATGTAGGCACTTCTATTCCCACTCCTCCCCGTTATACCTCAAATCAGTATAAACATCTGTGGCAATCTGGAAGAAAGCGCATGCACAACCAGAAAGAACCTGTTTGCATAGGATTTCCGATAGTTATCATGGTAAATGCGAAAGGACTTGCCATGTCCATTCAGTCGCTGGAGGCAATAGATATTATTAAAGAAGCTGGAAAAAGAAAGAAGAAATGAAGATACTGACATACAATATCCATCGCTGCAATCAGGAGAAGATAGACTCCATCCTGCAGAGAGGCGCGGACA
>CALZTP010000113.1 GCA_945829115.1 uncultured bacterium | reverse complement strand
CTGCAACCTTCTGATCCGTAGTCAGATGCTCTATTCAGTTGAGCTAAGGAGCCGTATTTCGTAATTGCGGGTGCAAAGGTACTGCTTTTTTCGTTACTATGCAAGTTTTTTTCGATGTTTTTTCGTTTTTTCGCTGATTTTTCTCATTTTTCCTCTTTTTCTTGTTGAAAATCAATTTCCCATAGAGTCTTTTCAACGGTAAAAATTCAAATACAGTCAAGATGCCTTTCAACACTTTCGAAGTCCTTTCAAAACCCTTTCAAAACTTTCGAAGCTCTTTTTAGCCTAATTGGTACGGCACGACCTGGTCGTGCCGCTTTTCCTTTATCTCCTCCTTGCCCCCATAAACAATCTTTTCTAAGGAGCCTTGCTTTCAAGATTCAGCAGGAACTTTTTTTTATCTAACCCTCCCGCAAAACCAGTTAGGGAGTGCTTGGCGCCAACGACACGGTGGCAGGGAATGAAAATATCTATGCCGTTGGCACCAATGGCTTGCGCCACTGCTCTCACACCCTTTTCGTTACCAATTGCCTTCGCAATCTCCATATAGCTTCTGGTTTCTCCGTAAGGAATATCGAGCAATGCCTTCCAGACGCAAAGCTGAAAATCGGTCCCGACAGGCAGCAGCGGTATTTCGAACTCTCTTCGCTTGCCAGCGAAATATTCATCCAGCTGTCTCTTTGCCTCCTCTATCACTGCCGACGACCGTTTTCTGAACTCTGCATTCAACAACCTTTCCAGTCTCCTTCTGCTCCGTTCTGCGCAAGGCATGTCATTCCAGTCGCAGAGACACAGAGCATCTTCTGTTGATGCAATGATAAGTTCTCCACATAGTGAGGAGTAGTGTTGTATGCAAATCACTTTCTTCATGTTCCTTTAGTCAGCAAATATTTTCTGTTTATGTTCTATCTATAAGTAGGTGTGCAAAATTATTTTTATAATGATTGTATTGATTGGTGATGTAGAATCAGTATGTGACATAAAGGAGTGTAGCGACTCCTACTCGACTGTTGTCACTTGCTGATAATGCGCAGTAGGCGATGCAAGGATTATAAAAATAATTTTGCACACCTACTTAACATTTTCTGCAAAGTTACACATTTTCTCTGACAACCAATACAAAAAACTATTAATCATAGTGAATTTTTTTTATTATGGCAGGAAAAACGTTGAGTGTATTTTTTTATTTTTCCGCAAAAGTAGGTGTAATAATTTAAAAGCAAAGAAAAAACGGGAAAAAACTTGGCTTTAACAATAAATAATCTGGTTTTACACAATAAATAACATATATCATTCGTTATTAAATAGGTGTGCGGAGTTATTTTTTATAATCCTTGCACTGCCCATCGCTCATTGTCAGTAAGTGATGACAGTCGAGAGAGGAGTCGCTACACTCCTTTATATCACATGCTGAAACTCCACCCCTAAACGATACCATTTTTGTAAGTTCAAATTCTGCACACCTACTAAAAAATATATGAACAGACTATTTTTATTCTTAGCAACAATATTCTTTGGAATAGAAGTGTCGGCACAGACATTCACTCTGAAGGGAAAGGTGACAGACGAGAATCAGGACCCTCTGGAGCTCGCCACTGTTACCGTTACACCTGCTCTTAAAGTTGCATTCACGAATCTTAAAGGAGAATACAAGATGACGGTACCTACGGCAGACAGTGTCGTGGTGAAATTCTCAATGGTGGGATACAAGACAAAGACGAGGGTGTTGAGAAATCCGAAGGGTGTACAGACACTACAGATACAACTTTTCAGTGACAACCAGATTGATGAGGTTACCGTTACACAGAAGCGTAGGCAGACAACAACGACAGAACAGCTTTCACACGATGACCTTATGGACGTAAGGCGCAGTGCCTCTATAACGGGAAATGCTGTGGAGGACATGATTCAGACGCAGGCTGGTGTCTCCACACATTCTGAGCTATCGTCGCAATACAATGTTCGTGGAGGTGCCTTTGATGAAAACTCGGTATATATCAACAACGTTGATGTCTACCGACCATTCCTTGTGAGAAGTGGACAGCAGGAGGGTCTCTCGGTCATTAACCCAGATATGGTGGAGTCTGTTGGCTTCTCTTCTGGAGGCTATGAGGCAAAGTACGGCGATAAGATGTCGTCTGCCTTGGACATAAAATACCGCAGACCGTCGAAGTTTGAGGCAAACGTAACGGCATCACAGCTCGGAGGAAGTGCCTTTGTTGGATTCTCTACAAAGAAATTCTCTTGGAGCAATGGCATTCGCTATAAAACCATCAAGGGACTCCTTGGCTCTATGGATACAAAGGGTGAGTACAGTCCGAATTTCCTTGACTATCAGACGTATCTCGTTTACAACCCAAACAAGCGATGGGAGTTCTCCTTCCTTGGAAACATCTCTGAAAACCATTATAACTTCATTCCTGTGAACCGTGAGACAACCTTCGGAACACAGCAGAACGTGAAGTCGTTCAAGGTGTATTTCGACGGGCAAGAGAAAGACCTTTTCAGAACTTTCTTCGGAACATTCGGAATAAAACGCTTCTTAGCTCCGAAAACAAGTCTTACGCTCTATGGCTCTGCCTTTAAGACAAAGGAACAGGAGACATACGACATACAGGGACAGTATTGGCTCGACCAAACGGAGACCTCAGAGAATATTGGTGTGGGAACATACATGGAGCATACGAGGAACTTCCTCAATGCAAGCGTGTTATCGGCGAAACTCCTTCTCGACCATAAGTCACGCACTCACGACTTCCTCATGGGCATGACAATAAAGAAGGAGCATATCAAGGAGAAAGCAAGGGAGTATGAATACCGCGACTCGGCAGGATATAGCATTCCGCATACTGGTCAGGATCTCCAAATGATTTACAACCTTGACGCAAAGAACACTCTCGACGCAACACGCTTCGAAGTATTCGCACAAGACAGTTACCGCTTCACCTCAGGAGGATGGGCAGAAGAGGGAGAAAGAGACGAGAACCGCATGACGCTCTACACGCTCAACTACGGTCTCAGATTCTCTAACTGGTCGTTCAACAAAGAGTCTATTGTCTCACCAAGGGTTTCCCTCGCCATTGTTCCTGGTTCAAATCATGATGTCACATGGCGATTTGCTGCTGGACTATATTATCAAGCACCTTTCTATAAGGAGCTGAGAGACACCACAACCGTAAACGGCATCACAACGGCTGTCTTGAATAAGAAGATAAAGTCGCAGAGGTCTATTCACTTCATTGCCGCTTACGACCGCCGTTTCACCATGTCAGAGAAACGCTACCGATTCTCTGCAGAGGCATACTATAAGGCGCTCGGAAATCTTGTGCCGTATTCTGTCTCTAACGTGAAGGTGGTTTATTACGGTACGAACGAGGCTTCGGGACATGCTGCGGGTATTGACCTGAAGCTATATGGCGAGTTTGTGCCAGGAACAGACTCTTGGGTGTCTTTCTCGCTCATGGACACAAAGATGAAGCTCCACGGGAAGTCTGTTGCTCTGCCAACCGACCAGAGATATTCTGTGAACCTTTTCTTCACCGACTATTTCCCAGGAACAGACAGATGGAAGATGTCGCTGAAGTTAGCCTATGCTGATGGCCTTCCGTTTGCAGCTCCTCATAGGGGTATCGAGGAGAACAACTTCCGTGCTCCGGCTTATAAGCGTTGCGATATTGGCATGAGCTTCTGTGCCTTGAAAAATGAGCGAAGGGTGGAGAACACCGCTATTACTGGCGAGCAGGGGAAGGTGATGGGATTTGCGAAGCGCGACAAGAAAAAGCTGTTCCGAAACCTTTGGTTAGGTGTTGACTGTCTGAACCTCTTCGGTATTAGCAACGTGAACTCATACTATTGGGTTACTGACATACAAAACAACCAATATGCCGTTCCGAATTATCTCACTGGACGACAGCTGAACTTCAAGATACAAGCGGAATTCTAAGGAACTCTTTAAGAAAAAAAGATTCTAAGGAACTCCTTAACCTTTTAAAAATAATTACTATGATCTGTGTTCTTTGAAATAAAGAAGTAGAAAGACAGATAATCTCCTCCTTTATGAAGGAGTTCATATCTATATAACCCTCCTCCTAAACAGAAAAATGACACTAAGTAGGTGAAAAAATAAAAAAAATATATCTTTTTCCAAGAAAAATTTCTTAGATTAGGATATTATTCGTAACTTTGCAGAAGATAAGCAGGCGAAAGCCTATTCTGAATACATCACGATTGTTTCACAATATTAATAGAAAAATAAATTGGGAAAAGTATTAGTTATTGGCTGTGGCGGAGTTGCCAGTGTTGCCATTCAGAAATGTGCGCAGAACGCTTCGGTGTTTAACGAGATTTGCATCGCATCACGCACGGTGAGCAAATGTGACGCCCTGAAGAAGAAACTTGAGGGAAAGACAACGGCTGTTATAACCACAAGAAAGGTTGACGCAGACAATGTCGAGGAACTCAAAGCACTCATCAATGATGTGAAACCAGACATCGTTCTCAACCTCGCTCTCCCATATCAGGACCTTACCATTATGGAGGCTTGCCTCGCTTGTGGAGTCGACTATGTGGACACCGCAAACTACGAGTGCGAAGACACTAACGACCCAGAATGGAGAGCAATCTATGAAGCACGTTGCAAGGAAAAGGGATTCACCGCCTATTTCGACTACTCATGGCAATGGGCTTACCGAAAGAGGTTTGAAGAGGCTGGACTGACGGCATTGCTCGGAACAGGCTTCGACCCAGGAGTAACAAGTGTCTTCTCTGCATACGCACTGAAACATTACTTTGACGAGATACATACCATAGACATACTCGACTGCAATGGTGGAGACCACGGATATCCTTTCGCGACAAACTTCAATCCAGAGATAAACCTCCGCGAGGTGAGCGCAAACGGCTCTTACTGGGAGAACGGTCACTGGGTGGAGACAGAGCCAATGGAAATCAAACGAGTGTATAACTTCGATGGAGTAGGGGAGAAGGATATGTACCTCCTCCACCACGAAGAAATCGAATCGCTCGCACAGAATATCCCTGGCGTGAAGAGAATCAGATTCTTCATGACATTCGGACAGAGCTACCTCACACACATGAACTGTCTGCAGAATGTCGGAATGCTCGGAACAGAGCCAGTGGAATTTAACGGACAGCAGATTGTGCCTATACAGTTCCTTCGCACTCTACTTCCAGACCCTGCTTCACTCGGTCCACGCACTGTAGGAAAGACAAACATCGGATGTATCTTCACAGGAATAAAGGACGGAAAGGAAAAGAGCATATATATATATAATGTATGCGACCATCAGGAATGCTACAAAGAGGTGGAGTCACAGGCAATCTCCTACACAACAGGTGTTCCAGCAATGATTGGCACTTCTCTCGTTCTTCAGGGACTATGGAAGAAACCAGGTGTGTTCAACGTTGAAGAGTTCGACCCAGATCCTTATATGGATGCTCTGAACAAATGGGGACTTCCTTGGAAGGTTGACGAAAATCCGGTATTGGTAGATTAATTGACCATATCATATTATACAGATTTGTTATAACTTTGTTAGTAATCATGTTTTTGATTGAAAAAGCATGATTGCGCAACACCGACGGCATCGTGAGATTCTGCCGGTGTTTTTCATTTCATTATATTACAAAAAAAATCTACTCGCCTATATAGAGAAATACCTATACTCTTCAATAGAGCATTTAAAAAAGGTGAAAGAACATTCACAAAAAAAACTTAAAACCCAAAAACAGAAAAATCATGACTCCAAAAGAGATACGCAACGAAAAGTTAGCACAGAAAATCATTAAGAACCTTCAAGAACGACATATGAAGGCTTATTATTGTAGAACAGCAGATGAGGCTGTTGAGAAGGTTCTGGAATTGATTCCTGACGGAAGCAGCATCACATGGGGCGGCTCAATGACACTACGTGATATGGGGATTGTAAAGGCTCTTCATGAGAAGAACACCTACACGCTCTATGATCGTGACCTCCCTAATGCTAATCCTGCGGAAATATATCTTCAGGCTTTCCATTCTGACTTCTACCTCTCAAGTGCTAATGCCTTGAGCGAAGACGGAGTCATTGTGAACATTGACGGTAACGGAAATCGTGTTGCTGCCATCACGTTCGGTCCAAAGAACGTAATCTTCGTAATTGGAATGAATAAGGTTTGTCAGGATGCTGAGAGTGCACTAAAGCGAGCTCGTTCAACAGCAGCACCAATAAACACCGCACGATTCAATATCTCCACTCCTTGTTCTGTTGACGGTGTTTGTCACAACTGCAAATCTTCAGATTGTATCTGTAACTATATCCACTTCCTCCGAAACTCTCCAAGAGGAAAGCATCAGGTGATACTCGTAGGAGAAGACTGGGGATATTGAGCATCTTGAGATAATTGAGCATCTTGAGATAATTGAGCATCTTGAGATAA
>CALZTP010000112.1 GCA_945829115.1 uncultured bacterium | reverse complement strand
GATTTTTATTAGCAAGGTAAAAAAAAGGCATATTATTGGCGAAAAAGAAGCAATGCCAGTTCTCTTTTTCCAAAAAAGTGTTTGCATAAGCATCTTTCACCCAAAGAAATACGTTTCTCTCGACCTCCACGAGGTCTCACCGTATTCTAAGTAGGTGTGCAAAATTATTTTTATAATCCTTGCATCGCCTACTGCGCATTATCAGCCAGTGACAACAGTCGAGTAGGAGTCGCTACACTCCTTTATGTCACATACTGATTCTGCATCACCAATCAATACAATCATTATAAAAATAATTTTGCACACCTACTTATCAGCAATTCCATCAATAAAAATAGAGAGCATGTCAAAATAACCGACACACCCTCTATTTCTCGTTATCACTCGAAGCCAAACACGGTTTGCAAGGGAAATTAGTTTAGGAATACACCTTTTTCCTAATTGTTTAAAAAGTTAAAAGTTAAAAATTAATTTTTTTTTCTTCCCCCCAATTTTCTGAGGATTCCGTTCCCAGTTACCCACCCTTAACCGTAAATCACCTGATGCCTGTTCTGCTCAGAATCTGTTTTGCAGCTGACGTGAATCCAGCATCTGCCAGTCTTGCGGTTACGCTCGAAGATGAGTTGGTCGAAGTCGCCATCCATGAGAATTGCGAACCATTTGCGGAGCTTCTCAACGTCCTCGACGTAGATATCACACGCCTCACCCTTCATGTGCTGGGACGTGTTGCTGCCTCCTACGGCACGGTTCAAGACTGGGCAGCGATAGCCGGAGGAGATGATCACGGGCTCTTTAACCTGCTCGCGGAGAGGTTCAAGGACTCTCTCGCAGAGATTGCGCAACGCAGGGATGAGCTTCTCAGGCACTGTATTGTCTATGCCTCTTGCTTTTGCATTGGAGGAGTGTGAGAACTCCTCCAATGTGAAATGTTTAGTAAGTTTCATATATTCTTATTCCTTAATTCCTTAATCCTTAATTCCTTAATCCTTATTTCCTTATTTCCTTATTTTTTATCATTTTTTGTACTTAGGCTGGTTACCAGTTCTGCAACACATTTCTTCCACGTATTGTGCGAAACCTTCTTAATGTAACCATTCTTTACCAAAGCACTGATTGATTGCCTTGCAGAATAGATGCTGGCATATCCAACATTGAAATCTTCCATGGTAAACACCTCTGGAAGTCTTTCATACCTCTCCATCAGCTTCGATTTCCTCTGTCGCGGCATACCCTCTATTGGCTTAGTGCTCCACAGCTCCAGCAGTCGGTTGCCCCAAGTGCGGATGGAGATATACATCAGCCAATCACCAATGAGCGTTGCGAATGCCTTATCCTCTTCAGTGATGTTCAACACGCCTGTTGTGGTGTAGGTGTCGTATTCACGAGCAAGGATTCTCGGAAGCGTATAGCGAATCATATATAGCGGAATGCGCTTGCGGAAATACTCACACAGCTTATCCTCCTCAATGCTCGCCTTCATCGCCTGCTCAGCACACCAGTTATAGACATGGCGCACAAGCGGTTCACAAGGAATGATGCCTGCAAGAGTGTCGAACTTCTTCGTCAGCTCCACAATCTGCTGCTCCTCTTCTGTGAGCTCTTTCTGCACACCCTTTATCGGCTGGTCGCCCTCATAGTCAATCATCTTTCCTGGCGAGTCAGGCATCAGCCAGATAGCAAGGCGAGTGATATAACCATCGTTGAGAGACGTTGCACGCACTTTTTTCAACACGGTGTCCATCGTAGAAGAAACCACCTGATTCCAGTTTATTTGAATGATACCGTTTGCTGAACCGTTATTCGCAAAGTCAACACCAGCACACTCGTTTTGGAACGACTTCAACTCAAGGTCGAGCTTTCCTGCCCATGAGCCCACCTGCGCACGCATGGCAGTAGCTAACTCCGTCTCCATCGTGTAGAGGTGCAGGCGGTCGCCTTCTGGGTTGTCAGGGTCAACAGCATTTATCAGACGATTGTAGAGCACGTGGTTTGAAATAGTACTTGGCACATACCTTATGCAACACTTCGGCTTCTCTGTCACCTGCGACTCCTTCTTCCCCTTCGTCAACTCTGCCTTTTCCTTCTGTGCGGCATACTCACGCTCCATCGCTCTTCCAAGCTCATCCTGCTCTTTCAAGCGGTACATGATGACATCGTCAAGGTCTTTGATATACGACTTGCCAGATGCTGGATTACCAACAAGATAGACAATGTAAGAGAAGCGATAGAGACGAGCATCGTAATGCTTGAACTTGCAGCGAGTCAAGTAAGTGCCGAACATCGCTCCAGAGGTCAACACACCTCCAAGCTTCATCTCATCTTCCACCCTCCCCAAAGCAGCTGCGTATGGGTCACGAATAACGCCATCTGCGTTCAGCTCTTCGTGGAGGAACGGCTTCAGACGCTGCCACCATGCGTTGTAGTCAATCTCCTCTGGCTCCACAGCATCCTCTGTCTTTGGGTCGGAAAGCGAGATTCCGCACTTCTCACATGCCTTGACAATGATCTCTGGGAAGTTCACCGACTTTCTCAACCTCACCGCACCAGCAACGAGGTTCTCAATCTCCCCCGGTGCTCTGCCATCAATCTCTTTTGCCGTGTCACTCTGACGCACCGTCCAGAGCAGCTGACTAAAGTCGTTGTCGCAGATATGGCGGAGGTCGTTAGACATCTCCTGAATGCGGTGGTGGCGGAGTCCTTGCTCCGCTTTGCCACCTTTCAGCGTTTCGTAAGCATCGACGATATGCTTATAAGGAACACCCCTGAACGTTGTGCTGACCTTCTTCTCGTCGTAGACGAACGCTACATCATTCGTCTGTGCATCACGCACTTGTGATACACCTGCTGATACTGCTTTCGTCTTACCTCCATTTGCCGTACCTTTACGGTAACTCTCACCGTATTTTTTCTCGTAGTCTTCATCATTGTAGTCAAAGATTTTGTTGTTAATAAAAAGAATGTCTTCCTTGCAAGGGCAATAGCTGGCACGTGCTGCATCTTTACAGGCAGGGTCGGGAGCAATGCCGAGAGTGCCACACATACGCTCCTGATTCTCGGCGATATTGCCATCGAGGTCTGCCTTGCAGACAAGCTTTAGTCCACGTCCAGAGGCGGTCACAAATGCCATCATGATCTTCTCCTCCACTCCTGCTTCCTTAGCTTTCGTAAGGCACTGCTGCCAGAGGGTCACTGGCTGGTTGATATGGTCGATGTCGATGACATAGAGACCATTGAGAATGGCATTGGCATTGTTCCTCCATTTCTGTGCCGTCTCGCCCTTTTTCTTTTGAGAAGGCATGAAGCTTGCTTGGAACATGATGCAGGGCAGTGTTCCCTTCGCTTTCTTTTTCTGAGTCTCAAGGAGTTTGCGGAGGTTATCGTCTGTAGCAATCTCCAAGGAGTTCTCGCATTCCCTTGTTTTTATTATCGCCTCCCGCACTTTCGAGGATGTTGTCAGCCGCTCAAAAACCTTTTCCGTAAGCGGCTGGCAGGGCGATTTAATGTCTATACTGTAATCTATCATGGTTGTGTTTATGTTATTTGAAAAGTTTCTTAAACTCCTGCAAACATGTTGACAGCTTGAAAGAGGCATTGGTCACTATAGGCTCTGGCTTCACGGCATCGGCATATTCGATGGTTATCACCGCCATCACAAGCCTCTGGTCGCTATCTGCCACCACCTTTATGTTCGGTGTCTCTAACAGCACTCTGCCAACAGGTATCTCTGGTATCTTGCGACCGTTCTCCTTCGCCAAAAATGAAAAATCATCAATCATATCAGCGATTGGGTCGGGGGAGTTCTTCTGAGCAACGAGGTGGGCAACAAGTGAGGAACTTTTCTTGCCCTCTGTCTCGTAAATCTTTGACTGCCTACGTGTACGCACATTTTTTTGCACTGCCTCACCAGTCTTGTAAGGACTAAAAGAAAACTCGTTGTTTTCGTAATCGAAGCATGCGCTTCCCTTGACGGTTTTTAAATTCTTTTTCATGTTGTGTTGATTTAATTTTTTAACGCGAATTAATACAACCTACCTTTAGATTGTTTTGAAAATTCAAGTTTGATAGCATGGGGAAGTCGTTTTTCCCTATATACGTCATTTTTATACCTTCCCCATGCTTGCAGTTTAGAACACCTGCTCAACTTTTTTCACCGACCAGCAGTTTATCTCCGTGTTGTAGATCTTCCTGCCGTCCTTCGTGTTATACGCCCTTACCGTTGAAGCGTACATCACCTCTACGACATCGCCAGCTTTGAGACCGTTGAGTTGCGACACCTTCTCGCCACGGAAGCGGAGAAGGAGTTGGTTCGGATACTGAACATTCATGTTCTCCTCAACAATCACCTCCTGTGATTGCCAATTACCTCTTTCAGAGGTTCCCTGCTGCAATGGCAGGATTTCCTTGATTTTGTACTGCATAATTTTGTGTTTTGAATAAATTAAATTGTGTTTGTGTTGATGACAGCTCTACTTAAAAGAGAGTGAAATATCTATTGCGAAATGCAATCTGAAAATGCTGATATTAAAATTTACTGACATAATAGTTTTTTTTAATTGTTAGACACTGATAGTGGCTTTCTCTGAGGAGCGTGTGAAAACAATCCTCTCAGCAACCTTCGCAACACCCGGAAGCAGAAGGTTACGATACTGACTCTGAAGTTTGTTGACATTTTTTTTTCTTTCGTTTTTTATCATTCTTTCTTTTCAATAATTCTCGTTTCAGTAGAATCAGTGGCATCCGTAATCCGATTAACCATCAAAACGAGAAGCGACCGCTGAGGAAACCATCTACGAAGTATTTCTGCCCCTTGCCAGTGACATATGTCGTTATGCGCTCCATGCCGCCGTGGTTAGTGGAAATCAGAGAAACATGCGTTTCAAAGATTCCTTTCTCCACCCATTCTTGTATCGGACTTGTGTTGCGCTTAAACAGATAGCCATGCTCACGTAGCCAAGCAAACAAGCGTGTCTGACCAATCTCAACACCGTTCTGCGTAAGCAACTTCGCCAGCTCGCGAATGAGTATCGAGCCGTCGCAAGCCGTAACAGCATCAGCAAACCTCACCTTTGGCTCCTGTGCCTCCAGCAGAGCATCCTTTTCTTCAATGGTGCGCTTCATAATGCTCACCGCCTTCGCAAGAATCGTCTTCTCGTCGTCCTCTGCATTCACTGGAATGTAACCACCCGTCTTCCGAATCTGAGGGAGAACCTCGTTAAACACCCAGTCTTGGAACTGCTTCGCCTCTGCCTTCTTGCTCTCGAAAATGCAACGGTAAAGGTTCGGCTCGTTGATGAAGGTCATGGGATTCATCATGGTGAACTCACCGTGCTGATTTTTGCTGTTTGAGGGTGCGTCGATTGTATCTACGCCCCCAGAATCGAGTCTTTTTTTAACGTCCCTTGGATTCTTTATTCCCAACGCCCTACAAACGTCAACGAGACAGAGCCACACCTTGCCGTCTTTTTCAATCACCCTCAGTTCACCGAAGTGATTATTTGTAAAAATCTGAAGTTTATTCATTATAATAAAATATATAATATATTTGTGCGAGGCTCGGAGCTGGCCAGTCATCCTTACCCCTTTGCACTGAAACCGTGATTGGCATCGCTATATGCCACTCTTGATTTTATGTTGGAAATGGTTCGTTCCCAAGTCCGCTGCAAAGTTACGATGGACTCAAAGACCCAACAAACTCATCAACACTTTTTTGAGTCCAAGAGCGAAAAACAAGGTGTGTCTTCGCTCGAAATATATTGACACTCAAATTGTTGCGTGTTCAGAAAATCAATGAAAATTCTTCCATTTTTTTTTCAACTCTGGACTGAGTCCACAGTTGAGTCCACAAAAAAAGGTTTTTTTGAAAAAAAGTGTCCACAAAAAGAAGGTTATTCCAGATTTTCTTTGTAATTTTGCGTTTATTATCAGAATTCTAAACCTAACAACAAGAAAAAAGTTTATATGGCACGAAATATCAAAGAAAATTTTTTTTTCTACAGCTCACGAACAGAAGGGTATTATTATAGACGGGGCGGCATATACAAAGAAATAATATACCTGCTCGAAAGGATGATGCGTTCTAATCTCACAGATAAGACTTGGCTTTATATCTTGAACGAAGCTTGCTTTCTTGCTAACGACTACATTGTGAATCGCCCTAACCTCAGTCAATGGATAGACGAATATTTCTCCAGTAACTCAGCTATAACAAAATATGATAGAGGCATCATTATGGGCTGCGTATATATTCTCTTGTATGAAGATTTGTCAACAGACTTACGGATAAAGCTTAGGTGTATTGTTGAAATCCCTACTGATTTCATCTCATTAGCTTTGAGAAATTACCTCGAATCTCATAAAGCACCTACTCCTACCCCCGAAGAGCTGTCAAAGCAGTTGGACACTCTGCGTCGTGAAGTTAATGTGCTGAAAGAAGAAAACGAGCGGTTGCGCAAACTGTGTCGTGAAGTTAATGTGCTGAAAGAAGAAAACGAGCGGTTGCGCAAACTGTGTCG
>CALZTP010000111.1 GCA_945829115.1 uncultured bacterium | reverse complement strand
ATGCGCAGTAGGCGGTGCAAGGATTATATAAATAATTTTGCACACCTACTTATTTCTTATAGTATTTATAGAAAGTCTTTTTGTTGAAACCATTCGTGTTCTCATCTGGCATACCCATCCTATGCAGCTCTTTCATTGCCAACTCCAACGACTGAGGCAAAAGAATCTTTCCAATATCTGCCATTTTTGATAAATAGCTACAGATGTCCTGAGCCGTATATGTAGCCACAAGATTCTTTATTTCAAGATGTATTTGTAACTTCTCGTTTTCATCTGTCACTGAAGGATG
Source organism: uncultured bacterium (assembly GCA_945829115.1). Taxonomy (GTDB): domain Bacteria; phylum Bacteroidota; class Bacteroidia; order Bacteroidales; family Bacteroidaceae; genus Prevotella. Next base: position 6,238 of record CALZTP010000111.1, on the reverse strand, counting down.
TATAAAGTGGCACAGTTCAATAGTGTTCTCTTGTGAAGGTATAACATTAGAAGATGTTTTTTTGCTATTGCTGATAATTTCTTCCATTTCTGATGTCACAGAACTTACATCGGGAAATACATTTTGCTTCACAGTGCCACCATCGTTATATACAGCACCTTTCTCCACTTTTATGAACTTCCCGATGGAAATCTTACCTTCTGTTTCAAAAACAATATCATCATCTAATTTCAATCTGTTCATCTTGCGTATATTCTGTTTTTTTATGATAAAAAGGCGCAAGGTGAGCCTACACAAGCCAAACAGACACAAGCCTGGAACGCACGCATGTTTGAGAATGCATAGGTCACCCTCGCCGAGTATTTTTCTTTACTCAGTGAGAACCAATGCATCACCTTCTGCGTGCTAATAAGTTTCCAGGCTTGTAGCGTCAAAGATGATAACGGTTTGTCTTTTGCCACCTATAGGGATGGCAGCCTTATGATTTTATTCTTTTTTCCGTATAACGTGAAAATATTCTATAATGGTTTTCTATTTCTTTATCAATCGGTCGATAATAAGATTTCCCCCAGAAGAGAAATGTGCATTACCCGAGATATTGATGTTTATTGAATACAATTCCTTCTGCAAGTCAAGATAATGACTGTTTATCTCCTTCGGCTGCATACCGAGAATGCGCTTAGCATCTGCTAAAGAGTTGTATTTTATCTGTATGAAATTTTTCAGATTCTCCATGTTTAGCTCCTTAAAGCCATTCTGCGCATAGTAGAGAAGTATGAGCTCATCGAACTTCTGAAGTTCCTTTTTAAGCTTTCTAACATATTTCTCTGTAACAATCCTTACCCTCTGCTCTCTGTTGATAGGCTGCATCTCGTAAGCAATATATTCAAGCACATCAAGAAGGTCACAGTTGTCGAGTTTCAGCATCGTGCTTATCATGTTCAGCTTCTGCTCGTCAAAACCAGACTCTTGAAGGAGGTTCAGAAGATTTGTGCGAGACTCTGGCTGAGACCACTGCTGGCGCAAGTCATTGACATCCTTGAAGAAGGTTGGAATCCTACCAAAAAGTCTTTGTATGAACTCCTCAAGCGAAATCATCTCATCGCCATAGGCAATCAGTTGTTCCCATTCTGTGTATAACGTCAGCTTACGGAAGTTGGATAGCTTTACGATGATTGTTTTTCGGTTTCCACCATCACACGTGCATGGAAGATTCCCACACACTGGGCAAGGCTTCGGAGGGCATGTGCATGGAGCATTCCCACACACTGGGCAAGGCTTTGGAGGGCATGTGCATGGAGCATTTCCACACACTGGGCAAGGCTTTGGAGGGTGTTTCCCATTTCCGCATGTGCAAGGATAGTTTCCGCACACTGGGCAGCAAGGGTCACCATCCCAATCCTCGTCTTTGAACATATCGCTTGCGCCCACGAAGTCATAGATGGTGAAGTAGTATTTATCGTCGAAAAGGCGAGTCCCTCTACCTATTATCTGCTTGAACTCAACCATATTCGCTATTGGGCGCATCAATACGATATTCCTCACGTTTCGGGCATCAACACCAGTGCTCAGCTTATATGATGTTGTGAGAATCGTTGGAAGAAGCTTCTCGTTGTCTTGGAAAGTGCGGAGAATAGCCTCTCCAGCCTCACCGTCATCGGCTGTCACACGCTCACAGTAGTTGCTGGCTGGGCGCTTTTTATGCTTGTTGATGAAGTCTTTCACCACCATAGCCTTTCTCTGAGAAGAACAGAACACAATGGTTTTCTCGTCAGGGTCTATCTTCTCCAACAGCTCCATAACCCTATGTTCGTCACGATCGTCAATCTCTATCTTTCCGTTAGAGAAATCATCTTCTCTATATTCTCTTTCTTCATCTATCTCGCCATGCTCCACTTTGTCGCCTATCTGATATCTGTATGTGTCGATATTACTCGTTGACTTCTCCACACGGAAAGGAACAAGGAAGCCATCGTCAATGCCTTGTTTCAGCGAATAGCTATAAACAGGGTCACCAAAGTATTTGTATGTGTTCGCATTCACCTTACGGCGAGGAGTGGCAGTCATACCAAGTTGATATGCCGATTCAAAATATTCCATCAGTTTCCGCCATTCGCTTTCATCATTAGCTCCGCCACGGTGACATTCATCGATGATTATAAAGTCGAAGAAATTGCGAGGGTATTGCATATAATATGGCTTGTCGCTGCCATTATGCCCACCACCGTCTTCTTCCTCTTGCTCTCTCGGAGAGGTTAGCATGGTTTGGAAGATGGTGAAGTATAGATCTCTTGACTTTGGAACTTTATAGCCGTTCTTCTTTAACTCCTTTGGAGTGAGACGGCAGATGGCATCTTCTTTGAATTGGTCGAAGTCGTTCGTCGCTTGGTCGGCAAGGATGTTTCGGTCGGAGATAAACAATATGCGTGGAGAACCAGTACTGCCATCTGACTTCCATTTCGTTGTTGTCAGCTTCCAGCAAATCTGAAAAGCGGTGTAGGTCTTTCCCGTTCCCGTTGCCATAGTGAGCAATATGCGGCGCTGCTGCTTTGCAACTGCATTGAGAACGTTGTTGATGGCTATCTCTTGATAATAGCGAGGAGAGCGTTCGCTTCTGTTAAAAGCACATTCGTTGAACTTATCGCGCCAAGGGTCGGCTTCGGGGAACGTCATCTGCCATAGTTCCTGCGGACTTGGGAATTTCTCTACCTCATGTTCTTTGCTTGGTATAAGATATTCGCCCTTGGCGTTCTTCACGCCCATGTCTATGAACCAAATCTTATTGCCATTCGTGGAATAGGCATACCTAATCTGGAGCATATCGGCATATAGCTTCGCCTGCTCAACACCCTCACTAACATGAAGCTCGTCTTTCTTCGCTTCTATGACTGCAAGCTTCTTGCCTTTATATTCAAGCAAATAGTCAGCCTTCTTCGGCTTACTCTTCATGCCTTTCACAATCCTGCCAGGTGCTATGATATAAGCACTCTGCTCGGTGAGTATTTTGCTACTCGGAACATAATTCCAGCCAACATCAAACAGCTTGGTGTTTATCTTGTTTAATCTTGTATCGCTTTCGTTCATAGCTCTTTGTTTCTTCTTTATTCAAACACATCTCGCAACATTGCCTGTTTCATTGCATCGCACTCCTCAACCATCTTCTGATATTTCTCTTCCATCTGTTGGACGTTGGAGGATAAGGAGTCGAGATGGGAGACTATTTGCTTTTGGGTGGAGAGAGGGGGATAAGCGATATGTATTTTTGCAATATCCTTAGGATTTATCTCTACGACTTTAAAACCATGAGTATATTCAAGCTTCTCTTTTTGAAATCTTGGAGATTGAAAAAAATAAGCCATAAATATTGGATCAAGATTATGTGTATAAATAGCAGTATGTCCTCCTACATATACTTCATAATTAGCCATCCATGCAGTACATTTGCATGAACCTTCATCGTCCTCACTTGTTATTGCTATTATCAAATCACCTTTTTTTGCACATCTATCTTTTTTAACTAATTCTTTAGGGACACAACTTAAATGTTGTTTTGTTATATGTCTAAATCTCATGTGAATTTGACCATAATGAACGCATGGAAATCCATCTTCAACAAAATCTCGCTTTGTAAAGTTTCCACCTCTTTTGAAACTTCCGACATCCCCCAATGTCTTCTCTTCCCATCCCTCCTTTGGCTCCATAGCTTCAGCGAGAGCGGATTGAAAAAGAGCTTTTGCTTCTGTCAATGATTTTAGAGCCTTATTCTTTATCTCATCGATTAATTTAAATGACGAGTCAAGATAAGACACTATGCGGCGCTGCTCGTCGATGTTATCAGCAACAATAATGTTTTTCTCTCCGTAATCACGGAAATAAATGTGTGGTATGGCAGCTCCTTGCTTATATTTATTTAATCCTAAACTTTGAAGACAATATCCAATATATCGAATATCATATCCTTCCTTGGGCAAAATATATTGCATTGTACCTATGACAGAAGATTTTGGAGGCATAAAAGATACTCTTCCAATTCCTGAACCATCCTTTACAATAGCAATGTATTCATTTTCTTGATGATAAGTATCAATAAAACTGATTATTCCACTAGCTCCATAAACTGGATAAAGCCCCTTCTTTCCTTCAACATCTTTTTGCTTTAAGTTAGAAGATCCTTTTATACAAATATCTTTTACCCTACATTCTTTCATAGCACCTCCTTTATCACTATATTATTAGCAATATCAACAATCAGATTGTCGATTTCTTCATTCAATTCTTTGATGGAAGAAAGAATCTCCACAGGCTTGCGCTCATCCACAACTTCAACCTTGTTAGGATTCTTCACACTGAGGTCGAAATCGTCTCCAAGGTCTGCAACATCTATGCTCCAAGAATGTTCAGAGTCTTCCTTCGTCTTTTGCAAACGGATGAACTCTTCAAGGTCTGACTCTGTGAGAGGGCTTGTCTTTGTGAAATGCTTATCAACCTGATAATACCATATCTTCTTTGTAGGCTCGCCCTTAGTGAAGAACAAAACAACAGTCTTCACTCCTGCACCGGTGAATACTCCCGATGGAAGGTCGAGGATGGTATGGAGGTTGCAGTTTTCAAGAAGGAGCTTGCGAACTCCCACGGCATCGCCATTGCTCAGGAAGGTGTTCTTTATAACAATTCCTGCCCTGCCACCTGCCTTTAACATCTTCATGAAATGCTGCATGAACATATATGCGGTCTCGGAGGTGCGAATCTCGAAGTTCTGTAACACCTCGCCTCTTTCGTTACCACCAAAAGGTGGGTTGGCGAGAATGACGTTCTTGCGTTCGCTATCCTGCACGCTCGCCATGTTCTGAGTGAGCGTATTGCCATGCGCGATGTTAGGTGCTGCCACGCCATGGAATATCATGTTCATTGTGGCAATGATATACGGCAAGCCTTTCTTCTCCTTACCGAAGAAGGTTCTCTTTTGAAGCGTTTCTACATCTTCTGTCTTTGAAATCTTCTCTTTCATATAGAGAAATGCTTCACAGAGGAAGCCAGCACTGCCACAGGCTGGGTCATAGACGGTTTCTCCAATCTTTGGGTCAACAATCTTTATGATGCTGCGAATAAGAGGGCGAGGGGTATAGTACTCACCTCCATTCCTACCTGCATTTCCCATGCGCTGGATGTTCCCCTCATACAGAACAGTCATCTCATGCTTGTCTTCTGCACTTTGGAAATGAAGCTCGTCGATTTTGTTGATAATCTCTCGCATGTTATAGCCAGAGCGTATCTTATTGTGGAGCTCATCGAAGATTTCTCCAATCTTGTATTCCAATGTGTCGGTAGCGGTTGCTGTCTCCTTGAACTTCTTTAGGTAAGGGAATAACTTCTGGTCAACAAATTCAACAAGGTCATCTCCACGAAGAGCATTCACAACATCTATTTCACCATTTGAATCCTTTGGCGCTGCCCATGATGTCCAACGGTAGAAACTGGTTATGATGCGATTATAGTTCTTACCCTCAAGCTCTGACTCTTCTTCACGTTCCATCTCATATTCATCGAGATACTTCAAGAAGAGAAGCCAAGACTTCTGCTCTATATAGTCAAGCTCACTGCTACAGCCTGGCTCTTTCCAAAGGATTTGGTCTATCTGCTTAAAAGTGTTCTCAAAATTCATAGACCCCTCCCTTCTTCTTTACCTACCAGCACAATCTTCCAGCCCTCATTCCTGAGAACAAGGGAGTTGTCATTAATTGTTGTTACAGAAAATGTATTATTATCTATAGTGATTACTCCTTCCTTCACGGCATACGAATACTCTCCAGCAGGAACGGTTGTGGTTCCTTTTGGAGTGCCGTTGAGGGAATATTGCATTTCTTCCCGAGAGAAAGAGATGGTGTTGTAAGAAAACTTGCAGTGTGTTCTGCCGTTAAGAACATTGAAGGAAGCGATGCCAGAAAGAGACGATGCTTCCGTAACCTCCCAGTCGTGGGAGACGAGAAGGGCATTGAGGTCGCTGACCCTCGTTGCCGTTGGTTCTGCCTCCTCTATGCTGTCATCAGAGGAACAAGAAGAAATACCAAAAATTAAAAAGACAGCAAGAACAATGAGAAGGGAATTTAATAATTTACCCCCCCCCTATTGGTTTTGGACAGAATCGCAGTGTCATGCTGTCAGAAACGGATGTGTAGTTATGCATTTTCATAGGTAAAACGTTTTATTCTGCAAAATTAAGAAAAAAACTTGTAATGGC
>CALZTP010000110.1 GCA_945829115.1 uncultured bacterium | reverse complement strand
CTCTTCCAGATGCACTCAAACAAGCAGAACCCTGTTGAGGAAATTTCTGCAGGCGATATTGGCTCTGGCGTAGGCTTTAAGGATATCCGTACTGGTGATACCCTCTGCGACGAGGCACACCCAATCGTTCTTGAGTCAATGACCTTCCCAGACACTGTGATCTCTATTGCTGTAGAGCCAAAGTCACAGGCTGATATCGCTAAGCTCGACAACGGTCTTGCTAAGCTTGCTGAGGAAGACCCAACCTTCACCGTTCGCACCGACGAGCAGAGCGGTCAGACCGTCATCTCAGGTATGGGTGAGCTCCACCTCGATATCATCATCGACCGTCTGAAGCGTGAGTTCAAGGTAGAGTGTAACCAGGGTAAGCCACAGGTTAACTACAAGGAGGCTATCACACGTGAGGTTAACCTCCGTGAGGTTTACAAGAAGCAGTCTGGTGGTCGTGGTAAGTTCGCTGACATCATTGTAAACGTAGGTCCTAAGGACGAAGACTACAAGGAAGGCGATCTCCAGTTCATCAACGAGGTTAAGGGCGGTAACGTTCCTAAGGAGTTCATCCCAGCCGTACAGAAGGGCTTCGAGGACTGTCTGAAGGCAGGTGTTCTCGGTGGCTTCCCTGTAACAGGTCTTAAGGTGACCCTCGTTGACGGTTCTTTCCACCCAGTCGATTCCGACCAGCTCTCCTTCGAGCTTGCTGCTCGCAACGCATTCAAGAACGCATGCCCTAAGGCTGGTCCTGTTCTCATGGAGCCAATCATGAAGGTAGAGGTAGTAACTCCAGAGGAGTCTATGGGTGATGTAATCGGTGACCTTAACAAGCGCCGTGGCATGGTTCAGGGTATGGACGATGCTCGCTCAGGTGCAAAGATCGTTAAGGCAATGGTTCCACTTGCAGAGATGTTCGGTTACGTAACTGCTCTCCGTACAATCACTTCTGGTCGTGCAACTTCTTCTATGGAGTACGACCACCACGAGGCTGTTTCAAGCTCAATAGCAAAGGCAATCCTCGAGGAGTGCAAGGGACGTGCAGACCTCGTTTAATCCTCTCTCAACACAAGAAAAGAAACAATCAGAGTCACGGGGCGCTTCTTAGCGAATGACTCTTAAGTAGCGTTCCCGACTCTTTTTCATAACAAACAAATAAAACAATAAAGAATCATGAGTCAGAAAATCCGTATCAAGCTGAAGAGCTTCGACCATCAGCTTGTTGACAAATCAGCAGAGAAGATCGTAAAGGCTGTAAAGGCCACAGGTGCAATTGTAAGCGGTCCTATACCACTTCCTACACACAAGCGCATCTTCACAGTAAACCGTTCAACCTTCGTAAACAAAAAGTCTCGTGAGCAGTTCCAGCTCTCCGACTACAAGCGTCTTATCGACATCTATAGCTCTACAGCAAAAACTGTTGACGCACTTATGAAGCTTGAGCTTCCTTCTGGTGTTGAGGTTGAGATTAAGGTGTAGTCCTTTAAGAAGAAACATAAGAAAGAGTCCTAACGACTCGTTTTCATAAAAAGATTAATTCAGGATGTCCTTTTGGGGCATCCTGAATTGTTTATAATTGACAGCTGTGATTTCGTTGGCAGCTATGTTATGTGTGCAACTAAATTTTTGTTTGTAGCTATGTAATCAGCTTTTTTTTGTAAGTAGTATTTCTTCTGTTTGTTGCTGCTAATGTTTTTTATTATATAGATGGAAGATGCGAGTCATCATCTGCCATTTCTCGTCTGACGTAGCAGAAGAGTCACAATTCTGAAACTGCGCAACATAAGCCTCCCATTCTGCCTGACCAGGAAGAGTGGCGAGACGAGACATAGCAGATGCCCAATCGAAATCCTCTGCAACGTCAACAATCATCACGATGCGGTTTCCTAGAATATACACCTCCATCTCTAAGATGCCCACCTCACGAATTCCTTTCAGCACCTCTGGGCGAAAATGCTCCTCATCGTGAGCCTCACAGTATTTCCTTATCAGTTCACTGTCGTTCTTGAGCTCCATAATCTGGCAGTAGCGCTTTGTCCGCACACCATGATTTTTCTGTATATAGCCTTCTGTCATGACGTATTACACTTTTATTCGAAGTTCTCACGAATCTTTGCAGCAATCGCCTCAAACTCTTCTGAAGAGAGAGAGAGCTTCTGGTTAGAGAAAATCATGTCTTTCTCTGACTGCATAGGAATGAGGTGTATGTGTGCGTGAGGAACCTCAAGTCCGAGCACTGCCTGTCCAACCTTTATACATGGGAACGCTTTCTTGATTGCCTTCGCCACTCTCTTTGCGAACACCTGAAACTCTGCCAAGTCCTCATCGTCCATGTCGAAGATATAGTCAACTTCCTTACGTGGAATCACGAGTGTATGACCTTTCTGAAGTGGATTAATATCGAGAAAAGCATAGAACTTCTCATTTTCTGCACACTTGTAGCTTGGAATCTCGCCATTGGCGATTTTTGAAAAAATTGTCATAGTAATTTCGTTTTATTAGGTTTGTATTTCTTTTTTCTTGTTTTTTCTAATTATCATCTCTTTCTACCCTTACGGTAACTGTTCACACTCAATGAGTATATACAGAAAACGTGGTTAAAAGCGCGACGGAATGCCATGCTTTTTTCCACGTTCATGTTTTATTCAATTGTTATGCTCTCAATGCGAAGACGAATGGTGCCACGCGGAATCGTTATCTCCGCCTCGTCGCCAACCTTTTTGTTTAGAAGCCCCTGCGCAATAGGAGTCTTGATGGAAATCTTTCCCTCCTTGAGGTTCGCCTCCTGCTCACTAACAATCGTGTAGGTCATCTGAGTGTTTGTGGCAAGGTTCGTCATAACCACCTTTGAGAGCAACTGCACACAGTCGCTGCTGAGACGGCTCTTGTCGATGATCTTTGCCTCAGCGATGGTCTGTTTCATCTGGTTAATCTTATCCTCGAGATGTGCCTGTGCCTCCTTGGCAGCATCGTATTCAGCATTCTCAGAGAGGTCGCCCTTATCTCTTGCTTCTGCAATAGCAGCAGACGCCTTTGGGCGCTCTATTGACTCCAGGCGTTGGAGTTCGGCAACAAGATTATTGTAGCCTTCTTGTGACATGTAAGCCATAATAGTAGAAAAACGATTTATTTTGTTATATGATTATTTTTTTTGTTGTTTCTTTTGTTTTTTGGAAAGTGCATCACTCCTTGAGAGAATGTTTTTCCTCGTGCATGTAATTCTTTAAAAATTAGTTTTTTACGAAACACGTACAGAGAACGTGTTATGGATAGCTTCGTTAGGAGTGATTTTCCGAGATTACAAAAAAGTTGAGAATCTCAACACTCACGTGTCAAGACTCCCATCATTTTTGAAGATTAAATTCAGTTTTCTAAAACCTGTACCCGGAGCCGGGCTCGAACCGGCACACCTTATCAGTATTGGTGTTTGAGACCAACGCGTCTACCTATTCCGCCATCCGGGCATCAAATCGTGTGCAAAGTTACTACAAATAATCGGTTAAACATGAGAAAAGAGGGGTAATTAAAATTTATTTAACACTTTTTCTTTCCTTTCGTTGATAAAAAAGGGTAACTTTGCAAAGTAATTGCCTTTTCTTGGCTTTTACTCATAAGAAGAAAACGTTTTTTCTTGATTAGGAGAACGTTTTTTTCTTGATCACGAAGATAGCAAGTTTTAATTATAACCCGAAAAGACATATACACTATGCGAAAATATCTCTTTACATTCATATTGTTAACCCTCTCTGTTCTTGCCCATGCAGACATCAGAGACAGATACACCCTATGGTATGACAAACCTGCTGAGCATTGGGTGGAGGCACTGCCGATTGGTAACGGAAGGCTTGGCGCAATGGTTTACGGAGGCTTGAAAAGCGACACCATTCAGCTGAACGAAGACACCTTCTGGGCAGGAGCGCCATATTCTAATAACAACATGAAGGCGAAGGGAAGCCTAAAAGATATTCGTAACGCCATAAATTCTGGAAACTATGCCGATGCGCAACGTCTCGCAATGAGAAATATCACTGCCGACCGTGAGCAGACAGGCCATGGCATGCCTTACGAATCGGTTGGAAACCTTGTGCTCTCCTTCCCCGTGGACCACGAGGAAGCTGCTGACTATCGCCGAGAGCTCTCCCTCGACGATGCCGTCACTCGCACCTCCTACACGGTGAACGGTGTTCGCTATGAGCGTGAGACCTTCTCTTCCTTCCACGACAACGTCATTCTCATGAAGCTGAAGGCATCTCAGAAGGGGGCGTTGAAGTTTGAGATGTCTTTCTGCTCACCGTTGAAGGAAAATCGTGTGAAATGCGATGTTGCACGAAGCGACTATGCTCGGGGTGAGATTCGTGTCTATTCGCATCTCTCCAACACGTTCACAGAGAACATCCCAAATGCCGTTCACTGCGTTTCGTTTATTCGTGTTGTCACGCCCGATGGAAAGTGCAACAACGTGAAAGACCGTGTCACTGTTGACGATGCCACAGAGGCATATGTCATCATATCCATGTCAACGAACTTCCGTCGCTACGACAATATCACTGGTGATGCTGAGAACGAAGCTCGCCGACTTATGAAGCTCTTCGTGGCTCGTGGCGCTGTTCATAACGAATATCCCATTGCTCTCTCGCAGCATAAGCGCGATTATCAGAAACAGTTCAACCGAGTGAAGTTCCTCCTTGGACACAACCCAAAGCAGGAGAAGAAGCCAACAGACGTGAGAATAAGTGAGCAGAAGGAGTTTGCAGACCCGCACCTCTTTGCAACCTATTTCCAGTTTGGCAGATACCTCCTCATCTCTTCCTCACAACCGGGCACGCAGCCAGCAAACCTGCAAGGCATTTGGAATCCTGATGCCGACCAATACCCTGCTTGGGACTCGAAATACACCACGAACATCAACGTCGAGATGAACTATTGGCCTGCGGAGGTTACAAACCTTGCTGAATGCCACCGCCCGTTCCTAAAGCTCATTCAAGAGGTTAGTGAAACGGGGCAAAAGACAGCAAAGGGCATGTATGGCGCTCGTGGATGGACACTCCACCACAACACAGATATCTGGCGAGCAACGGGAGCTGTCGACTATGCCTCATGCAGCGTATGGCCAACGTGCAACGCATGGTTCTGCTCGCATCTCTGGGAGCGATTCCTCTTCTCTGGAGACTATCGCTACCTTAGTGAGACGGCATTCCCGATAATGGCAGACGCATGCCGATTCTATTTCGACTTCTTAACAAAAGACCCAAAGACGCAATACCTCGTCGCTTCGCCTTCAACATCTCCAGAGAATAATCCAGGCATGGAGGGCTACTACGATGTGCTCTTCGGAAAGAAGATGAAGCCTTCAATCTTCTCCGGAGTGGCTATGGACAACCAGATGATCTATGACCTCCTCTACACCACCTCACAAGCGGCTAAGCTACTCGCTGCCTCTTCCTACGGAGAGCGTGCAAGCTATCTCACCGCCTTCTCCGACTCTCTCGACAGCTACCGCCGCCAGCTGCCACCAATCATGGTGGGAAAATACGGACAGATTCAGGAGTGGCTCGAAGACTGGGATAGGGAGTATTCCTCACACCGTCATGTGTCGCATCTCTGGTGTGCATATCCTGGTAGGCAGGTCTCACTGTTCGAGAATCCAGAGATTGCTGCTGCCGTGAAGAAAAGCCTAATGGGCAGGGGTGATGCCTCGAGAGGTTGGTCGATGGGGTGGAAGGTGTGTCTCTGGGCACGTCTCCTTGACGGTAACCATGCTCTCCGACTCATTCAGAATCAGTTGCAGCTAAAGCCATACACCGCAACCATAAAAGACCCAGATGGTGGCACCTATGCGAATATGTTCGATGCTCATCCACCGTTTCAGATAGACGGAAACTTCGGATGCACGGCGGGAATTGCAGAGATGCTCGTGCAGAGTCATGAAGATGCGGTGCACATCCTTCCGGCACTTCCTGCTGCATGGCAAGAGGGCTCTGTCAGCGGACTTCGCACGCGTGGCGGATTCGAGATAAAAAGCATGTCGTGGAAGCGTGGAAAGCTCGTTAGCGTAACCATTCTCTCCACCATCGGTGGAAATCTCCGCCTACGCTCTGCCGATGCACTCACCGTAAAGGGTGAAGGGCGACTAACGGTGGCAAAGGGTGAGAACTACAACCCGCTCATGAGAACCTACGAGCTCTCGCGCCCAATCATCCGCAATCGCGACCGACTTCTCTCCCTTGAAGTCCCAACCACCTTCCTCTACGACATTAAGACAAAGCCTGGAGAGAAATACACCTTTGTGGTGCAGTGACCTCCGAGGGAAATGTGAGAAATTTTCATTTCTCAAATATTTGATTTTAGGAAAGAGATTAATGAAATTAAGGTGTTAAGGTGTTAAGGTGTCTACACCTAAACTTCTCATCCTTACCACTTTAGCACCTTACCACCTTACCACCTTACCACCTTAACACCTTAACTTTTCATTTTTTTCTCCCGAAACCTTAACACCTTAACACCTTAACTCCTTAACTTTTCATTTTTTCTCCCGAAACCTTAACACCGTAAAACAACTGGGCATCGCGCGCGCTTAATAAATAGTGTATATTA
>CALZTP010000109.1 GCA_945829115.1 uncultured bacterium | reverse complement strand
ACATCACCAATCAATACAATCATTATAAAAATAATTTTGCACACCTACTTATGTTTATTCGGTTTATGTTATGTTTTCTGGGACATTTGTGTTACATGAGTGTTTTCATGAACAGTTGGTTTTCTTTCTTCCTTATGTTGTCTATCGGTTAAAGATTTCTTTCTTCGCAAATTTCTCATATTCCAAATGCGTGAAGGAGTCTTCTTCGTTGGAAGTGTCTTTGCGTTGAAGCAAAGTCCGAGGAGCATGCAATATCCCATTCCCTTGCCAGAAAGCCATGATGAGTCTGCTGTTTGTTCGATGGCAAGACAGAGGAAGGTCATAAAGGCAACACGGTAATATTTCGCACTCATGATGCGATTCATGAGCTGGAGCCTTCTCTTCCAGAAAATTCCGAAGAGTATGACTCCCACAATCCCGAACTGTGTTAGGGAAGGGTAGAAAGCGTCGCAGATAAAGCCACCACCAGCATCCAGGCCCCATATTTGGTCGAGACCGTATTTTGGATAGAGTGGTGAGTAGTATCTCCATGCCCCAAGTGACGCGAATGTTCCCATTCCCGGTCCTAAGGGGAAATAGTCTACAAGCACTTTCAATGAAGTCTTGTAGGTCATTGGTCGTGCCAGTTCCTCGTTGTCCAATCCGGAGATGTAATATCCGTCGAGTCTCTCCCACGTAAAGAACGCAATGACGAGCACGAGAAATCCGATTCCTGCAAGAGTCTTTGCCGATGTGAAGTTTAGTCGACTCTTCACCTTGAACATCAGTGCCACGAAGCATACCAGCTCACCAATATACTTAAACTTCGGAGCGAGTAAGCCTGTAGAGGCAAGGAGCAGAGCGATTACCTTATTAGCATCGGAATTGTCGGAGAAGAGATAATAAGCCATGCCTGTACATATTGCCAACTGTCCCAACACGGGGAACTCCGCTCCTTTTCCTGCCGTTGTCTCGGGATGGTAGAGAATCCAGGAGAAGAGTGTGACGATCATTGTTCCAAGCATTAGCTTCTTCTGGATGGGCGAGAATCTTGGGTTCAGAATCCATGTGCAGTAGACGATGGAGAAAGGGCGTATTGTCTGAACGGTGTCAAGCCATATTCCTCCTGCCACGTTCTGTCCGAAGAGCAGAGAGTATACTATGTAGAATGCGAGTATTGCGAGGAAGATAAAGAACTCTCCCCACGGTTTGTTGTTGACATATTTTTTACCTTTCTGCATGAATGTAAATGCGAGAATGACAACCGTCATGACCTCATCTACTGAAGAGAATCCCGGCAAGTCGTTGTATGCAACACATGTCGGGAAATACACCATCCAGAAAACGGTGAAGAAATTTGCTACTTTATACATTTATTTTTTTTTCTTCTTGAGTAAGCAAAAAGTTTATACACCTTTTAGTCATTTTTTTTCAGAAAGAGCAAGTGAATACAATTCCACTATTTGTTCTGCACGCTTTTCCCAGGAAAGTGACTTTCTTCGCTCAGAGCAGTTTTGTGAAAGACGAAGGAGCTCTTCGGGAGAGTCTGTTAGGTTCTCTATTACGGCAGTGAATCTCTCTACTGAGCCTTCAGCATTCGTAACAGCAATCTTCCGCCCAATAGAGTCGTCTATAACAGCTGCCATTCCGCAACAGTCGTGACAGAGAACGGGAAGGCGGTTCTGAATAGCTTCTAAGACAACATGAGGAGTACCTTCTGCAAGACTTGTAAAGAGCAAGAGGTGGCATTTCTTCATAAGTGTCTGCACCTCCTCGTGGCTTAACATTCCATGCCATTGAATGTTCCCTTCTATATTTAGGCTTTTAGCAAGAGACTTATAAGGTGCGGTGTCTCCACTTCCAGCAACATGCAGAGTGACTTTACGTTCTTTACGAAGCAATTCCCCCAGAGTCTTTATGGCAAGTGTCAGCTGTTTTCTGATTTCAATTTTTCCGCACCAGAGAATGTGTATTCCGTCAGAGAATTTCTCTATCGTTTCTTGTGAGTCAGAATCGGGAGATAGCGTACAAGCTGTTTCATTAATGAGAATAGCCCGGCAGTTCTTGTATTTCCGCATGCTCTCCACACTCTCCGGGCTTGCTCCGATGAGAATTGCGGCACGTCGTGCAGCACGGTCTACTCTGGAATTGTATCTCAGCTGGAAGATAGAGATCAGAGTTTTTACCTGCATGAAGAGGCGATGCTTCAGGGGCAGAGCAGAGAGATACCCTTTTGGGAATCCCTCTTTAGCGTCTATTGGTCCCCAAACGAAAGGGATATTTTTTTTCTTCGCCAGTTTCCAAAGGAATCCCGGTTCACGGAATCCGATCATGTTCAACTGATGGAGAATGTCTATCTCTTGTTGCTCACAGAGATGCTTTGCAATCTTGTAAGTTCGTTTCTGCCATTTTCGGTAATGCCAGTAGAAGCGCCAGTCGCCTTGATTCCAGCACATCGTCCTCACTTCTGGTGAGACCTCATTCCAGAAGAAATGCAGGTTTTTCTTCTGCGGCAGTTTCTCTACTTCAGTAAGAATTTTTTCTTTGAATTCCGACTCTGTTATCACGAACACCTCGCAGTGCTTCGCAATCTCTGTAGTCCAATGCCATCCCACTCCTGGTTCGCTTCCCATTCCTGGGCAAACGGCATAAGCGTTTATCAATACCTTCATCATAAATTCCGTTGTTTCCTACACACTTTTTTTCGACAGTTCTCGATACAACTCCTGAAGCTGGTTGTTTATTGCCTCTAAGGAGAATTTTGGAATCATGACATCATGAGAGTAACGAACCATCTCTTCACGAAGAGAGTTGTTTGTCATGAGCTTTTCAAGCTTCTGGGCAAGCATTTTCTCGTTGCCAAAGTCTGTCACAAGACAGTTTCTGCCGTCTTCTATGACGTCAGGAAGTCCGCCAACAGGAGTGGTGACAACAGCCGCACCATATGTCCATGCCTCCAGAACAGTCATTGGGAAACCCTCTGCATAGGAGCACATAACCGATATGCTCGCCTCACGAAGCATTCTCAGTCGCTCCTCGCCAGTGATATATCCCGTGAAGGTCATGCTGTCCTTTAGTCCCATTTCCTCAGAGAGATGCCGGTAATGGTCAACCTTTCCTTGTCCCATCATATACACATGCCACAGCGGATGCCTTGCATGTATTTCCCTCCATGCTTTCAGCATGATGTCTATGCCCTTTTCTTCACTCATGAACGCCATAAGAATGATGGAATTACGCTTCTCCCGAAGGTTTATCTCGCCCTGTGCCTCGCAGGCGTTATAGACAACCCTTGTAACACTCTTTATGTCGGGAAACAGTTCTCCAAACACCTTCTGCCATTTTCTTGCTAAGAGAACAATCACGTCAGCCCTTTTCAGCCACCATCTGAAGAAAGTGTTTCGGGTATGGTCTGCCAGTTGGTTACCCATGTGTATATGCACAATGACCTTCCGCCTTAGCATCTTTGCTGCAAGAAGTTGTGGAAGCTGAATGGCAAGTCCTGTTCTGTCAGGAGTGGTGTGGAAGTGTATTATGTCATACCTCCATATAATAAAAGGTGTGATGACAGCACCCCGAAGTGCATACCATAGTTTCCACAGGTAGTTGCGCTGAATCTGTGTGCCCAGCCAATAGCAGTTGTATTGCTTCCATATCGGCATTCTCTTCATGGTCTTCAGAACAGAAGACACACCGCCTCCGCTCTTCTCTGCCGAGCCAACCATCATTACCTTTGTCATCTCTATAATATAAGTTAGGTGTGCGAAACAATTTTCAGACTGTAGACTATAATTGTCCCTGCCCACGCCTCTTTATCTGTTTTAGAACCCTAAGGAAGAAGGCAGGAGAGGGTAGGGCGTTGCATTTAACGTCTATTCCGAACATCTCCTTTATGCTCGACGAACTGCTGAAGAGATGAGTGTCGAGAGTCATTTTCACATCGTTATCGACATTTCCCTCGTGTATCACCTCTATCCACATTGGAGACTCCTTCTCTGTTATGTGAACCACTTTTGCCACTCCGTTTTTCTCAAGAAGGAAATGACTTCCGAAACCGAAGCATGTCTTCGTCTCGCCTGCCTTCTCTACGGCAGTCATGAAATGATTGTTGGGATAAAGGATTCTTGTGGCGAGAGTATGCTCTGTGTAATATTGCAGACCATAGTCGAAAGAGAGAAAGAACGGCTTTGAGAGACATTGCCTGCTAAGCTCCTGAACGTTTGCTACATAGTCGTGATGCAGACAGTCGTCGTTGTCGAGATATGTTGTCAGACAAAGGTCGTTGGAAGAGGCATTGCGCTCCACGAGTTGCTTTCTAACCACTTCACCCATGATCTTTGCAAACTGCAGTCCGCCCTCTCTGCGTACAGGGATTATGACTATCTGCTTGCAGACATCACGGTATGACATGATTCTATTGCGATAAGGCTGTGGTGTCTCTGCATCAACAAGGAGTATCCATGTAAACTCTTTGCATGTCTGTGAAGTAAGCGAAGGAAGACAGAATGTCTCAAAGAGCTCCAAGCGTTTTTGAAGCCATTTCTCTCTGTCAAACTCCTTTCCCGTTTTGTCTTTCACCCAGATAAGGAGATTGAATCTTGTGAGAATAAAATGATGTATGGTCATGCGGATGATTCTTTATTCGAAATTGAGGGGTGTTATGTTTTTGAGGAGTTTTTTTATTCGAGATTGCGAAAGGTGTTACTAATAGCCCAAGAGCCTTTCGTGCTCCTTGATTTCCTCTGGAGTGAAGCGAGGCTTAATGATTTTTGCTGGTACACCACCGATGATCGAGTATGGAGGACATGACTTTGTTACTACAGCTCCAGCAGCTACTATGCTTCCTCGACCTATTGTTACACCTTTTAGAATAGTGACGTTTGCTCCTATCCACACTCCGTCTTCTATGGTCACAGGAAGGTCGTTGTTAGGCAGTTTCTCTTCTACTGTAACGTCGATGATATGCTTGCCGAGGATGTCTGTACGATGGTCGCCAGTGATTATGGTTGGTCGTGGACCGAAAACCACTTTCCTGCCAATCTTCAGTTCTGCTTCTGTACAGAAGAATATGCTACCTTTAGGAATGGATGTTCCGTCTCCTATGGATAGATTCTCTAAGCCTTTTATGTCGCAGGAAGACGGTCGCATATATACTCCTTTTCCGCATTCCTTCATAGCCTTTCTGTAGAAAAAGAACATCAGCTTGTCCCAAAGGAAAGGAAGAACGGCAGTGAGCTTTATGATTATTGTGGATATTTTTCTCATAATGGTTTTTGTATGTTGGTTATGACTAATATATATTCAAGTCATAACTAATATATATTCAAGTCATAACTAATATATATTCAAGTCATAACTAATATATATGTTAGATATGACTTACATATACTCAAGATATGACTTACATATACTCAAGATATGTTGGCTAAACTTGATAGCCTATTTCTTCAAGCCATGTTTTTACATGTTTCATTCTGGTTCTCCACGGAGCAATTTCGAGGGCTTTCAGTCGGTTGCGGTCAACAAACGACTGAAAGTCGGAGATATGCGAGAGAATACTTTCTATCTGTTTTGTTGGAGACGAGAAATCAACTTCTATACAAGGATTGTAGCCCATAAGGTCTATAAGCTCCTGAGGAGCATGACCAACAATGAGAATCCTCGAAAGCATTGCCTCCCAGTATCTCTGGGTGAGTGTCTCTACTCCTTCCGCCAACTGCGGATGTGTGATGCTTCTCGGCAGACAGATGGTGAGCTTGGCGTCTGCCATAGCAGCATAGAGTTGTTCGTTAGAGAAGAGGAATTTCTCGCCTACTTTTGTTGATACGTGGTTTATTCCCTCAAACTGAAATCCCTTTGGAATTATTATTTCGTTTGAGCGTCCAAATTCCAGAAGGTCTATGGTGCGTTCTGATAATGGTCTTCCTTCATGGTAAAGAGTTTCGTCAATGCCCTCTGGACAATGGAATACTTTCAATTCTGGCAATCGTCTACTGATTTCTTCCATCTCCTGCCTTGAGGTAAAGATAGCTGCTTTCACCTTGTAGCGCCTAAGCCATTCCTCTACTTTATTGTAGTAGCATGGCCAGCAATCCCAGAGAAACGGCACGATGTCGTGGGAAAGGTAGTAGGGAAAGGTGTCGAAGCTTATGGAGACAGGTTCTGCAAACATCAGTCTTGCCTCTCGACATCTGCATATTCTCGGGAAGGAACACTTGAACGCAATGCCATGGAGTGCCCTCGGTGGATAGAGTCCTTTTGCCCTCTGTCCCCCGATTTCCTTCCATGCCTTGAAAGGTGAATATTTGAAATTAATGCTTCCAGGATGCAGGAAAGGCTGAACAGCTTTTATCTTTGTCATAGTGCGTGCGGGCGATTTGTTTTTGAGAATTGCTCGAAAAATACGATTGCTTTTTTCGCGATATTCTTCCACTTTAATTTCTCAGGAACGAAGAAGTTAGCATTATGTTCATTTTCATAGTAAGAAATGCATTCAGCCAAAGCTCTTGTGTCACCATTATCCACTAACATACCGTTTTCCCCCTGCTCAATAAATTCCTCAAAGGCCCCCACTTTAGTAGCTATCACAGGCGTTCCGAACATCATTGCAGTATGTGTGATTCCACTTTGTGAGCCGTTTACGTATGGGCAAATGACACAAGAAGCATATTTCACGAGGTTAGCAAACTCCTCATCTTTCAGGAATCGATTGATAAGAATAAATCGATTGTCGTGTTTTATTTTTTCTAAAACAGAATCATCTCCAGCCCCTGCAATCACGATTTTATTTTTTATCAGTTCAGGATTCTTTATAATAGAGAGGGTGAAACTCCCTCGCTCTACTCGACCCTGACCCTCTCAATGAAGCGTTTCTTTGTTATGGCGTATAGGAGAAGGAAGATGCACAACAGCTCGTCGCTGAAATCGAATTTTACGACATTGGTGAATGCGATACAAACAGGGAAATATATCACCCCAAAAAGTGTGTAAAATTTTGCTATGCCTTTCATTTCTTGTTTTCAAAATTTATCTGGAACCATGCGTATTTG
>CALZTP010000108.1 GCA_945829115.1 uncultured bacterium | reverse complement strand
CGGCATCATGCTCTTCAATCTCTTCCTGGACTTCGTTCATCATGTCATCGAAGTCTGGCTTCTGTTCGTCTTCTTCGATAAACTTGTTGATATTGCTTGTTCTTTTTTTTGATATGTGGGATTTGTTTAATGGTGGAATCGTCTTTGTTGTCTTGGCTTGCAGATAGCATGAGCCGTCTGTTAGCCGACCGTTAGCCTAGGTCCTACCTTTTTCGAAAGGCAATGAGAAGGTGAAGAGTCGGGTTTTTAGAGGTTACACTATCGTCGTCGTATTTTTTTTTATCGCCAAATGCTATCGTTATCGCTCCTAACCACCTTCCATTTTTCTCACATCCTTGTCCGCCAAAAAATGGGACTTACTTGGGACTCACTTGGGACTCACCTGGGACCCAGATTTAGCTAAAGTCAAATCTATAAGGCCTGGTGATATTCCATTCAAACACCCAAGGGGTAACCGAGGTAACCGCCCTCGACAATCACCTTGGTTACTCTGGTTACCTCGGTTACCCCGGTTACCCCATGTGTGTAAATATTCGCACAGTCTAATATATATAGAAACCCGTTGGCGGAATTAACTTAGCGCATATTTAACTCTGCCTATTGGGCGTTCATTAATATAATTGATGTATTGCAGAACGGTAAAGGCGCTAATCTTCCCGATGATTCGAGTAAACAGTCCTGCTGTTTGTTTTGCATAGTTGCTGAAAAACATAAACTGGTCACAGAGCTGAGAGAAGTTAGTCTCAACTCTCTTTCTTGCCTTAGCAAAAGGCTTGAATGTCGGCTCCATCCATCTTATCGGCTATGCGCTTGCGAATCTTTTCGCACAGTTCTCCTGTAAACTTCCTTCGGTCATTGTATTGACGTCGGGAAATGAGGTTAGGCATCTCGGCATAATAATCCTTAAGCCTATCGAAGAGAAGGTTTTCGCTGTCGATACTCATGTATTCTGCGGTTAAACTCAGTGATATGACTTCAAGGTCTGAGAAACGCGGAACAACACCCCTTCGAGGTAAATTTCCACGTTCATTGACTAAATCTTTGGAGAAATCCTTGCATATCTCAAGAATTTTTACGAAATTTGCATACAAGTTGTGCATAACGAGTGATAAGTAACTATGTTTTTGAGCACTACAAAGTTACTAAAAATCAACGAGATGCACAACTTTTAAGCATGATATTAATCAATTATTTAGGCGATTTCAATTCCGCCAACAGGTAAGAAAAGCATAATACAATAGCCATGTAAGGGCGGCATAGATTGGAGCATAGCCTTAAGCACTATCCTAAGCTATGTCGCCCCTACTAAGGTTGAAATTATTTCGCCCTTACTATGGTTGAAATTCTATTCCCTTCCCATAAACTTATTACATTTTCAACTTATTTCCACCATTCCATGCAATTTTTTTAGAAAAACCATACGTAGTACATATTTTTTTTATAATTTTGCCATCATAAAACCTATAAAATAAAAAAAATATGTTCAAATCAATAATACGCTTTTCAATAAAGAAGAAACTCTTTGTCGCGCTGACAACATTGTTTCTGCTTATCGGAGGCATTTACTCCATGCTTACGCTTCCGATTGACGCTGTGCCTGACATCACCAACAATCAGGTGCAGATAGTGACGGTGTCTCCTACCCTCGCCCCTCAGGAAGTGGAGCAATTAATCACAATGCCCGTTGAACTTGCCATGAGCAACATCATGAACGTTACAGAAATACGTTCCGTATCACGATTCGGGCTCTCACTCGTAACAGTTGTCTTTAAAGAGAGCGTGCCAACGCTCGAAGCCCGACAACTAATCAACGAGCAGATACAAACCGTTGCTGGAGAAATTCCACAGGAACTTGGCACTCCAGAACTGATGCCTATAACAACAGGATTGGGAGAAATATACCAATACATACTCAAGGTCGACGAGAAACACCGCAACAAATACGATGCCATGGAACTACGCACCATACAAGACTGGATAGTGAAACGCCAGCTCTCGGGAATCCCTGGAATCGTTGAGATAAACAGTTTCGGCGGATATATGAAGCAATATGAGATAGCCATCGACCCTGATGTGCTTTCTGCCATGAAACTAACCATCTCTGACGTCTTTGACACTTTGGAGAAAAACAACCAGAACACTGGTGGCAGCTATATCGAGAAAGGCAATAAGGCTTACTATATCCGTTCTGAGGGAATGATTTCAAAAACGAAGGACATCGAAAAAATCGTTGTGGCAAACAGAGGCGGAATGCCGGTGCATATAAACGATATCGGTCGTGTTTCCTTTGGAGCTCCAAAACGGTTTGGAGCAATGACCATGGACGGCACTGGCGAATGCGTGGGTGGCATTGCCATGATGCTGAAAGGTGCCAATGCTAATGTGGTTACAAAAGTTCTGGAGGAAAGAGTAGAGAAAGTGCAGAAGATGCTTCCAGAAGGTGTTACCATTGAACCTTATCTGAACCGTTCAGAACTCGTAAACCGTAACATCTCTACTGTAATATACAATCTTATCGAGGGGGCGATAATCGTTTTCCTCGTACTCATTATATTCCTTGGAAACATCAGGGCAGGAATGATTGTGGCATCGGTGATACCGCTCGCCATGCTCTTTGGTTTCATTCTCATGCGCATATTTGGAGTATCGGCAAACCTCATGAGTCTTGGAGCTATCGACTTCGGTATCGTGGTAGATGGCTCTATCGTAATACTTGAAGGAGTTCTTGCACATCTTTATTCAAAACGGCTTGTGGGAAAAACGCTTTCTGGAGAAGAAATGGAGCAAGAAGTGGAGGATGGAATCGCAAAGGTTGTGAAAAGTTCTACCTTTGCCGTACTCATCATACTGATTGTGTTCTTCCCAATTCTCACACTTACTGGAATAGAAGGAAAATACTTTACCCCGATGGCACAGACGCTCGTGTTCTGTATCATTGGCGCTTTGATACTTTCACTAACATACGTGCCTATGATGGCTGCACTCTTCTTGAAAAAGAAAATAGTGGCAAAGCCAACCTTCGCAGATAAATTCTTCTCTTGGCTAACAGAAATATATTATAAGGTGTTGCACTCCTGCATGAGACATGTATGGAAAACAATTGCAGTGGCATTCGCCATGCTGGCAGCATCACTACTGCTCTTCACTCGTCTTGGTGCAGAATTTATTCCCACTCTCGACGAGGGAGACTTTGCCATGCAGATGACTCTTCCTGCTGGCAGTTCGCTCTCTCAAAGCATCGAGCTCTCTCTACAAGCCGAGAAGAAGCTGAAAGCGGAATTTCCAGAAGTGAAGCATGTAGTGGCGAAGATAGGTACTGCAGAAGTGCCCACCGACCCTATGTCTGTTGAGGATGCAGATGTAATGATTGTCATGAAACCATTCAAGGAATGGACTTCCGCTTCTTCACGTGCTGAGATGGTTGAGAAGATGAAGTTGGCTCTGGAGGGAATAGAAGGTGCTGAGTTTAATTTCAGTCAGCCAATACAATTGCGCTTCAATGAATTGATGACAGGAGCAAAGGCTGATATCGCCATAAAACTATATGGCGAGGATATGGAAGAACTGTATGCAAAGGCGAAAGAGGCAGCAAAACACATTGAAAAGGTGCATGGTGCCGCTGACGTCATTGTAGAGCAGGCAATGGGTCTCCCGCAGCTCGTTGTTCACTTCGACAGAAACAAACTGGCGAGATATGGCATTGACATAAAGGAACTGAACGATATCATTCGAACAGCATATGCTGGCGAGACAGCAGGAGTGGTCTTTGAAAATGAAAGACGATTTGACCTCGTGGTAAGACTCGACAATGAGAAGGTCAGCGACCTTGACCTCAACCGTCTCTTCGTACGCACTTTCGACGGACTTCAGGTGCCAGTAAGTGAAGTGGCAACCATAGAACTCGTAAACGGTCCTTTGCAGATAAACAGAGATGCAACAAAACGTCGTATCGTAATAGGTGTGAACGTGCGTGATGCTGACATTCAGCAGGTTGTTGAAGAGATTAGTAACACACTCGAACGTAACATAAAACTGAAACCGGGGTACTACTTCGAATATGGCGGACAGTTCGAAAACCTGCAGAACGCTATTCGTACACTACTCATCGTGATTCCTATAGCACTCATGCTAATACTGCTACTACTCTTCTTCGCATTCAGAAGCGTGACATACTCGCTCGTGGTTTTCTCTACCGTTCCTCTGTCGCTAATAGGAGGAATTGTTGCTCTCTGGCTTCGTGGACTTCCATTCAGCATCTCTGCAGGAGTGGGATTCATCGCTCTCTTCGGCGTTGCCGTCCTTAACGGTATTCTTATGATAAATCATTTCAACGACAGTAGGGAAAAAGGGAAATACACTGTGTGTACAGACAGAATAATATTCCAAGGATGCAGACATCTGCTACGACCTGTCTTCCTGACCGGTCTCGTGGCTTCATTGGGATTCGTACCTATGGCTATCGCCACTTCTGCCGGAGCAGAGGTGCAACGCCCTCTCGCTACTGTTGTGATTGGTGGACTTATTGTCTCTACCATACTCACTCTTGTAATCATACCGGCTTTCTACAAAATCGTAAACACCTTCCCTGTCTATATGCGCTCCTTCAAAAACCGTAGAAGCAAAACAGGAAGAACGCTATCAATCGCTCTCTTCTCCGCTCTCGCAGTATCACTAATGCTCTCCTCTCCGGCTTTCTCTCAAGAGGTACCAACTCAGAAACTGAACGAAACGCCAGTGGCTATTTCTCTTGAAGAGGCTATCGAAAAAGCTATTGAGCAGAGTCCGAGGGTGAAGACTGCGGATAGTGAGATTCTTCGCAGCAAGGCAAGAAAGGGTGAGGCTTGGGATGGTGGAAACACATCGATTGGCTATGCCTGGGGACAACTGAACGGTGAGACTCACAACGACAACGAGTTTACCGTAGAGCAGTCGCTCGGTTCTCTCCTCACTCCCATTTACAAGAATGCTCTTTCTAAGACGCTCGTTTCTTCCAGCATCGGTAAGAAGGAGGTTGTATGCAGGGAGGTTGCGGCAGAAGTGAAGAGGGCGTGGGAAGACTATCTCCTTGCTCGCTCTATGGTGCGGCTTGCCAATGAGCAGAAGCGTGAGTCTTCACAGCTGCAGGAAATTGCTGAGATTCGTTTCCAGCAAGGGGATATAAACATGCTTGAATACAGAATGATAAAAACAGAGGCGGCAAAGCTGAACACAGAGGCGCAACAGGCGGAAGACGACCTCGTCATGGCAGAAAAGCGCTTCTCGTGGGCATGCTATTCCGAGAGAAGGGTAATACCCCAAGACACTGTTCTCACTCCACGCCCTTTCATTGCAACAGAGGACATTGGAGAGATATACAATAAACTCCTGCACCTTCAGGTAACAGAGAAGAGTGATATGATGAAAATTGAGAAGAGTCGCTATTTCCCAGAACTGTCTGTTGGCTATAGCATTCAGAAGATAGCGCCTTTGAAAGGTCTCGACTCTTGGTCTATCGGCATTTCATTCCCACTACTCTTCTTCCCTCAGCAGAGCAGGGTGAAGCAGGCAAAGGCGGAGATGATGGCAGCACAATGGGAAGCACAGGATAAAAAGATAGAACTGCGGAATACCCTTGAAGAGCTGCAAGCTCGAATTCTTCAGAAACGCAAGCAACTCGACTACTACGAATCGGCTGCCTTACCAGAAGCTGACGAACTGCAACGTAATGCTCTCACCCTCTATCGCGAAAGCGAGACAAGCGTTTCTGAACTTCTCCAAAGCCTCTCCACCTCTCGTGACATTCGCAAGTCTTACTTCTCTGCCCTCCACGAATACAACGTGCTCATTGTGGAATATGACATTTATAAGTAAGGATTCAAGATTCAGGATTCAAGATTCAGGATTCAAGATTCAGGTTGAAGTAAGAAAAGAAAGAAAAATTAGAAATAAAAAAACGTCATTCATTATGAAGAAATACATATACTTATGTGCAGCCATACTTCTTGCTGCATGTTCAGAAAAGAAAGAGAATACAGAAAGTGGTGATGCTCTTCCTGCAGATACCACCCAAGTGTCGGCAAAGGAAACTGCTGACAGTGACTCTGTTTCTAAAGAGACGGTAGATGCTGTCACAAGTGCAACAAACGTTGCAAACAGTCCTACGTTCAATGGAATCATGATGGTTACTCCACAGAAAAAGGTAACACTTTCTCTCACCATGGGGGGAAAAATTCATAGCCTTGCCGTGATGCCAGGACAATACATCTCTAAAGGACAAACGGTTGCCTCTATTGACAATCCAGAGTTTATAGAACTGCAGCAGGCATTCCTTGAAGCATCGGCACAAACAGAATACCTTGCACAAGAATACCAGCGACAGACAACTCTTGGCGACCACGATGCGGCTTCAAAGAAGAAGGTGCAGCAGAGCAAGGCAGAATATCTCTCTATGAAGAGTCGTCTCGCTGCTGCAACAGCACGGTTGAAAACGCTCGGCATTAATATCGCCACCATTCGTGAGAATGGAATCATGACATATCTTCCTGTCAAAGCTCCTTTCTCTGGGTATGTAACAAACATCGACGTAAACGTAGGGAAATACCTTGAAACTGGTCAGCCCATCTGCGACATCATTAACAAGTCAAACCCTCTCCTACAACTCACCGTCTATGAGAAAGATCTTCCTCTCATGCGTGTTGGCAGAAAGGTTCTCTTCCGTGTCAATGGTCTTGGCAAAACATCCTTTGAAGCGGTCATCGCTTCCATCGACCAATCTATTGATGAGAAAGACTATTCCATAAAGGTTTATGCGCAAGTAAAGAGCGAGCGTAGTGAATTCCGACCTGGAATGTACGTGAGGGCGAAGCTCGTAGATGAGAAATAACCAAAAATTGCGGCATAACTCAGAATAGAGTGTGAGCCCTACCTGTAGGGGCGGCATAATTTCATATTGCAATTGAACGATTTTGCTCATTCTGGCTTATATGGAACTATGTCGCCCTTACTTATACCAGCCATATCACAAACAATGTTGCCTATACATAAGTAGGTGTGCAAAATTATTTTTATAATGATTGTATTGATTGGTGATGCAG
>CALZTP010000107.1 GCA_945829115.1 uncultured bacterium | reverse complement strand
TTTTTATTTTGTTTTGTCTTCGATTTGCACTATCTTTGCAAAATAAATCTTTTCGAATATGGAACTGAAGCAATTGAAACGACTGCCATTAGGCATTCAGACATTCTCAAACATCATTGAAGATGATATGCTTTACATCGACAAGACTGAGTATATCTGGAACATGATACACACCAGTAAGTATATCTTTCTGAGCCGCCCACGCCGGTTCGGAAAGTCATTGTTATGCTCAACTCTTCAAGCATATTTCGAGGGAAGAAAGGACTTGTTCAAGGGACTCTTTATAGAATCGGTGGAGAAGGAATGGACTGTATACCCTGTGCTGAGATTAAGCATGGCATCTGGCAAACACATGGAGAAAGAGCAGTTGGAACGCTACCTCATCTCTATATTGGAAGAAAACGAGAGGCGGCTTGGATTGTCTTCTGACGCAAAAGACCCTAATGTGCGATTGAAGAACCTTATTTTCAATGCCTATGAAAAGACAGGAAAGAAGGTGGTTGTACTAATTGATGAGTACGATGCCCCTTTGCTTGACGTGGTTCATGAGGAGACAACTCTTCCTGTGCTCCGCAATGTGATGCGTAACTTCTACTCACCGTTAAAAGACTCTGACCCTTATCTGCAATTTGTCTTTCTTACTGGCATCACGAAGTTCTCGCAGCTAAGTATCTTCAGTGAGCTGAACAACCTTACAAATATCAGCATGGACGAGGAGTATGCTGCTATCTGTGGAATCACTACAGAAGAAATACATGAACAAGCTCATGACTATGTTGAGAGATTAGGGAAAAAGAACAACTGGACGTATGATGAAACAGTTAGGCAACTGACACAGCAGTATGACGGCTATCACTTCACCTGGCCTTCACCTCACATCTTCAATCCTTTCAGTCTGATCAATGCCTTTGCAAGAAAGCGAATAGATAATTTCTGGTTCTCATCTGGTACGCCTACCTATCTCATCGAGATGCTGAGAAAATTCAATGTTGTGCCTACTGATATCAGTAATATGGAAGTTCCTGCTTCGGCATTTGATGCTCCGACAGAGAATATGAAGAGCATAACGCCACTGCTTTATCAGAGTGGTTATATAACAATAAAAGGATACAATCCAATATCAAGAAACTACATCCTCGATATTCCAAATGGCGAGATTCAAGTAGGGCTGATGGAGAGCCTCCTGCCTAATTACGTACATGAATATGCTGATAAGGGAAACTCTATGGTTGGCAAGATGTATGAAGCTTTATACTATGACGACCTCAACGAGATGTTCCGACTCCTACAGGCATACCTCCTCACCGTACCTTATTGCGACAATGCAAACTCCGAGGGGCACTACCAGCAGATGCTCTACGTCATCTTCTCCCTCTTCGGCAGATATGTTGACGTGGAGGTGCATACACCTACTGGTCGGGTGGACATAGTGATGAAAACCGCCAAGGCGCTTTATCTCTTTGAGCTAAAGCTGAACATGTCGGCAGAGGCTGCCATAAAGCAGATAGACCTCAAAGACTACTCTTCAAAGTTTGCCCTCTCCAATCTTCCTATCGTGAAGGTGGGCATCAACTTCGACCCTGAGCGCAGAACATTAAGCGACTGGAACGTAGTGGCAAAGGAATAATTGCAAATCATAAAAATAGCATATTTTTGGGTGTCACTCCACAGGGTTTATCGGTTGTGCCTTTTTTAATCAATAAGAAGTAGAACTGTATTATCGAGTTATGACAAAGCAGAGCATTGCAGTGTGGGTATGTTTAGGATGGGTAGATACAATCGACGCATCCTAAAACAAGAGAATATATGTCACTCAGATTTGCATGTGATGGTATCGCAAAACATGACACCATCTAAAACAACACAAAACTGCACTCGAATGTAAAAGAAAAACAATCAGAAGACTTTGTTATCAACCAAAATATAAGAAAACTGAATAAACGAAAAAGTGGAAAATTGTATCAGAAGAATCAGTAGACGTAACAAATTTACACTAAGTCGGTATCAGTTGTTACAGTTTTGCTAAGATAGGTTAAATATTCGCAAAATTTTGCGTGATTAAATTATAATTATTACCTTTGCAAAAAACACGAAAACTAACCATATACAGCAAATATCGAAGCTCTGCAGAACAAAGCTGCAGAAGCGAAAATGGAAATGGAGTCCATGAAGGCTCATTTGCAGGACATGGAGGCGAAAACAGAGACTGATATAAGTAATCTACAGTCATATATTGACAAGGTATTAGCTGAAGTGCAATTAGTAGATAGAGAATCACAGATAAGAGATGATGAGCAAAGTGCTGCGATAAAGACACTTGAATATAGAGTGAAAAATAATCAAGAACAGATTGAAGAACTCTACTGTCGGATTGAAGAACTCCGTGCTATAATCGCAGAGATGAAAAAATAATCAGCCAGTTGGTGAATATCAAGTTGGTGCACTATAGCTCTGGAGAGGCTACATAGCATATTTTTATCCGCAGATGTTAGACAGATGTTAGACGGATGTGGAAGCCATGTCGGGTGTTTATTAACACCGTTGATAAGGCAATATGAGAACAGAAATCCCGCTAACGAAAGCCGTCAGCGGGATTTCTCTGTTAAAAAAATCGAGATTAGGAAGGAGATTACAAAGCCTCCAGCTTCAGCACACGACTTGCCCAGTCGTTCTTCTTGCTGTGCTCAACATCATGCACGTAAGGCATTTCGAGCCCTGTCTGCATGAGGAACGCACCACTGTATGTCTTTCCCTCACAAGAGAGAGGTTTGAGGTCGATGCGGTTAAGCTCAGAGACCTTGTAGAGACGGTTAGGGTCAAGTCCCGCCATCTTTACACGAGGGAAATGCTGGTTTTTCATTGTTTCAAGCTTCCACCAGAAGAACACCGCCTGAGACTTGTCAGGAGATACGAACATCTCAGAGGCGAGATTATCGCCCTTGTAAGGAGAGTGTAGTCGGTAGAGGTCACCAAACTGAATAACAGGTCGGATTGCCTTGTAGCTCTCTATTGCCTGTCGGCAGAAAGCCTTCTCCTCCTCCGTCATATTCTTTGGTTGAATCTCCATACCGAGACGTCCTGACATTGCCACATCGCATCGCAGCTTCAAGGAAGTGGTGCGAAAGACCGCATGATTCGGCACTGCAGAGATATGACTCGCCATTGCTATGGCAGGATAGAAATAGCTTGTTCCCCACTGCATGAAGACTCTCTGCAGAGCGTCTGTATTGTCGCTCACCCAGAACTCATCGAAATACGGTAAGAGCCCATAGTTTGCTCGTCCGCCACCAGAGGCACAGTCTTGAATGATCACATCAGGATATTTCGCACGAATGCGCTCCAGCACAGAGATCAGTCCCTTGTGATACTCAATATACAGATGACTCTGATCAGCCATTGAGAGATACTGACTGCCATGGTTCATCACAGGAGCGTTAGCATCCCATTTTATATAAGCAATCTCAGGGAACTTCGTAAGGAGATTGTCAACGACAGAGAACACAAATTCCTGCACCTTCGGATTAGAAAGGTCGAGCACCACCTGTGTTCCTCCACGGCCCATAACCGGTTCACGCTTTGGTGCTTTGATGATCCAGTCAGGATGCTTCTCGTAGAGTTCAGAAGTGGTGTTTGCCATCTCTGGTTCAATCCAAATACCAAACTTCACACCATTCTTCTTCGCATCAGAAAGGAGACGTTCAATGCCCTCTGGAAGTTTCTTGGTGTCCACCACCCAGTCGCCGAGAGCAGCATTATCTGTTAGACGACGGTATTTCTCTCCAAACCACCCATCATCCATTACGAACAGCTCTCCACCCATTGACTTTATGTCGCGCATCATCTGTTCCATGCCCTCGTGGTTTATGTCGAAATAGACACCTTCCCATGAGTTCAGGAGAATCATGCGCTCTTGGTCGGCATGACGAAGCATGTACTTCCTTGCCCAAGAATGGAATGTCTGACTGACACCGTTAGTACCTCGAACAGAATAGGTATATGCACTGTGAGGAGTTGAGAAAGTCTCACCCTTCTTCAGATGATACTCAGAGTTGTCGGGATTTATTCCTGCAAAGTAGTAGTGATAGTCAGAATCGTCAGTATCTATTGAGATACGGAAGTTTCCGCTGTAGCATAAGGCAGCCCCAATAACATCGCCCGTGTTCTCCTTCGCAGGACCGTCAAGAGAGAGCATCACCTCATTGCGGTTGGCAGTGGCATTGCGAAGACCATCCTTGTCTTTTATCTGGAACAAACCGTTCTGCAACTTCTCCTCAAAGAGCTGCGCCTCACTTGCCCAAGAGCCATGGAAATGAGTGCAATAGACATCGTTGCGATGAATAGGCAGCAAAGGGTTATAGAACTGCGTTAGCGTAACCGTCTGCTTCTCACCGTTTGTGATATCTGTCCAAGACTCTATCATGTCCACATCGTTGTAAGCAAGGTAATAGAGACGAACGGTGGTGGGGTATACTGGGTCTTTCAAGGTCACGGTGAGAAGGTTTCCCTCACGGTTGTTTCCGTTTGGAGCCTTGTCGGAAATAGGAGAGAGCGAATAGCTGTCTACGAGGAGGTTTGTAGACAGGTTTCCATCACCATGTCTCATGGCGAAGCATGTCTCGCTCTGTGTGTGGTTTGCTCCGTAAGCTGGGTAGAGATCTGCCCTACTCCAGTTTCCATCGTTGGGCTTTTGGAGATTATCGACATCTGTGCCCTTTATTGCCGGACCGTAATACAAGAACTGCGGCTCCTGCCCTTTTTCTATCTCAAAGACCATTGCCGTCTTCGGAGTAGAGACCACCACCTTCTCTGCCATTAGCGGTAAAGAGGCAAGAAGTAGAGAGGTGGAAAAGAAAAGTGATTTCTTCATAGATTTCTTCAAGTGTAAGTAAGTGAAAAAATATTTTTAAAGATAATATTGCACCGCCTACATATTTGTTTTTATTTGATGTGTGCAGTAAGGAACGTGGCGTTTCCGAAGATATAGAGCACATTTTCTGATGCAGGAACAAGGAGAGTCTCTCCCTGACGCACCTTTATGCCGTTTATGTTCGCCTCACCCCAGAGACAAACCACCACAACGAAAGAGTCGCAATGGAAGTCAATCTGCTGAGCCACCTGCACCACAACCCTGTGAACCACGAAGTATGGACAGTTTATGAGCTGGGAGGTTGGTTGTGTGGAGTCGTAGCTGGTGCGGTATTCTGGCCACACCTGATAGTCGATGGCATCCTTTGCCTCCTCGATATGCAGCTCGCGAGGTTTCCCGTGTGCATCAACTCTTCCGAAGTCGTAAACACGATATGTGATGTCTGATGTCTGCTGAATTTCCGCAAGGAAGCAGCCAGCACCAATGGCATGTAGTCGCCCTGCGGGGAGGAAGAAGAGATCTCCCTGATGTGCTTCATGAGTAGCAATAACATCCTGCATTGGTGAACGTCCATTCACAGGTGTTGCCGTTGCTAACTGCTCATACTCCTCTGGAGTGATAGACTCTTTCAGTCCGGCATATATCTTACTCCCGACATCGCTCTTTACGATATACCACATCTCTGTTTTTCCTGCGCAGCCATGGCGTTTCATTGCCAATTTATCGTCAGGATGCACCTGCACGGAGAGATCTTGCCGAGAGTCTATGAACTTCACGAGCAGTGGGAACTTATTTCCAAAACGCTTGTAGACTTTATTTCCGATGAGAAGTCCCTTGTATTTGTCAATAAGCTCTGTGAGCGTCATGCCCACATCGACATCGTCAATAATGCCACGCTCTATTGCCACGCTCTCATGCCCTGGAACGCCAGAAATCTCCCAGCTTTCCCCGATGTTCGGCTGTGCGGTATAGATACCTTTGAAAGGAGCTATCTGATAGCCGCCCCAAAGAGTTGTTTTTAGATATGGTTCAAACTTATACGGTTTCATGCTTTTATTCTTTGGATTAATTCAAGACACATTCTACTGTTATGGTAAGGGCATTTCCAGAAGCCCGCATGGTCGTCGTGACGGTTTATGTTTCCCTCCGGGTCACGGCTCCAGAACCATTCTCCTAACTCCTCGTCGATGAGTTTCTCTTTGATATACTGCCAGCAGGCGAGAGTTTTCTCCATGGCATCCTCATCGTGGAAATACTGATAGATATTATAGAAGCCAACAACAGCCTCTGCCTGCACCCACCAATGGCGGTCGGCATCAACATATCCCGTGTCGAGGTTTGCCTCGTGAGTCATAGAGCCATCAGCATTAAGGCCCTTCTCAGAAGCCTTTGCCACCCTTCTCACAATCGGCTCCACCTTTCTAAGCACCTCCTCGTCGGCAAGCACTAAGGCAGCCTCATGCATAAGCCAAGAGCACTCAATGTCGTGCCCGTAGCTTTCAAGATGCCCAGCACCACGAGTCCAGTCGTTCTCGAAGAAGAGGTCGAGGTGTGAAGTCTGAGGGTTTAGAATATGGTCGCAGAAGATATCTATGAGGTTTCTCAGAGCACACTCCACATGGCGTATCTCCTCTGGTGCGTCAAGCAGTTCCTTCATGCAGCGGTAGAGATTTGTGTATGGCTCAATGATGTGAAGATGAGTGTTCTGCGACTTCGGATAGTTAGCATCGAGCTCAGAGAGGCGCATGTCTGCAATGGTGCCCCACTCACGTGTGCATGCCTCGATATATCCGTTGTAGACCTCGTCGAGGGAATGCTCCTCAATGGCTTTGAAGAGAGAGAGCGCAAGGTTCAGAGTCTCTCGATCTCCTGTGGCACGAGTGTATTCAGAGAGTCCGTAGATGGCGAAGCCAATGGCGTAGAACTGCTTCTTTGTGTCTACAGGGTTCCCTTTGTGGTCGAGCTCCCAGTATGTTCCACCATAGACAGGGTCGATGAAATGTTCAACGAAATAATCTTTTGCCCATGTGGCTGTCTGGAGGTACTCTTGGTTTCCGAGCACACGGTAAGCGGCAGAGAAGCTCCAAAGGATTCTCGCATTGAGGATTCCACCTTTATTGGCATCCTTCACGAGTGTTCCGTCGCCTTTCATCTGACCGTAAAATCCACCATTTTCCATATCCTGCATCTTCAACCAAAAGGGCAGGATGTTCTTCTGAAGCACTTCTTGGACTTCACGCTTTAGAATTGTTTCTTTTTCTGTCATAAGTAGGTGTGCAAAATGATTTTTATAATGATTGTATTGATTGGTGATGCAGA
>CALZTP010000106.1 GCA_945829115.1 uncultured bacterium | reverse complement strand
AACTACTGATAAAGCAACTCGTTTAGTCACTTTTTAGACTTTACAGACTACTAGTGATAAATTAACTTTTGGATTTTTTGTCTTTAAGAAGACGGCATTCCATTCTGCAGAGAAGATGCCAGTCGGAAAGAAGCAAAAAAATCGCAACTGCAATATCCAGGTGCTCTGGAATTGCGAACTCTCTCGTTTCATCAATCCAAGAAAACGAGTTCAAAACATTTCTGGTAAATCCCATGAACATGGTTTCTGACGGTCTCGTACCTGCTCAGAGCCATGTTTCCAGAAAAGTTTTTGACTTTTTTTTGACTCGGATTGACGTCTATGTTAGTTAAACTCCACAAATTTTTATTCAAAAAACAGCCTCAAACGTTAAAATTTGCTTAATACAAAAGTCCGAATTGTCATTTTTTGTAATTTGCAGACATTGTGAAAAGCATTAAAGTCTTAAGGGACTATTAAGTAGGTGTACAAAATTATTTATATAATCCTTGCACCGCCTACTGCGCATTATCAGACAACCGACGCCAAGACGAGAGCAATATCAAGCTTGCTTGAATATTGCCGAGGCGCAAGGAGGAAGACGAAGTCAAATGACAACAGTCGAGTAGGAGTCACTACACTCCTTTATGTCATATACTGGTTAAGCATCACTAATCAATACAATCATTATAAAAATAATTGTGCACACCTACTTAGCAAAAAAGCATGAAAACAAAGCCCGAATTGTCTTTCGTTGGAGCTGAAGAAGAGTATGCCCCTCGACCACTCGGAGAGCTTCTCCGAAACTTTCTCTCTTCAAGCAACGAGCCACTTGCCGTCGCTTATAGGGAAAGGAATAGTGATAACAATTAAAACGAGAAAGAATATGCAAAGTAAGAAGAAGAAGGTTGACTGGATAAAAATGCCAGTGAACCTAACAGACGATGAAAGAATTGGTAAGCTGATGTCAAAACTGGGAATGAAAGGTTTTGGAGTGTATGTATGCTTAATCAATGAGATGTACAAGAAACCATGTCAACATCTCACTCTCACACAGATAAAAAACATGAAGTTTCCAGGAGTTACAAATAAAACGATAATGGAGGTGGTAAACAACTATGGATTATTTACAGAAAAATACGATAAGGTTATATATTCTGCAATCGACTTTATATCTCAAGGAAGCTATATTCAAATACAATCGGATTGCAATCGGATTGCAATCGGATTTAAATCGGATTCATTTCCAACGCATACGCGCGATGATAAAGATATAGATATAAAGATAAAAGATAATCATATAGATGCTGTTGATGATGATAATTCTTCTGAAAAGGCATCTCTTGAGCCGCCCTCGGAAGATAGGCGAAAAGAAGATAACTCTTCAGATGTTGCCGACATGGAAGCATCGGAGAAAGAAGGGGCCTGCATTCTTGACATTCCTATAAACAGTGCATGGTCGGAGATCTTGATGATGAAAAGCGGATTCTCTACTCTGCTGATGAGGAACTGGCAGTTTGCACTTGAGGTGTTTCGGCAACATGTAATCGTGAACTGTAAGCTCGATGAGGTGCGAAACGTGGAAGATGCGAAGAAATACTTTCACTTTTACGTAACGAATCCAGTCTCCGGACTTATGCTCCGCAAGAAGCTTGAAGAGCATGAGGCAGAGAACCACTGCAATGGCTTATTCCGCTTCGAGGATGCATGCAGCCGACCAGGTTTCCGGTTCTACAAAGGCATTCCGATTCCAAGCATGGCTCCTCCTCGTCCCGACAACAGCAGTGAGTGGGACCCAGAGCTTAATGCATGGGTGAAGTGATAAGTAGGTGTGCTGATTCTGCATCACCAATCAATACAATCATAATAAAAATCATTTTGCACACCTACTTAACTCAAAACGTTCATTCAAGAAGAAAAAAACATTAATTTCAACATAACTTACTTATTATGAAAGATTTCAGTAAATACTCTTTAGAAAAGAACGGCATACCAACAGATGTCGTGAAAGAAGCTCCCGGTGAAAGGAATGCTGTGACAACGCTCTGTCCGAAGTGCTCAAAGAACAGAAGCACGGCAGCCCACCGGCGAGCACCCGTGTTGCACGTGAACCTCGACACAGGCTATTGCCATTGCTATCACTGTGGGGAAGTATGGCGCATAGACAGTAATGCCTATTTGGAAAAGAAAGACCAGGCGGAAATGTTAGCGAAGTCGCGACGTACATATATTCGCCCAAAAGCGAAGAAGCCAGAGGAAGGAGAAGAGTTTAGTGAGAAGATGGTGAAATACCTCACTGAGACACGAAAGATTCCCATGGAATTTATTCGCCTGATGAAGGTCACGCAGGAGATGGAGTATATGCCACAGACGAAGAAGGTGGAGCGATGCATTGTATTCAACTACTTTGAGCAGGGCTTCCTCGTGAACAAGAAATTTCGTGATGGCAGTAAGAACTTCAAGATGGTCCAGGGGGCGGAACTCATTCCTTACAACATCGATAGTTGCCTTGGTGAAGAGGAACTGATTGTCGTGGAAGGCGAGTTCGATGCCTTAGCATTCTTAGTGGCTGGCTTCAAGAGTGTGGTGAGCATACCATCGGGGGCGAATGGTAACACAGACTGGATGAACCGCTTCTACGAGCTGTATTTCTCCGACAAGAAGCGAGTATATATCGCCACCGACATGGATGCTCCAGGCATAAAGGCAGCAGAAGAGATTATCAGACGCTTTGGTCCGGAGGTTTGCCTGAGGGTTTCTTTCTCAGAAGGCTGCAAGGATGCCAACGACGAGTTGGTGAAGAACGGTTCGGAGGCACTGAAGAGCTGCATAGAAAATGCCGTTATGGTGCCAATGAAGGATATCTGCACCGTAGAGAACATCGAGTCAGAGCTGGACGCATTCTATTTGAATGGTCCAGAACCAGGGAAGGAGACTGGCTGGAAGAACCTCGATGAGATTGTTACCTTCGGTACAGGGCAGTTAGCACTCATCACCGGAAGAACTAATGATGGGAAGTCGGAATGGCTAGACGAATTAGTCATTAGGCTCTTAATCCGTTACAACTGGACAGCAGGTTTCTGGACTCCAGAGAACACTCTCCTCGATCATAGTAGGAAGATTATTGAGAAGCTCACAAACAGAACGTTCATAAGACAGGGAGCCACTGGCGTACAGCCTCAGCAATTCGAACTCTGTAAGCTATGGATGAAAGAGAGAATATCTTGGATTGACCTTCCTTTCGATAATCTTCATTTGGAAACAATCCTCGAACGCAGTCGTTCTCTCGTAAGGAAATTCGGTATTCGAATCCTCGTTCTCGACCCGTTCAACTTTATCGAAAAGGAGAACAACGCCACTCGCTCGGAGA
Organism: uncultured bacterium; assembly: GCA_945829115.1. Lineage (GTDB taxonomy): Bacteria > Bacteroidota > Bacteroidia > Bacteroidales > Bacteroidaceae > Prevotella. The sequence goes on along the minus strand of CALZTP010000106.1, from coordinate 4,135 downwards.
ACGCTTGGGACAGTCATGTTGTGGGTGCCATACGCAGTTTCGCAGTGAGGAACAACGTACTCGTTTTCCTTGTGGCACACCCAAGGAAGGTAGAGATGCAGGTTGATGGCAGGAAGCGCAGAATTACTCTGGAAGACATCTCTGGAACTGCTGACTTTGGTAACAAGACCGACTATTGCTTCTGCATCGACCGTGATGATGTAAAGAAGGTGGTGACGGTTTCTGTCGATAAGGTGCGTAGGAAGCAGTTTGGTAGCAAGGGGCTACAAGCGTTCTTTGTTTACAACAAGAACAGCGGGCGCTACTATCCATGTTCTGTAGATGAAAATAAAAACGTAAAAGAGGTTGACTACTGCTCCGACCAGGGCTTCTGGCTCAACAACCGTGACCTCTTCGGGAATGAGATTAAGGAATAGCGTCTTAATAAGTATCATGGTTACAACTCGTAACTATGATACTTAGCAACAGAAAACATGCTACTTACACCATGTAAGTATGCTGTTTACACCATGTAAGTATGCTGTTTACACCATGTAACTATGCTGTTTATTCACTAAAACGAATATATTATCCACGAAAATAAATATGAAAGAATTTGTTGTACGCGCTTATGCGAAAAGTGAGCTCGCAATGGTGTATTTCCCATCCGCCATAACTCCTCATGCTGCGGTGAACATGTTGATGACATGGATAAAGCGAGATAAGAAACTCATGGAGAAACTGAAGAACCTGGGATACGAGAGAAACTCGAAATGGTTCAAACCAAGGGAGGTGAGGGCAATCGTAGAGCATCTCGGCGAGCCATAGTCGATAACAAGGGGTGGTGGGGCAGGGATGATGGGCAGAGGCTCCTATGAGTCACATTTGTACTTTCTTTTTCTCTATGAATCAACTGAAAATCGATTTATTTCCATAACAAATCTCCTAAAATCTCCTAAAATCTCCTAATATCGTACGATACGTACAATGCGTACAGAAAGCAATATTGATTCGGGAAAATGTCGTAACTTTGCATGTAGAAAATCAGAGACGGGTACCGTTAAAGAGAAAGCGCTTTCGATATAATCAACATGTTTCACTTAAAAAATTACGACTATGATTAAGTACAATGTAAAACAGAACAAGAACGAGTCAAGCCCTGCCTACCAAAAGTGGTACGCCTACCCAGTGGTGGAGGAGACTATCGATCTCGCAGGACTCGCAGCACACATGGAAGAGCATAACACCGGCTTCTCAGAGGCTATGTGCATTGGTGTGCTCAAGGCAATGGTGAAGTGCATCAAGGAGCAGCTCCTTGCAGGGAAGAGCGTAAAGATCGATGATCTCGCCATCTTTAGCGTGGGTATCAGAAATCGTATTGGAGCGGAGAGCGAAGAGGACTTCACAACGGCGAACATCAGTGGTGTGAAGCTACGCGCTCGTGCTACGGGTACGCTGAGCAACACGAGCCTTAACCTCGCTGCAACACTGAAGAGGGTGAAAACCATCCCTACTGGTTCTTCAAGCTCTTCAAGCGGCTCTGGCGGTTCAAGTGGCAGCACAGACTCTGGCAGTGGCTCAGGAGGTGGCTCAGTAAACCCAGGCACTGGTGATCTGGAGCCTTAGCGTAAGGGGCAATTAACACGGCAGCGACATCAATACAGTGTCGCTGCTTATAAATCATTATTCTTACAATCATTAAAAATTTTTCTTAACACACCTGCTTATGAAAACGTATCTATCTATAGCCGCTTTTTCTTGCGGTATATGCTTTGCAGCTCTCGGTCTGTTCCTTCCTCCGCAAGGGGTCATTGACGGTTCAGTACTAATTCTTGCAGCACAACTCTTCGTGCTATGTGCCACCTTCCTCGGCATAAAAGACCTCTCTCTGCCAAGAAAAGTATAATGATTTTACTCACTTATCAAATTTAACATCAACTGAAATAAATTATGACACTTACAAAACATTTCACATTGGAGGAGTTCACACGCTCCTCCAATGCTAAAGCAAGAGGCATAGACAATACAGTGCCTGATAAGCTCATCCCTGCTATCCGCAATCTCTGCGAGACGGTCCTTGAACCACTGAGAGAGCAGGCGAAAGAGCCAGTGGAAATCTCTTCCGGCTATCGTTGCCCGGAACTGAATCGTGTCGTTGGAGGAAAGAACACGTCCCAGCACATGAAGGGCGAGGCGTGTGACATCTGGCATGCGGACATTCAGACTCTTCGGAAATGGTTCGAAATGCTCATGGATGGTGACTTCGACCAGCTCATCTGGGAGCACAATCGCAAGTCGGGAAGATGTTGGATACACGTAAGCTGCAAGGTGAACAGAGAGCAGAACCGCCATCAGGTTATATATGGGTAGAGAGCCCCTCTCTAACTCCCCCTTAAAGGAGTTAGAGGAGGATCAGGTTTCAGAGGGTTTCAGAGGGTTTCAGGAGGTTTCAGGTTTCAGAGTGTTTCAGGAGGTTTCAGAGGTGCTTCGAGCTCATCATCTCAAATACGACAACCACAAACTCAACGACAACCACAAACTCATAACCTCACAACCTCAACCTTAACAACCTCACAACCTCATGCTCATAAAAGTGTTCCAAATCATTATGGCATTCAAGACCAATGCAATCAACGAGTACAACACCGCAGTGGTGAAGCAGAGTGGAAGAGTAGGTACAGTACGATACTTCACTCGTAAGGGATTCACCTACGTTCGTGCAGCAAGTAACTCCAGCGTTACTAACAACCGCACCAACAGTCAGATGACTCAGCGACTCCTCTTCTCTTCTCTCGTGGCACTCTTCTCAACGCTCGCCTCACACCTTCGTGGTGCGTTCCAGAACAAGGCGAAGAACATGAGCGACTACAATGCCTTCATGCAGGCAAACCAGGGAGAGGGCATCTACATGACGAAGCAGGACCGTATGCTCGGCTACTCGGTGGCACTCCCAGTGGTGGTGGCTACTGGAAAGCTTGAGGAGGTAGTGACCACCATCAGCGGAGACAAGGCCGTGACCTCCCTCGCCCTCGGCTCTCTCGCCCCAGCCTCTGCGAAGGTTGCTGACCTCAGTGCCGCCATCGTGGCGAACAACGAGGGATGGAACTACGGCGACCAGCTCACCTTCGTCATCCTCCGTCAGGACGGCAAGCGCTGCAAGCCACGCTACGTGCGCATCGTCCTCGACCGTGAAGACGACACCCTCCTCTCCGCCTTCGGCACTTTCTCTGCCTCAGAGAACAAGCTCGCCATAGCGGTTTCGGGCGACATATGCGTGGGTGCTATACACAGCAACTCAGACGGTTACATGAGCTATGCGAAGCTCGTGGCAACGGAGTCCATGCAGACCATCATAGACTCTTACCTCACCGAAGAGGCATTCGCCACTGCATCTGCAAGCTACGGCACCAGCACCGAGAAGTTCCTCGTGCCAACTAAAGCAGGGGTGGTTGTCTCTGGAGGAGCATCATCTGGTGGCAACTCAGGTGGCAGCAGCTCCGACTCTGGTAGTGACTCTGGTGGCGGTGGCAGCGTGAACCCAGGAACTGGCGATATGGAGCCTTAACCTCGGCTGTGGATATATAACACAACAACGGGGATTTTTTTTAACACGACAACAGAGACAACCGAAACAACTTTTTTGTTGACCTTCGGTTGTCTTAGTTGTAGGATCATGGGGACATGAAAAGGACTACCACATAGATGGCGACGAATTCGGCCGTGCCTACAAGGATCATATCAGCGGATTCTGCACTTGGGAGGAACTGGACCATGCAGACGAATGGCTCATCTTTCCTGAAAAACATTTGTTCGCACGTAAGCATTGGCGATCACTCCCTGATGAACTAAAGAGGTCTTCGTGTTACCGAAGGTCATTTCAAGATCTCTTTAGTTTTATTCTTCTTATTGATTACGGATTTTAGTTTTCTTATTGATTACAGATTTTTCTGATTCTACTGATTTTCTATTCTCAGCTAAATCAGTTAAATCCGTAATCCTTAATTCTTAATTCGTAAGCCATGTATTCACGAATTTCGATACTTATATTCCATCCAAGATTCCTATTTATTGATTACAGACTTTAGTTTTCTTTTGATTACGGATTTTTCTGATTCTACTGATTTTCTATTCTCAGCTAAATCAGTTAAATCCGTAA
>CALZTP010000105.1 GCA_945829115.1 uncultured bacterium | reverse complement strand
AATGCGCAGTAGGCGGTGCAAGGATTATATAAATAATTTTGCACACCTACTTATGAGCGTTTCTTTGCCAGGTTATAGGCGTAGTACTGCTTCTTACCAGTGATATTCTCCACAATTTTCAGGAACGGCGGCATCTTCACGTCTGTATGGCACGAGCAGCCTTTTGTTTCAAGAATTATGAGTCCAGAGTGCGGAGAGAGATACGTGTCGAGTTCAAAATACTGCCCCTGCCAGATAAAGCTCTGGCGGTGCTTGCTGATAGGAGCACGGTAAGGGTCTGCTTGCTGCAGAAGAGACTCAAAGAGCTGGTCGGAAACTTGTCGCTCGGTGACAATCTTCTCTGTTGGGGAGATATTCCGAACGGTGGTGTGGATATTCAGCGTATGACCATTGATGGTCTTTCTACGAAGTCGCACCTCACAGTCTGGGTCTGCCACGAGGTATGTCTGAATGATCTCGCTATCAATGGTCTCTGGAAGTTTACCGTCTATCTCAACAATGAACTTGCACTCATCCTTGATAGGAAGTGGTAGCTCAAGAACCTGAGAGATTTCTTCAAGAACGCGGTCGAGCTTCTTTTCGAAGTCACTATTATTGTCAATGATGCGAAGGTGAGGATGATGTGCCCAAGCATCAAGCACTTTTTTGTCGAGCATACGTGCAATGCGCAGTCCCTCTTCGTTCGCCTGCTCATAGCGCTGTGCGTTGGTGGCAGTGGTGTAGTATTTCTCTGCTCCATCCGCAGCGGTGACGAGATGCAAGACGGCATCGTAGCTGGAGGAGATAGTGGAGGCGGTACGACCAACTTTCTCAAGGAGTTCCTGCCACATCTCTGGTGAGATATATGCAGAGATATCCATCACTCCTCTATCGCAGATCACTACGACTGGCTGCTCTGGTGCTACTGTCTGTGCCATTCGCATGATGCTCTCCTCAAGCTGCAGTTGCATTTCGAGGATAATGAGTTCTCCTTCATAGTAGAATGCTTTATTGTTCGTCATGTAGTTCCATCCCGATTGTGTGATCATGGTTGGAACTTCTGGTACGGTGAACACCTTGTAGCCGAGGTTGGAGAAATATTCTGTGACCTTCACGAGTGCTGTGGTCTTACCAGCACAAGGTCCGCCAGTAAGCACGATTTTCTTTATTCTTTCCAAAGTGATTGAGATTTTATGATTTTTGGGGTAAAACGAATTGTGAGTTGTTTTTGATGACGATAAAGATAACGATAACGATAGCGATAACGATAACGATAACGATAGCGATAACGATAGCGATAGCGATAACGATAGCGATAGCGATAACGATAGCGATAGCGATAACGATAGCGATAGCGATAACGATAACGATAACGATAACGATGGCGGTGAGCTATGAGCGAGGAGTGATGAAAGTGTTACTCAATTGTTTCTTTATCCATCTCCTGACGCTTCTTGATATACCGGATTTCAGCACAGAGGACATCAAACTGAGTTTGGAGAGAGTCGCAGAGGAGGCGCTGGAGGGTGTGGGAGGTGAACTCCTCTTCTGTTGCTATCCCCTCTGCTTTATGGGCAGAAACGAGGGAGTCTAGCTGCTTGTACTTAGCTTGAGCAGCAAGGAGAGCCTCATCGACCTTGGCGAGGCGGTTCTGTGCAAGGCGGAGAGAAGCCTGCTGATATATTCCGAGAGCCTCACGTCTTGCCGCTGCTGCCTTTGGATGACGTGCGCGGAGAGTATCGATGTTTCTTATGCATGCAGAGTCTTCTCCGTCAGCATATTGCTGTCGAATTTCTTCCATAAGAGTATCTACTGCTTTCTGCTCCTTGTCTTCACAACTAGCAAGGAGGGGAAGAAGGAAAAGGGAAAAGAATATTTTTTTCATAACGTATGTATTTTTTCTGTGGCAAAGTTCGGAAAAAAAAATGGAATACGCAAGAAAAATGAAGAAAAAGTGTTGAGGGAGAGGGAATGAGGGAGAAGACAATACACTCTGTCGTATAAGTAGGTGTGCAAAACACTGACGGTACAGACAGAGAAAGGGGAAGGCCATTTTCTTGACCTTCCCCTTTGGTTGTGATATATGGTGTCAGGCTCTCACACTATATAAGATTATGTGAGAAAAATCCCTACACCTACTCACGTAGAAAATTATTCATTTGCGAAGCCGTAGCCATTCTTAAAGCCACCTGTTGCCATTGTGTTAGGAGAGAATGGGAAGAGGTAGATAGGAGCCTTCTGATAGTCATAGCCAAGGAAGAGGTTGTCAGAGTACTCAACAGCGTTCTTCACGATGTCGCTACCCCATGCCTGCTCGCCATAGCCGTCAGCCTTTAGAGCTGCTATCTCGTCGGCAGAGAGTTTCTCGAAGAGACCCTTGATGGCTACGTTTGACTTGCTGTTAGAAGCATAGCCTGTGAAGCCAGAAACATCCTCCCAGTCTTTCTGTCCGCGCCATCCTGGATAAGTAACAGGATTGCTCTTGTCTGTGCACTCACCAACGAGGCGAGACTTCATGCCCATTTCCTTCTTTGGATCAACCATCTTGGTATAGATAACGTTAGAGATGGTGTTTCCGTTTTCGAAGGTGTAGTAGCCATTTGTCTTCAGACCGTTGATCATAGCTGCTGTGAGGTCCTTGATGTACTTGATCTTCTCTGGAAGGAGACCAGAGCGGATGAGAGTCCAGCGGCGGTCGCCCTCACCAGCGAACTCAAAGCCACGCTCGTCGATGATAGCCTCGAAGAGAGAACTCTTAGAAGAGATGTAAGCATCTACGTTTCCGTTGCCATTAAATGCACGGTTACGAATCTTTGCGAGATATTCCTTTGCAGTAGCCTCATCGCCAGTCATGGCACATGCCTCTGCATAGCCGAGGTAAACCTCAGAAATGCGCATGTAAACGGCATTGATTCCAGAGCGGCGCTGGTTTGCAGTCCAAACGGTTGGCTGGCGGCACTCGTCGAACTTGTTGCAGGAGATACCACCTGCATCGGCCTTTGATCCCATTCCGAATGTAATGACCTTCTCGAATCCCTTTCCGGTAGAGCCCGTCACTGTACAGCTAAGGTCGCGGCGGCAGTCGTTAGGGTCGAAGACACCATAGTAGAAAGCAGGATTGATGCGTCCCTGTCCGTAAGCCTTACAAGGGTAAGACTTTGAAGAGCCGCCAGAAGAAGGACGTCCGAGAGAGTAAGAGCGAGGGTCGTTACCAGATGCTCCCTGTGAGAATGGCTCCTCGTAGATTGCCTCTGTGGTGTAACCGTTATCGCTTGCATGCATCTCGTCGAAGAGCGTGCTGTATTTATCAGAGAAAGAGCATGCTCCGAGGTTGTCGAGACAGGCCTTAAACGCAGTCTTTGCTGTTTGGTAGAGGTTTCTCCAGTCAGCACGACGTCCGTAGGTAGCACCGTTGTTCTCTGTTCCCTTTGTCTCGAAGGTGAGTGCATTGCCCTTTCCATCTACACGGTTGATATCGCCACGGCGAGTCTGGTAGCCAGCAGCTTCAAGAGCGAGACGTCCCACGAGAGCGTATGCGTATGTCTTAGAGAAATAGTTTTTATTGTCTTTTGCCACAGGGTTCATGAGAGGAGCAACTTTCAACACATCGTCGATGATGACATCGTAGATAGAGTCACGACCAACAAGGTTTCCGGCAGCAACACCGAAGACTGACTGGTAAGGAACGTCACCGTAGTACTTTATCAGCTCACGGTAAGCAGAAGCGCGGAGGCAGATAGCCTCACCATAGAGCTGTGAAAGGTTTGAAGGCTTGTCCTGCTTCTCCATGTCAGCGAAGCCACTCATGTTCTCGATGGCAGAAGCAATGGCGTTTGCCTTTCCGATGACAGAGAAGAGAACAGAATAAGGAGAGTTTGGAGCCTCTTTTCCGTAGGTTACAGGGTTGTAGGTAGCAGCCTTTGCACCACCCTCATAGAAAGTCTCTGGCTCATGACGAGGAAGCTGGTTAGCATATTTCTCTGGGTGACGCATGATGTCAGAGCCTGCAATATCAAGGGCATAGAAGAGACCGTCACCATAAATGTGTGCACTGATAGCACCGTGCCACTCGCTGTATGCGCCGTCCATAGCAGCGCGTGCAGTCACCATGTTCGAGAATACGAAGTCGCCATCGGCAGTAGATACCGACTTTGTATCAAGGAAATCGCTACATGATGTGGTGGCCATAAGAGCCGCACCAAAGAGTGCGATATTCAATATCTTGTTTTTCATTTCTTTTTTCTCCTTTTTAAAATTAGAATGCTACGTTGATACCGAATGTGAAGGTACGGCTCTTTGGATATGAGCGGTAGTCATAGTTCGGTGTTGGGAAGCCAGAATAGCTGCTATCAACAGAAGGGCTTACGTTTACGTCTGGGTCGATGCCTGAGTAGCCCTTGAGGCAGAAGAGGTTACCACCAGTGAAATATACGCGTACGTTAGAGAGACCTATCTTGCGAATAAGGCTCTTTGGCACTGTGTAACCGAGAGTGAGAGTCTGGAGGCGGAGGTAAGAAGCGTCTTCTACGAACTCAGAGCTTACGATTCCGTACTCAGAGTAAGGGAGCGCATACTTTGCACCTGCGTTCAGGCTTGCGAGCTCAGCAGGGTCTGTAACGGCATAGAGGTTTCCGCTGCCATCAACATTGAACATCTGCCAGCAGTCGCTAACCTCTGCGAGACGGTTGTAGCCAAGGCTGGTATCCTTGTCTCCCATCATATCTCTCATAACGTTTGCGTTGTACACCTTACCACCAATCTGATAGCTGAAGCCAGCAGAGAGGTCGAAGTTCTTGTAGCGTGCATTGATGTTGAAGCCACCAGTATGCTGTGCCTGTGCACGACCTATGATGGTAGCATCGTCTGTTGTCACAGTGCCGTCTTCATCAGTATCTTCAAACTTTGCAACGCCTGGGAATGCCACCTGTCCCTTAGGAATATTATAGTATGAGCCTCCAGCCCAGTTACCTACCTTTGTGTCAGGCACACCCTTCTTAAGAGTGTATACACCGTCAACAACGTCGAAATCATCTACTGTATAGAAGCCCTGGCTCTTGAAGCCCTGGATAAGACCAACAGGCTCTCCTTCCTTCACGATATAGTCGTAGTAAGGAATTGAGAGAGTAGAGCCCCATCCGGTGTGAGCACTTGCAAGCACGCCATCGGTAAGGTCGTCAACGTTGTTCTTGTTAAAGTTGTAAGTAATACCGATGTTGAGGTCGAAGTCCTTTGTGCGTACAGCATTGTAGTTCACAGTGAACTCTATACCCTTGTTAGAGGTCTTTGCCACGTTCTGCATCCAATAGCTTGCACCTGAGGTAGGATCGATAGGCACACGCATGAGACAGTCTTTTGTAGAGTTCCAGTAAGCATCGATAGCACCGTGAATCTTTCCGTTGAAGAAGCTGTAGTCGATACCTACGTTGCGTGATGTTGTGGTCTCCCACTTCAAATCAGGGTTTCCAAGGAGAGAACCTGGCTTGTAAGTTGTGATGGTCTGTCCGTTTACAGTTACAGAGCTTGAGTTCCATGTTGTATAGAAAGAAGAAGCGTCGATGCCGTCGTTACCAGAAGTACCGACAGAAACGCGGAGCTTCAAGTTATCGAGCCAAGAGCGTGTTGACTCCATGAAAGGCTCGTCAGAGAGACGCCATGCGATAGCGCCTGCTGGGAAGTATCCCCACTGGTTGCCCTTTGTGAACTTTGAAGAACCATCTGCACGCATAGTAGCTGTGAAGAGGTAGCGACCGAGGAGACTGTAGTTCACGCGTCCGAACCAAGAGATGGTGTGTGAAGGAACGCCGATATTCGTTGATACGTAGTCCATCGCCTTGTCTTTATCAGAGAAGTTGATGTTACCGAAGATTTGCTCCATGCTCCACTCTGTAGGGTATCCCACACCGTAGATAACGGAGTTGTTGCTCTTGCTGCTGAGCACCTCATTACCAACCATCACGTTCAAGCTATGGTCTTCACCGAGTCCCTGAACATCATAGCTGAGGGTTGTATCCCAACGCATGTTATATCCGTCAGAATTTGTGAGCTTTGCTGTGCTATAGCCAGCTCCGGCAGTATGTCCGCCGTCGTATGTCTGAGTCTTAGACCAGTTGCGAGCCACGAGGAGTTCTGACTTTGCTGTAAGTCCCTTGATGATCTTCCATGTAAGACCACTATTGAGGTTCAGACGATATACGTCGCGGATGTTGTCAACGTCCTCAACGCACTTTACAGGGTTATAGTCTTCCTCAGCAGATGCAGAACCCATGCCGAGGTCTGTTGGGTCATCAGAGCCGAAAGGCTTGTCGATTGGCTTGTAACGGTAAGAACCCGTTGCATAGTCGTAACGATTTCCCCTGAATCTCATCTCTGTGTATCGAGCGTTGAGGTCGAGTGTGAGATTCTTTGTGAGTTCCTGCTGGAGCTTGAAGTTGATGTTCCAACGACGGAAGCCAGAGTTGATGAGGTTACCCTCTGCATTTGTGTAGTTAACGGAAGTATAGTATTTTGTGCGCTTTGTTCCACCGCTTACAGAGAGGTCGTTGTTCCACATAGCGGCATTGTCGAGAACATCGTCCATCCAGTTATGAATGTCAACATTCTTGTATTCGTTAATGTGGTTTCCGTACTTGTCACCAAGACCGTAGTATTTTGCTACACCGTCACCATAGTTAGCACCGTAGGCAGTAGCATAGCCCCAATTGTGGAGAACGTGGTCGTAGGCATTCTGTACTTCGAGCTGCTCTGGAGCAGGACGAAGCTGATAGTACATATTGTACTTCACAAGAGCCTTACCTTCCTTTGCACCCTTTGTGGTGATGAGGATAACACCGTTTGCACCACGAGCACCATAGATAGCAGTAGAGGCAGCGTCTTTCAGAACGTCGATACTCTCGATATTGTCAGCAGGAATATCGTCGATACGAGATACTGGCATACCGTCCACAATGTAGAGAGGGTCATTTGACTGAGTGATAGAACCGCCACCACGAACACGAATAGACATTGATGCGCCTGGACGACCGTCCTGAGATGTTACGTTAACACCTGGCAGCTGTCCCTGGAGAGCCTCAGCGATAGTTGACACTGGGTTCTTCTGAAGTGCCTCACCTGTTACAGAAGCCACAGAACCTGTGAGGTCTTTACGCTTCATAGTACCGTAACCGATTACTACGACCTCCTCAAGGTTTGCCATGTCTTCAGTAAGCTTGATGTCAAACTTTGTCTGATTGCCCACCTTCACGTCTTTTGATGTGAAGCCGATAGATGAAACAACGAGAACATCGTTTGGGTTTGCCTTCTGAATTGTGAAGTTACCCTCGATGTCAGTAACGGTACCGGTTGATGTACCCTTAATAAGTACACTGGCACCAATAATAGGATCGCCGTTGCCATCTTTCACAGTTCCTGTTACCGTGCTTTGGGCAAACGACATCAGGCAGAACATGCTGAATACCACGAGCATGGAAAGCCGTTTTACTGATGAAGTAAAAATCATGTTTTTTACCGATTTAAAGTTAGTTATGGAATTAATAATTAATTGTTTCTGCTTGATACCCTCTTGTAATTCAAGGAGTTTATTAGGTAAAACCTTTTTGTTGCACGAAAGCGGCGCCCGGTGCTGGAAAGCATAAGCCGAGTGCTTCTTCGCACGAAGGG
>CALZTP010000104.1 GCA_945829115.1 uncultured bacterium | reverse complement strand
CACATGAGAATAACACCCGCATTATAAAACTAATTTTGTTCACCTACTTATATAAATAGGTGTGCAAGGATATTAAAAAATATTCTTTGCACACCTTTTTAACAATAGATAAGCATTCTCTTTTATCGGTTGCGCCATTTTACCCGAACAATTCACGTAAGGCTTGTTCAACACGCTTCACTGGATGAATGCGAATATTGAACCGTGAGGAGTTGATGCCAGAGGTGTTGTTGTAAGGAATCACGATATCTGTGAATCCGAGCTTCTCAGCTTCTGAGATGCGCTGCTCGATGCGGTTTACTGGTCTCACCTCTCCCGACAGTCCAACCTCTCCACACAAACACCATCCGTTTTCTATCGGAGTGTCTGTATTGCTGGAGATAACAGCAGCAACGATGCTTAAGTCCATCGCCATATCTGTAACACGAAGTCCGCCAGCAATATTCACAAAGACATCTTTCTGCGCCAGACGGAATCCAACCCTTTTCTCCAAGACGGCAAGGAGCATGTTCAAACGACGCTGGTCGAATCCAGTGGCAGAACGTTGTGGAGTGCCATAAGCGGCTGTCGATACCAATGCCTGTGTCTCCACAAGGAATGGTCTGACACCTTCAATCGCAGCAGAGATAGCAAGTCCAGAGATACCGTCATGGTCTTGTGAGAGGAGGAGTTCAGAGGGATTGCTCACCTCTCTGAGTCCCGTTTGCTGCATTTCGTAAATTCCCAGTTCCGATGTTGAGCCGAATCGGTTTTTTATTGAACGCAGAATACGGTAGATATGGTGTTGGTCGCCTTCAAACTGTATCACCGTATCTACTATATGCTCCAGAATCTTTGGTCCTGCAATGGAACCGTCTTTTGTGATATGTCCAATGAGTATAACTGGAACACCACTAACCTTTGCAAAGCGCAGCAGTGCAGCAGCACATTCCCTTACCTGCGTGAGAGAACCTGGAGAGGAGTCCACCTCTTCTGTTGCTATGGTCTGTATGGAGTCAATAACAATCATCTGAGGCTGCAGTTCTTTCACACAGTCGAAAATGCTCTCCAAGGAGTTCTCGCAGAGAATAGAGACATTGTCGCTATTGGCAGCATTTGCTGAAGAGAGACGTCCGGCACGCATTTTTATCTGATGTGCACTCTCCTCTCCACTGACATATAGAATGTCTATGTCCTTGATGTTCAGAATGGTTTGAAGAGTGAGCGTAGACTTTCCTATTCCTGGCTCGCCACCCAACAAGACAATAGACCCTTTCACGAGTCCTCCACCAAGAACCCTGTTCAGCTCCTTGTCGTGCATGTCGATACGAGGCTCATCTTTTGCCGTGATAGAACGGAGCTTCTGGAGATGTCCCTTCCCAGTTCCAGAACTGAAACCAGTATTCTCTGAGATACGAGAACGGCTTGCCATGCCTGCAGATGCAGCTGCCTTCTGACCAGTGTTGCTGCTTATGCGTATTTCCCGGAATGTGTTCCACTGTCCGCAGCTTGGGCATCGTCCCATCCATTTCACTGATTCTTGACCGCAGTTAGTACATACATATGCTATTTTGTCTTTTGCCATAAATAAGGAGAGAGTTTTAGGTTATTTAGAGGGGGGTGTTAAAGAATGTGCACTCTGTGGTTTTATCGGCTTGTTATTGCTCGTACTTCTTTGCGGAAGGACAGTAGGCTGCTATTTCACACTTTTCGCAATGCGCCTTGCGTGAGGTACAAACATAACGACCATGGAGAAGGAGCCAATGGTGGGCACGAGAGAGAAGCGCTGATGGAATAAGCTTCACGAGATACCTCTCAACCTTTTCTGGAGTGTCTGCACTTTTCGGAACGAGCTGCAGACGATGACTGACACGGAAGACATGAGTGTCGACCGGCATTGCCGCCTTTCCGAAAGCGACTGCCAGCATCACGTTTGCTGTCTTCCTGCCCACTCCAGGTAGCGAGGTCATCTCATCGAGCGTCTCTGGCACCTCTCCATTGAAATCGTCCACGATTTTCCTTGCCAGTCGTGCGAGATGGTCTGCCTTTGCGTTCGGGTAGCTAACAGAAGAGATAATCTCCCGAATATCCTCTGCCTCTGCCTGTGCCATGAGCTGTGGGGTGGGGTATATCTTGAAGAGTTCTGGTGTAACCATGTTCACCCTCTTGTCTGTACATTGCGCACTTAAAACAACAGCGCACAACAACTGGAATACTGATCCAAACTCCAGTTCGGTAGTAATCTCTGGTTGTTGTGCGTGGAAATAGTCAAGAATGCGCTGAGTGCGTTCTTTCTTCGTCATGTTTTTTTACTTCTTCTCTTCCTTTTTCTCTTCCTTCTTAGCTGGAGCAGGTTTGTAAGCCTTGTTAAGACCAGCTATTATCTCTTCAGTGATATCGTATGCCTTGTCGGCATAGAGAAGATTGTCGCCAGACTTAGAGAAGATGATAGAGTATTTCTTGTCTTTGTTGTAGCGAGCGAGATAGTTCTGGATTGAGTCGTGTAGAGCCTCGTTGTATTTTGCCTGCTCGTTTTGGAACTCTGATCCGAGACGCTGCTGGAGGTTCTGAAGGTCCATGTTCTGCTTCTGGAGACTTGCCTGAATAGACTCTGCCTGCTCGCGAGTGTATGCGTTCTGCTGAATCTTTGCCTGAAAATTGTTTGCGGCAGCCTGTAGAGCCTGTGCCTTCTTCTGAATGGTTGCCTCGATGTTCTGACCCTTCTTGGTTAGAATCTGTGTGTAGTCCTTGCAGAACTGATACTGTGTCATGATGGAGTCCACCTCCACGTAAGCGATTTTCAGCTCAGCAGGAACTGCAGGAGCTTTTCCGTTTGACTGGTCGTCAGAATTCTGTGCTTTGTTGCAAGAAGTCATTGCAGCAAGTGTCATTGCTGCAACGAGTGCAGCAGAGAGAATGTTTTTCTTCATTTTTCTTGTTTGGTTATTTATTGTTTTCTTTGTTTTCTTTATTTTCTTCTGTTTTTTTGTTTAGTTTCTCACTAACTCGTCGTTGGCGAGCACGCTCCTCCTTGTCTTGATCCATAACGCAATGTATTCCTCTGTCTTTCATTGCCTGACTATCGTGAATATGCATAGAAGACATTGTCCCGTTCTTCCGTATAATGACCTTTATTGCCAAAAAAGCTATTCCGATAGCAATTATTAACACCGAATAGGTTAGATTTTCAATCATTTTTTATTACCTTTGCATGGATAAAACATCTTTTTCGCTGCAAAGGTAGTAAAAAAGTTTTGTAAAACCATATAAATTACATAAATAATGACTAAAAAAGAATTAAAACCTGCAATTGTCTTTGAAGAGTTCGCAAAAATCAACCAGATACCACGCCCTTCAAAACATGAAGAGAAGATTATTGAGTATTTGAAAAGTGTTGGAGAAGAGCTCGGACTCCCCACCACAGTCGACGAGACAGGTAACGTGATCATCCGCAAGCCAGCAACGCCAGGAATGGAGAATAAACCATGTGTTATTTTGCAGTCACACTCAGACATGGTTTGCGAGAGTCTTGCAGGAAAAGAGATTGATTTCCACAACGACCCTATCGAAACCTATGTCGATGGAGAATGGTTATGTGCCGATCGCACCACTCTGGGTGCTGACGATGGCATTGGCTGTGCTATGGAGCTTGCCTTGCTTCGTTCAAACGATATTGAGCATGGTCCGATAGAATGTGTCTTCACCCGCGATGAGGAAACTGGACTCACAGGAGCTATGGGCATGAAGGCAGGCTTTATGACGGGAGAATATCTCATAAACCTCGACTCAGAAGACGAGGGGCAATTCTTCATCTCTTGTGCAGGTGGCGTAAACACCACCGCAACATTCCGCTATGAACGTGAAGAGGCACCACAGGGCTTCTTCTTTATGAAGGCAGAGGTAAAGGGATTGAAAGGCGGACATTCTGGTGACGATATCAACAAGAAGCGAGCAAATGCCCTGAAGCTTCTCGCCCGATTCCTCTATCAGGAGTCTCAGAAGATGCCACTCCGTCTTGCAGTCATCGACTGCGGTAAGGCTCACAATGCCATTCCTCGTGAGGGTGTTGCTGTCTTTGCCGTTCCAGTCTCAGAGAAGGAGCAGGTGCGCATCGACTGGAACGTCTTCTTGTCAGATGTTCAAGAAGAGTATCATGTCACAGAAGGTCAGCAGGAACTCCTTCTCGGCTCTACAGAGGCACAGAAGGTGATCGAGAATGCTGTTGCACAGCGCATCATCATGGCACTGCAGGCTATCGACAACGGAGTGTTCAACATGTGTCAGTCAGAGGAGTTAGCATGGCTCGTAGAGACTTCAAGTAATCTTGCAAGCATTCATACTCATGACACTGAGGCTGTTGTTGTTACCTCGCAGCGTTCATGCGTCATGAGCCAGCGTGCAAACATGGCAGCAACAGTGAAGGCATGCTTCCAGCTGGCAGGTGCTGAGGTGGAGCAGGGCGACGGCTATCCTGCATGGCAGCCGAGAGCAAACAGTCATCTCGTAGACGTTACTGTTCAGACATACCGCAAGCTCTTCAACAAGGAGCCAAAGGTGATTGGAATTCATGCCGGACTGGAATGCGGACTCTTTGCCGAGCGATACCCAAACCTCGATATGGTGAGCATGGGTCCTACACTTCGTGGTGTGCATACTCCAGAAGAGCGTCTCCATATCCCTTCCGTACAACTCGTCTGGGACCATCTCCTTGCAATTCTGAAGAATATCTAATCCTTCTAATAATTCCTCCTCGGGAAAATGCCTTCCGGGGAGGAATCGTTTGTGAAAAAGCCTTTTTATTACAGAAAAAAATGCAGAAAAAACTCTTTCTTCTTTCTTCCCTTTTACTATTCTCCTTTTTCAGCGCCTTTGCTTTCGATTCTCCAAAGCATGAGGTGCGTGCTGTTTGGCTCACCACACTCAGTCGTCTTGACTGGCCTACAACAGTTATTCGTGGAAGGCATGATGTGGAACGACAGAAGGAAGAGCTCATAAAGATTCTCGATCAATACCAAAAGGCGAATATAAACACCGTGTTCTTCCAGACAAGGGTGAGGGCAACGACCGTATTCCCTTCAGACGCTATGACAGGCAACGAGCCATGGGACAGAGCGTTCACAGATGTGGAGGGAAAGGCTCCTGGCTACGACCCTCTTGCCTTTGCCATAGAGGAATGCCATCGCCGAGGTATGGAGCTCCACGCATGGATTGTAACCATCCCTGTTGGGAAATGGAATGCCAACGGCTGCCGCACCTTACGCAAGCGATTCCCGAAGATGGTCATGAAGATTGGCGACGAGGGATATATGAACCCTGCCGACCCTCAGACATCGAAATATCTTGCAAGCTATTGCTCTGGCATTGCTCGCAGATATGATATTGATGGCATACACCTTGACTATATTCGTTATCCCGAGACCACGAAACGGTTACCAGAGGCTAACAGTGGCAGAGAGAAGATCTCTGCAATCGTGAAAGCTATTCATGATGCAGTCAGGAGAGAGAAAGGGTGGGTGAGAATCAGTTGCTCACCGATTGGAAAGCACGACGATACAAAGCGGTTCAGCAGTAGGGGATGGAATGCTCGTTCAAGGGTTTTGCAGGATGCAAAGGCATGGTTGGAGAGGGGATGGATGGATGCTCTCTTCCCAATGATGTATTTCAAGGGAGATCATTTCTATCCTTTCCTCGTAGACTGGAGCGAAGGGCGTTTCGGCACCTGCGTGACACCCGGCTTGGGAATCTATTTCCTTCACCCTCGACAGAAGAACTGGGAATTGGAAGACATCACTCGCCAGATGTATGTATCTCGCTCTTTCGGTATGGGATTCTGCTTCTTCCGCTCTAAGTTCTTCACAGAGAACACAAAGGGACTTTACGACTTCGTCTCAAACCTCTTCTGCACCTCCCCAGCTCTCCTCCCCCCTATGAACAACAGAACAAATGCCATACCGCCCAACCAGCCTTCAGTGCTGAACATCTATTCCTATGATGGAAGAACATATCTCGCATGGAGTGGGGCAGCGGATAATAGTAACGGTGATTACCTCATGTATAATGTCTACTCCTCAGACCGTTTCCCCGTAGACACCGCCAACCCAAGAAACCTTCTCGTTGCTCACCTCCATGCCACAACGTTCTCTTTCGAAGGAAACACCAGCTCTTACTTTGCCGTTACAGCTGTCGATCGTTATGGCGAAGAAAGCACACCATGCCAGTTGTCGCAAGATGGCTCTTTGCCGTATTACATAATTCGTAATGGAGTTGCAAAAGACTTCATGGAACAGTTAAAGAAAAAGCAGTAAACTGTTTAAGGCGTAAGGTGTTAAGAAATTGTTACTCCATTCTGCCGTATTTCATCTCATCACCATTGGCATCATACTGCTTCCGCTTCCCCGTAGGTGGTTCAGAAATGGTGATGCGGACAATGGCTGTTCTCTCCATGCTCCTCTCCACAGCAGCTTCGAAGGCATCCATGTGGTTGGGAAGGAAGCGGGAGCAAATGGCATGCAATGCCTTTCGCTTCTCCTCATCATCGGTCACTTCCTCTGCCTTTCCAAACGCAATAGCCGATTGAAATTCTAAGGTGAAGCTGCCGTCCTTCGGACCAACCGTAGGCTTACATTTGCTAACGGCAGAAAGGCACACCAGAGAATTCTGCTTGAGAATATCGAGTTTCTTTCCCTCCACTGCGCAATGAAAGTAAAAAGTCTTCTCGTCTGTGCGTGCTAACGACAAAGGGACAGCATACGGCATTCCCTCGCTATCTGTCATGCTGACAGTGATATATGGAGCTTTATCCATAACCTCCAATGCCCATGCGGCATTCATTTCTCTGCTTTTCTTTCTCATAATCTGTTTTTTCTCTTCACCTCCATAGCTTCGATGCAATGGCAGAAAACTCCACCTTCCCATCGATATAATCGGCAAAAGTGTCTATGGCTGACTTGCCGTTAGGCATTCTGCAACTTCCGCAGCCACCACATGCTGGTGCCTTGCACTTGAACCGCTCGACAACAAATTCGAACCGTTCGTCTCTGTCTGAATAGGCTATTTGAGGTGCAATCATATTCTTTCTAATGGGTATGTTCAGACTGTTATATTCTGGTTTATTTTATCTCACGAATCACATGCTTAATGGCAGCAAAAGGGTGATGGAGCATCATCCTTGGTCCCGACCACCGCATCACCTCTCTGACCCTCTCCTTCATCTCTGGTCGATAGCAATGAATGGGGCATTTCTTGCAGGTGGGCTTCTTCTCACCAAAACGGCATCGGTCAAGTCGGCAGTGGGCATATTCCAAAAGCTCCTGGCAGCTGGGGCACAGCTCTGCGTTTCCCTCTTTCTTGCGGCAGTAAAGACGTATCATCTTTTCCACCACCTCCTTCTCTTCCTTTATGCGTTTGCTTGTCGCAGTGTTATTTTTTTGTGCAGATAATGTCTTCATATTCTTCATTCGTTGTGTTCAAGACAAAAAGTTCTGTAATTGAACTATCTTCTTTTCTTGCTTCGATAGTGATTGTTATTTTTTTATGCAAAAATACGAATAATTACTAAAACGAAAGTGACAACCAATCTTAAAAATGTTTAAACATTATGTCCATGCCCATAGAAAAAAGCAGGAATAAAGCTCTCTTATCATTAATCCACCGTTAAATAAAGAATTCCGCATTTCAGACCCTATACATCCAGAGTGTTTGTTAGATTCT
>CALZTP010000103.1 GCA_945829115.1 uncultured bacterium | reverse complement strand
TGCGCAGTAGGCGATGCAAGGATTATAAAAATAATTTTGCACACCTACTTAAAGATTTATTCTTTTTCTATTTCTTTCTCTGAATAATACTTGTAGAGAGCCTCCTGAGAGCGGAACACATTCCTTTCATTCTTCATACCATACTCCACTATCATGCGAGCCTCACGCTTCAGAACAGCATCATAGACGGGAGTATAAACCTCTATCCTATGATCAAGGTTTCGAGGCATCCAGTCAGCAGAACCAATAAAAACCTTGTAGTCGTGATGACTGCCATCGTCCTCCACAATCTCAGGATGGTCAAGATCTGCTCCGTTGGCAAAGACAAGAATGCGAGAATGTTCCAGATATCGGTCTATAATGGCATTAACACGAAGATTCCCTCCCAGTTCTGGCAAGTCGGTAACAAGCGAGCAGTTACCCCTTACAAGCAGGTTCACCTTCACTCCCGAGGCGGCAGCTTCATAAAGGCGTCTCACTATCCCCTCGTCGGTAATATGATTCAGTTTACAGAGAATCTGTGAGGGAAGTCCCAAACGGTGGTTCTTTATCTCCTGTTTTATAAGAGCCTCAATCTGTCGTCTCATACCATTTGGCGACACCAACAGCTGGCGGAAATGAACAGGGAGGTATGGTTTATCTATAAAGTCAAACACCCTCGCAACATCATTCACCACCGGAGTATTTGCTGTCAGAACCAAAAAATCGGTATAAGCCGACGCATTTCCCTCATGGAAGTTTCCCGTAGAGACCACGGCAAGGTTTCCATATCTTGCCTGAATAAGCGTCACCTTAGAATGAATCTTCAGTCCTTCCACTCCCGTAATGACATTTATTCCTGCATCTGCCATTTTCTTGCTCCAATCAATATTCGACTCCTCATCAAATCTCGCAAGAAGTTCAATCACCACTGTAACCTTCTTCCCATTTCGAGCAGCAGCAATGAGCGCACCTATCACCTTTGAATCCTTGGCAAGACGATAGAGCGTGGTCTTTATTCCCTTCACCTCTGGATTAACGGCAGCCTCACGGAGAAGGTTTATATACGCATTGAAGGAATGATATGGCACATGAAGGAAACGGTCACGCTGCCTGATTGCTTGCATCAGACTACGCTCTTTTGCCCAAGACGGCATCACCGACTCCCATTTCTCATATTCCATCTCTGAGCCATCGGCAGAAGGGAAGCGAGGGAAGCTCATAAGGTCCTTATGGTTCTGGTATCTACCAGAAGGGAGCATCGTATCCACAGAATACGGACTGAAGCGTTCGAGAAGTGCTTTCAGAATGCTTCGTGCCATCTGCTTGTCGTAGATAAGGCGTACAGGAAGTCCGTTCTTTCTGCTCTTTATTCCCTTTGAGATTTTCTGAAGCACACCACCACGAATATCTGTCTCTAACTCCATCTCTGCATCCTTAGTAATCTTGAACGACCAGGCTTCGAAGTCATTGAAGCTTGTTCCGGGGAACATATACGGCAGTGCACAACGAATAATATCGTCAAGGAACATCACGTTATGATGTGTTACACCTTCAACAACGGTATCTGGCAACACAACAAATCGTCCCAACTGCTTCACCGGCATCTCAACAACAGCAAAGTCCTTCTGAGCCTTCTTCTTCTCTTCTTTCCATTCCTGAAGTCTCACGGCAAGGTAGATGGTATCGTCAAGGGTGGTGTTGAAGCATTTTATCGAAGAGAGCCATATCGGAGAAATGGTACCGATAAGATTCTTCATGCAGTACTGCTTTACATATTCCTGTTGTTCCTCGCTGAGGTCCGCTTTGCGTAAAAGGTGGATATTCTGTTTTGAGAGTCCATCCATGACATCCTCAACAGTCTTTTCAAACTCTTTCGCATACTTCGTGTTTAGCAGGTTCACTGTCTTCAAGGTCTTTTCGCACCGCTTACTCAAATCCTTCTCACCCTTATCAGCGTATTTCACAATATGGTTCAACGTAGCAACACGCACTCGGAAAAACTCATCGAGGTTATTCGAATAGATTCCGAGGAACTTCATGCGTTCCATCAAAGGGATATCCGTGCGCTGTGCCTCACTCAATATTCTTCGATTGAAGAGCATCCACGACACGTCGCGCTCAATATAATTTTTCTCGCTTAACTTATACATTATTTGATTATTTGATTATCATCGGCAAAATTACTGCGAGATTATTACAGAAATATTACACTCGTGTTAAGATGTAGTTAAGATTACCTCTACTCATCTCAAAGAAAAAACAACCTGCGACTCTTCATCACCCTTTTTCGTTACATTCTTATTACGTAATATGTTTGTATCATTTTTGACACAACCGAGTAACAGTGTTATCGTAATTTTGCAGCGTCAAAGAAAAAGACCACCATCCTTTTCCTTTGACAGGAATAAAGATATGATGAAAAAACTTACAGTATTATTATTATTGTTCACGTGCCTGCAGGAGATAATGGCAGGCGATGTGAAAGGAAGGGTAACAGACAAAGAAACAGGAGAGGCACTCATTGGAGCCTCAGTGATGTACGGAGAAGGGAAAGGAACAACAACCGACACGGAAGGAAATTTCACCCTAACCATTCCAAACGGAAAACAGGTGCTAACAGTGAGCTACATCGGCTACAAGACATTCACCAAGAACCTCAGCGTGACTAACGGCACAACCGAGATCGAGGTGAAGATGGAGACTGACGGAAAGTCTCTGAACACTGTTACCGTAGTGGGCGAGACAAGGAGAGACACCGAAGTGGCTGCCATTAGAGAGCAACAAGCATCCTTAGTCTCTATGACGAATGTCTCTGAGCAACAGATTCGCCGCACTCAAGACAAGGATGCTGGTGAGGTCATCCGTCGCATTCCTGGCGTGAGCATCATAGACGAGAAATACGTGATGGTTCGCGGCCTTGCGCAACGATATAATAACGTGTGGATGAACGGTGCTGCAGTCCCTTCCAGTGAAGCAGATCAGCGTGCGTTCTCCTTCGACATCATCCCGTCATCACAGATCAGCAATATGAAAGTGCTGAAGTCGGCTTCTGCCGACTATCCTGCCGACTACACCGGTGGTTTCATCATTGTTAATACAAAAGACGTGCCGCAGAAAGACTCTTGGAATGTGAGCGTGGGAGGAGCATGGAACACGGAGACACACTTCCAAAACCAGCAGTACTATTCTGGTAGTGGAACAGACTTCCTCGGCTTCGACAACGGAAAGCGGAGCTTAAAAGACGGCATGTCCACCTCGCTTGCCCATCAGAACAATGGCTATTCTCTTCTAAACAACGGGTTCAACAACAACTGGACGGTGAAAAGTAGGAAGCCTGTCTCTGATATCAGCCTCTCGGGAGCATTCTCAAAGAGATGGAGCATCGGAAACTCTCAGACATTGGGACTGACGGGAAGTCTCAACTACAGTAATACCTTCCGCACTCTCAACGATGTGCAGAACAATATGTTTGGTGCCTACGACCAAGTGCACGACCAGTCGAACTATCTCCGAAAGGCTGTAGATAATCAGAGCGTGAACAACGTCCGACTCGGTGCTCTCCTCGGTCTCGTTTGGCTCTCGGCAGACAAAAGGCAGCGTGTGGAACTCAAGCAAATATTCAATCAGATTGGAAAAAGTCGCTATACCTACAGAAAGGGCTACGATGCACAAAGCGACTATATGGAGCAGGCAGAATACTACTATCAGAGTCGTGCAACCTATAACCTCGGACTTGCAGGAAAGCACTCACTCTCTGAAGACAACCTTCTCAACTGGAATCTCGGTTACGCATACGCAAACAGAAACCTCCCCGACCGCCGACGCTACACCATCTTCGGTCAAGAAGATGGCACTATGGAGGTGGAGAACCTAAACGACATAAACCGTGAGTTCTCTTACCTCGGAGAGCATATCTACTCTGGAGGTGCAACATGGAATCACAACTTCAACATCAGAGAATGGAAGCCAACTCTGAAAGCGGGTGCATATGCGGAGAGAAGAAACAGAAAATACGACACGCGGTTCTTTACATATGCATGGCCAAACGGACAGCTCCCTCAGTCAATGCGAGACCTTGATGTACCTACACAGCTGCTCACCGATAGCAACTACGGCGACAACGGACTCTATCTCCTTGAGCAAGTAGATTGGAGCAACAACTATGAGGCGAAGAACACACTCGGAAGTGGCTTCATCACCGTGCTCCTTCCTTTCTTCGAGAAGAAGTTGGAGGTCTTTGGTGGTGTGAGATATGAGGCTTCTCATACAGAACTGATCTCTCATACTAAAAGGAATGAGTATTCACCACTCTCCACCGACTACGACTACAATGACCTTTTCCCATCGGTGAACCTCACATACCATCTCAACAACCGTCATCAGCTAAGAATGGCGTATGGAAAAACCACCAACCGACCAGAGTTCCGTGAGCTCTCCACAAGTGTTTACTACGATTTCGACCTTGCTTCAAACGTACAAGGAAACCACAAGCTTAAGGCAGCATATATCGATAATTTCGACCTCGGATGGGAGTGGTATCCAAACCCTGGAGAGGTGGTTAGCTTATCCTTGTTCTATAAGAAGTTCAAGAACCCAATTGAATGGACATACACCGTGGCTGGAGGAACAGACCTCGTTTATTCATACATGAACGCAGAAGGGGCAGAAAACTACGGCGTGGAACTCGACATAAGGAAACAACTCGACTTCCTCCATCTCCCACAACTGTCTCTCTCACTGAACGCTTCGTGGATTCACTCCAGCGTGAACTTCCCTGAGGGAAGCCATGAGCAGGACCGCCCTATGCAGGGTCAGTCGCCATATCTCGTGAATGCGGGACTCTTCTACAACAGCAGTCTTGCAACTCCTCGAAAGGAATGGCAGAAGGGCTGGACGGCTGCAGTGCTCTATAATGTCATCGGAAAGAGAATTATCGGTGTGGGAAGAAATGTTGGTAGTGGGGAAACAGATGTCCGTGTACCAGACAGTTACGAGATGCCACGCCATCAGATAGACATAAATATCGGGAAGTCCTTCGGTCGTTTCGACCTCCGTCTCTCTCTTCGTGACGCTCTTGCACAGAAGGTGCAGTTTAAGCAGTTTGAAAAGAGTGCAGGTGGCGAGATAGAGCAGGTAACTCGTTCTTATAAGCCAGGCCGCACACTGTCTCTGACAGCATCCTATAAGCTATAAACTCTCGCAAACGAGAATAGCAACACCCCCGCCCCACATATTCAAAGAAAATTTGTTTTTGAGGGTGTTACCCTCCGTAATAATAGATGTTTTACAAAAAGAAAAAGATGATGAAGACAAGACGTTTTCTTTCAGTGGCTCTTATAGCCACAACCCTGTCATTCACAATGGCAGCATGTAGTAGTGATGATGACAACAACAGCAGCAGCGAACCAGAGAAGCCAGTGGCGTATGTCTGGGGCACTGACGGAAGCATCAAAACCTGCGACCACCTCCTTTTCGACATTGACGGCAAGGAGAATGTCAACGGAACAGCAATCGGTAACGGCGACAAGGAGTTTATCTTCAAAGGGAAGCAGACTCTGAAGAAAGGAACATACCTCCTCCGCGGATGGGTATATATCGCAGACGGTTCTGAGCTCACCATAGAGCCTGGAACAGTTATTAAGGGCGAGAAGGAGTCTGCTGCTTCTCTTATTGTAGAACCTGGCGGAAAGGTCTTCGCACAGGGCTCTGCACAGCAGCCTATCGTGTTCACCTCTGCACAGCCAAAGGGCAACAGAAAGCCTGGCGACTGGGGCGGACTCATTATCTGTGGTCGTGGCTTGAACAACAAGGGTGTGCTCGGTCAGCAGATAGAGGGTGGTCCTCGCACTAAGCACGGTGGTAGTGATGCTGCCGACAACAGTGGTGTGTATAGCTATGTCCGTGTGGAGTTTGCTGGTTACCCTTTCCAGAAAGACAAAGAGATCAACGGCATCACTTTCGGCAGTGTTGGTAGCGGAACAACTGTCAACCACGTTCAGGTGAGCTACACAAACGACGACTCCTTCGAGTGGTTCGGAGGAAACGTGAACTGTCGCTACCTCGTGGCTTACAACGGTTGGGACGATGAGTTCGATACCGACAACGGTTTCAGTGGAAAGGTGCAGTTCGCACTCTCTATTCGCGACCCAAGAATCGCCGACACCTCACAGTCTAATGGCTTTGAGAGCGACAACGATGCTGACGGCTCTCTGACAGAACCATTCACCTCTGCTGTCTTCTCAAACGTGACCTTCGTAGGTCCTATGGGCAGAAACGGTTTCGAGAACACTCCTGACTACATCAATGGTGGCTCCGTATTCCCACAAAACGGCTCCGCGCTCGGAAAATATCAGTCTGCCATGCAGATTCGTCGCAGCAGTCATCTCGCTTGCTTTAACTCCCTTGCTATCGGCTACCCTATCGGACTCATCATTGATGCTGAAAAGGGTGGTACACAAGAGTATGCAAAGGCTGGAAACCTCAAGCTGCAGAATATCTTCTTTGCAGGAATGGGCATAACAGGTAGCGATGCTAACAAGCGCTACACCGACGACCTCTATGATGCAGCCAAGAAAACCGTTATCGACGCCTCAAAAGAGTCATACAGCTCTTCTTTCTTCAAGAGTCAGTCAGGAAACCAACTGTTCGCAGAGGCTTCTGAGCTGAAGCTGACAGGCAGCAATGGCGACTTCCCTGCTATCTACCCTCTCGCTAACTCTCCTCTCCTCGGAGCTGCTAAGTTCACAGACTCTCTCCTCTCCACTTGGTTTGAGAAGGTTAGCTACGTAGGTGCATTCTCTGAGAATGACAAGTGGCTTGACGGTTGGACAGAGTTCGACCCTCAGAATGCAGACTATTAAACAACTTTTTAAAGGCATGATTGTAATTACCGCTCCTTAGCTAAAAATAAAATACACTATTTTCATCAATGTCCGGAAGGCAGTTCTGAGAGAAACAATGTCTCATATCAGTACGTCTTCCGGACATGCTTTGTTCTCTATATAAGGTTCTCTATAAAAAACGCAGTCACGTTGACAGAGTTACGGCGATTTCGTTGGCGTTAGCGTTGAAATTGAAGCTGAAGATAAAGTTGACGTTGAAGTTGAAGCTGAAATTGAAGTTAAAGCTGATGTTAAGTTGAAGTTTGCGTTATCTCTCAACACTCAAAACTCAGCACTCACTACCCCATCCCCACGGCTTATGGTGGAAGCCAGTACCAATAATAGCTTGTAAAGGCACCCTCACTGTTTATACTTTCTTAAGCAGTGAGGGGTTATGCTTTCTTAGGCAGGGAGAGGTCTTTTATGCCGAGGAAAGTGGCACATAGCACGAAGAGTTGTGCTGCAAGAATCAATACCGAGCCATCGATAACTCCTTGTGGAGGTATTGCCATTCCCACAGCAGCGAAGAGGATTGCTGCGGAGAATGATGCTATAGACATATACTTTTTCATAGGCATAGTTTTTTTAACGATAACGATAACGAAAACGATAACGATAACGAAAACGATAACGATAACGAAAACGATAGCGATGACGATAACGATAACGATAACGATTTTTTTTAACGATAACGATTACGATAACGTTAACGTTGGCGATAGCGATTTTTTTTAACGATAACGATAACGTTAACGTTGGCGATAATGTTGGCAATAGCGTTGGCAATAGCGTTGGCAATAAGCCTTTAGCCATTAGCCATTAGCCCATCGTCATCGTTAGCTTTGGCGTTAGCAACTTGTTATCGTTATCGTTA
>CALZTP010000102.1 GCA_945829115.1 uncultured bacterium | reverse complement strand
CAATGCTTGGCATGACGCTCTCTCTCGGGCTCACCAGCTGTGACGACCTCTTTGAACCGGCTATTGAGAACCACCTCGGCTTCGACTATGCTTACGAGCACCCAGACTATGCCGACAACGTTCTCGGAAACGCATACACACGTCTCCCGAACGGTTCATATTCATTCAATGATGTTGCTACTGACGATGCCGTCTCTAATGACGTTTCTAATAGCTACCGCAAGATGACGGGCATTGACAGCTGGACATCAAGCAGCAATCCTATTGAAACATGGCGTAACTGCCGTGCCGCAATACAGTACATAAACCTCTTCCTCGCTAATGTTGATAAGGTGAACTGGAACAGCAACGAGACTGTTCGCGATATGTACCACCAGCGTTATGTTGGTGAGGCACGCGGTCTTCGTGCTCTCTTTATGTACTATCTCCTTCGTGCTCACGGTGGCTACGATGCTCAGGGAAACCTTCTCGGTGTACCTATCATCCTTGAGCCAACAACCGTTTCTTCTGACTTCAACGCTCTTGAGGTGCGCGCTTCTTACGCTGACTGCATGAAGCAGTTGATTGAAGATGCTGAGGAGGCTGTTCGTGTGCTCCCTGTTGACTATAAGGATACAGACAACGAGACAGAAACAGTGAACTGCTTCGGAAAGACTTATACCGTTACAAAAGCAACCTACAACCGTGTGCTCGGAACAAACTTCGCAGGACGTTTCTCCGGACGCATCGCACGTGCCGTCCTCGCACAGGCTGCTCTCATGGCTGCTTCACCAGCATTCGCAAATGGTAGTGGTGTGACCTATGAGCAGGCTGCAAAGTACGCAAAGAACGTTCTCGACCTCAATGGTGGCGTTTCTGGAATTGATACCGATGGTCTTGAGTGGTATGCCGACCCTAACATGTCTAATCTCTCTGGTGGCGAGTGCCCTAAGGAGGTTATGTGGCGTACAGAGAAGAGCAACAACAACGATCTCGAGGCTGACAACTACCCTCCATCAATCTATGGCAAGGGGCGTATCAACCCAACTCAGAACCTCGTTGACGCATTCCCTGCAGCAAACGGCTATCCTATCGCAAATGCAAAGAGTGGCTTTGATGCTGAAAACCCATATGCAAACCGCGACCCTCGTCTTGCGAAGTACATCATCTTCAACGGACAGACAGCAGGCTCTGGCAGTTCTGTTATCAACACTCAGGCAGACAACTCTGCAAACCTCGATGGTCTCAACAAGGACGTTTCGAAATCTACACGTACAGGCTACTACATGAAGAAACTCCTCCGTCAAGACATCAACCTTGACCCTAACGTAAACAGCAAGCAGAACCACTACACTGCACGCATTCGTTACACAGAGCTCTATCTCGACTACGCAGAGGCTGCTAACGAGGCTTACGGTCCTACTGGTGGCTCTGGATACTCTGCTTATGACGTTATCAAGGCAATTCGCCAGCGTGCTGGAATTAAAGACGAGAACGGTCAGGACCCATACCTTGAGAGCATCAAGAACGATAAGGACAAGATGCGTGAGCTTATCCGCAACGAGCGTCGTATCGAACTTTGCTTCGAGGGCTTCCGCTTCTGGGATCTTCGTCGTTGGAAGCTTGACATCACTGAAGAAGCAAAGGGTGTTAGCATCACAAACGTTGGTGCTGGCAAGAAATACGAGACCATCTCTGTTGAGAAGCGTAACTTCAAGGAGAATGGCTACTATGGTCCTGTTCCTTACGACCAGATTCTGAACTTCCCTTCTCTCACTCAGAACAAGGGTTGGTAAAGAATTCTCTCTCACACAACGAAAGAAAATAATTTAGGTAATATAAAGTAAACAAAAAAAATGACCTGTCGGCAATGCCTGAGACACCGAGAAACGAACGGCTACAAGCAAATCATTTTCAGTGACCCAGGCGCTGCCAACAGTCTAAAACATAATTCACTACAATGAATAAAACATTCAGAAAAATAGGAACTGTCGTGATGGGAATGGCACTCGCTGTCGCTCTTAACACATCTTGTTCTAACGGCGACTGGGAAGACAGCCTCGAAGGAGGAACCGGACTCGGAGGCAACAACGGAAAAGTTTCTGTGTATTTCTCTATGCAGGAGCCTATCCGCACCATCACCTTAGGAAACGACGATGATGCCGTGAACACAGACGACAATGCTCATCAGTTCAAACTAATGGCTACAATCGGTGGCGTTTACTCAAACAACAAAGACCGCAAGATAGCCTATACCGTTGACCCTTCACTGCTTGCTGAAGGCTCTGGAATGGAGGTGCTACCTTCTTCTTATTACACTCTCGAGGATGCAGCAAACCTTACCGTTCCTAACGGAAGCATCGTAGGCGGAACAACAGTAAAGCTCACCGACGCTTTCTTCAACGACCCTAAGGCTGCAACAACACACTATGTGCTCCCTGTTCGTCTCGTTTCTACCAACGATTGCGACACAATCCTCGAAAGCAAGAACTATCAGGTTATCTGCGTGAAGTATAAGAACCAGTTCTCTGGTCTCTACTGCAAGACTGGTACAACAAACGTTGAAGGTTTGAAGTCTATTACTCACAAGAACGAGGATGCTCTCGATGTTGTAAACACTTACGACATGAACACTTCTTCTATTAACTTTAGCTTCCCTGTTCAGGAGTGGAAGTACAATGCAGAGACAAAGAAGAACGAACTCGTAGACATCAATGTAAACATCACTGTCAGCGTGAAGGCTTCTGGCGAAACTTGTCAGGTTCTTCAGGGAGACAAGGTGATTGGCTCTGGCTCGTTCACTCCTCGTGGAATTCAGGACTTCTCTGACGCTCACCGTATGGCTGACTGTCTGAAGCTTAAGTTCGCAGCAACCACTGTTACTAACGCTGGCGATGCGAACCTTGAGAAAACTTGGACAATAAATGCTGACTACGTAATGTCAATGATGTCACGAAACAACAAGTTGGAGTCTTGGAAGTAATTTCGTAACTAACCAGAAGAACCTCTCTTTTGGCTTTTACTAAAAAATAGATTCACATTTATGAAAATCAATAAACTATTTATACCTGCACTGCTCAGTCCACTAATGTTGGTGGGCTGTGCAGACTGGGAGGACTGGAGCTACAACGTTGAGAAGCCTCAGACAATTGCTGAGTACGAGTATCTTAACGACTATTCGCCTATTAAGGAATACCTCGACCGTTCCGCTCATCCAAACTTCAAGGTTGGCGTAGCACTCACTGCAAGCGATTTCAACAACCAGGGTCCTCTCTATCGTCTCGCATCTTACAACTTCGACGAGATTGTTGCTGGAAACGCCATGAAGATGGCTTCTTGCGTCAACGACCAAGGTGCAATGGACTTCGGTACTGTTGCTTCCTTCGTAAGCAACGCAGAACAGGCAGGTCTCACTGTCTATGGACATACTCTCGCTTGGCATGCTCAGCAGCCAAAGAAGTGGTTCGAGAAACTCATGGCTGACAAGGAACTCGATATCGACCCTAACGAGAAAATTGAGCGTGAGGTGAAGACACAGAGCTACGAAGGTCTCACAAAGTTCCCATTCTTTGTTATGGGCTATGAACCGGAGATTATCAATGGTGTGCTCACCAGCCACAATCCTGACGGTTGGCATCAGTACTTCGTAATAGATGGACTCAGCGGACTTGAAGAGGGCCAGACTTATAAGGTTTCTGCCATGATTCGTGCCAGCAAGGAACACACCATCAATGTGCAGTTCGGTAACTGGGGCAACCTTGCCGAGGCAAAGATGAAGGTGGGAACAGAATGGAAGGAGTGCGCTGTTGAATTCCAGTGCCCTCCAACAGCTACTGGTTTCTCTGTCTTCCAGCCAGGTTCTTTCGATGGAACAATAGAGATTCAGTGGGTGAAGGTTTCTAAACTCGAAACTCCTGCTATGGAAGTTGAGCAAGAGGTTAAATACCAGACATACAAAGACGGTCCATTCCCTTACTATCAGATGGGATGCGCACCAGACGTTATCGACGGTTGCATTCACTTCATACCAACAGGCGACTGGTCACAGTTCTTCTGTGTCCCTGGCGGTGAAAACCCTCTCACCCCTGGCGAATATGCCGTTTACGTTGAGATTAAGTCCACAAAGGCCGGATCTATCAAACTCACAGTACAGAACGGATGGGGTGGCGATGCTGAAAGCTTCACTGGTACTGTTGCTCTGAAAGAAGGCTGGACAACCTCAAGCTTCCGCATGAAGCTTGAGCAGGGTGGCAACTACGATATGATTCTCAAGCCAGAGACTTTCGATGCTACTCTCGACCTTAAGTCTATCACTATCAAGAAGATTGTGAAGATGAACTCTATCCCTCTCACTCCAGAAGAGAAGAAAGACACTCTCGTTTGGGCTATGAACAAATGGTGTCAGGGAATGATTCAGGCTACTCAGGGCAAGGTAAAGGCTTGGGACCTCATCAACGAGGCTGTCTCTGGTGGTGGAAATGTTCATGGTGGCATCTACGCTCTACATTCTGAGACAAACGTTTCTCCTGACGATGCTGCAAGATGCTTCTATTGGCAAGACTACTTCTCTCCAGAGGAGTACGGACCAATCGTAGAGAAGGCTGCTCGTGACGCATATGCTTCTGTAGAAGGCGCCAACCCTGCCGACCTCAAGCTCTTCATCAACGACTACAACCTTGAGTCTGACTGGGATCAGAACAAGAAGCTGAAGTCTCTCGTCGAGTGGATTAAGATTTGGGAGGCCAAGGGTCAGGAACTCGGCTGGAACACAAAGATTGACGGTATTGGCACTCAGATGCACATTAGCTACTACGAGAACGAACAGATTCAGCAGAGCAAAAAGAATGCCATCGAGAACATGTTCAAGATCATGGCAGCTTCTGGAAAGCTCGTACGTGTTTCTGAGCTCGATATGGGCTACGTAGATGCTAACGGTAAAACTGTAACAACAGAGATGCTTCAGAAACTCCCTATCGCTGAACGCCTTGCAAAAGAGAAGGCAATGGGCGACTTCTACAAGTGGATCATCCAGAAGTACTTCGAAATAGTTCCTACAGCTCAACAGTACGGCATCACACAGTGGTGCATCACCGATTCTCCTGCTGATTCAGGATGGCGCAAGGGTGAGCCAGTTGGCCTTTGGACTATCGACTATCAGCGTAAACCAGCATACGCTGGCTTCGCAGAAGGTCTTCAGGGCAAGTAATTATATACCTAAATCATTTTCAATTTTTTCGCGTGGTCAGTATCGTGCTGATCACGCGATTTTTTTAGCTCATTCTTAAATCAAAACCAGGGCGACATATTTCGATAGGTTATAGTGATGAAGTGTTAGTGATGAAGTGTTAGTGATGAGGTTGAACGTGCGAGCCCTGTAATGGCGACATAGCATAGGATAGAGCGCAAACCCTATCTCACGAGTGCATCCCCCAATGCCGTTCAGACTGGAGGCCAGTATTTGAGTAATGGTGAAATGCGTCAGCATTTGCCTATGGATTTTGCCCATCAGCCCTACATCTGGCTGGAGGCCAGTACCCCTATAATATCCGAGGGCTTTGCCCACGGTTAACATCTGTCAAACATCAGTGGATAAAATCATTCGTTCAATTCGTTCAATTCGTGGTCACTTAATTTTTTGAACGCGAATCAAGCGAATCAAGCGAATATCCGTGTGTCCAGCATCCGTTCAATCCGTTTAACATCTGTCTAACATCTGTGGATAAGAAATAATCATCGGAACCTAAACGGATTAAGCGGAAACAGATTAAGTTCCGAATAAGTTCCGATGAAAAAAAGTTAAGGTTGTCTTCCGTTGTCGTGTTATAAATTCACGGTCGAGGTAAAGGTAGACAACACTAACCGTAAATCACCTGATGTCGGTTAAGGCTTGTATCTGGCTTGCAACTCACGTGTATCCAACAATGTCCTGTCCTGCGGTTTCGCTCGAAGATAAGCTGGTCGAAGTCGCCATCCATGAGAATTGCGAACCATTTGCGGAGCTTCTCAACGTCCTCGACGTAGATATCGCACGCCTCACCCTTCATGTGCTGAGAGGTGTTCTTTCCTCCCACGATACGATTCAGTTCCGGGCAGCGATAGCCAGAAGATATCTCCACTGGCTCCTTCGCCTGCTCTCGCAGCGGTTCAAGTACCGTCACGCAGAGATTGCGCAACGCAGGGATGAGCTTATCAGGCACTGTATTGTCTATGCCTCTTGCTTTAGCAGTGGAGGAGCGTGCGAACTCCTCCAATGTGAAATGTTTTGTAAGTGTCATATATTCTTAATCCTTATTTCCTTATTTCCTTATTTCCTTATTTTTTATCATTTTTTGTACTTAGGCTGGTTACCAGTTCTGCAACACATTTCTTCCACGTATTGTGCGAAACCTTCTTAATGTAACCATTCTTTACCAAAGCACTGATTGATTGCCTTGCAGAATAGATGCTGGCATATCCAACATTGAAATCTTCCATGGTAAACACCTCTGGAAGTCTTTCATACCTCTCCATCAGCTTCGATTTCCTCTGTCGCGGCATACCCTCTATTGGCTTAGTGCTCCACAGCTCCAGCAGTCGGTTGCCCCAAGTGCGGATGGAGATATACATCAGCCAATCACCAATGAGCGTTGCGAATGCCTTATCCTCTTCAGTGATGTTCAACACGCCTGTTGTGGTGTAGGTGTCGTATTCACGAGCAAGGATTCTCGGAAGCGTATAGCGAATCATATATAGCGGAATGCGCTTGCGGAAATACTCACACAGCTTATCCTCCTCAATGCTCGCCTTCATCGCCTGCTCAGCACACCAGTTATAGACATGGCGCACAAGCGGTTCACAAGGAATGATGCCTGCAAGAGTGTCGAACTTCTTCGTCAGCTCCACAATCTGCTGCTCCTCTTCTGTGAGCTCTTTCTGCACACCCTTTATCGGCTGGTCGCCCTCATAGTCAATCATCTTTCCTGGCGAGTCAGGCATCAGCCAGATAGCAAGGCGAGTGATATAACCATCGTTGAGAGACGTTGCACGCACTTTTTTCAACACGGTGTCCATCGTAGAAGAAACCACCTGATTCCAGTTTATTTGAATGATACCGTTTGCTGAACCGTTATTCGCAAAGTCAACACCAGCACACTCGTTTTGGAACGACTTCAACTCAAGGTCGAGCTTTCCTGCCCATGAGCCCACCTGCGCACGCATGGCAGTAGCTAACTCCGTCTCCATCGTGTAGAGGTGCAGGCGGTCGCCTTCTGGGTTGTCAGGGTCAACAGCATTTATCAGACGATTGTAGAGCACGTGGTTTGAAATAGTACTTGGCACATACCTTATGCAACACTTCGGCTTCTCTGTCACCTGCGACTCCTTCTTCCCCTTCGTCAACTCTGCCTTTTCCTTCTGTGCGGCATACTCACGCTCCATCGCTCTTCCAAGCTCATCCTGCTCTTTCAAGCGGTACATGATGACATCGTCAAGGTCTTTGATATACGACTTGCCAGATGCTGGATTACCAACAAGATAGACAATGTAAGAGAAGCGATAGAGACGAGCATCGTAATGCTTGAACTTGCAGCGAGTCAAGTAAGTGCCGAACATCGCTCCAGAGGTCAACACACCTCCAAGCTTCATCTCATCTTCCACCCTCCCCAAAGCAGCTGCGTATGGGTCACGAATAACGCCATCTGCGTTCAGCTCTTCGTGGAGGAACGGCTTCAGACGCTGCCACCATGCGTTGTAGTCAATCTCCTCTGGCTCCACAGCATCCTCTGTCTTTGGGTCGGAAAGCGAGATTCCGCACTTCTCACATGCCTTGACAATGATCTCTGGGAAGTTCACCGACTTTCTCAACCTCACCGCACCAGCAACGAGGTTCTCAATCTCCCCCGGTGCTCTGCCATCAATCTCTTTTGCCGTGTCACTCTGACGCACCGTCCAGAGCAGCTGACTAAAGTCGTTGTCGCAGATATGGCGTAGGTCGTTAGACATCTCCTGTATGCGGTGGTGGCGGAGACCTTGCTCCGCTTTACCACCTTTCATCGCTTCATACG
>CALZTP010000101.1 GCA_945829115.1 uncultured bacterium | reverse complement strand
CAGTTTATAACTTTACAGACTACTACCAAAACTTTTTTGCAATTTTCGGTGATTTATGGAAGATTTGTTCGGTGATTTGTGGAGTGCTCGTACTGTTTAACCAAACTCGGATAGATTGAATGTATGGAATTGTTTAGTTTATGCCATAAAGTGGAAAATTCTTAGAGATCCTTCAATGATAGGGCAAGCAGTTGGAGATTATATTTCGCAAAGTTCTTGGGGGGAAGGGATGCTACCTTGTTTTCCAGAACAGACATACTGATTTTTCGATCGTTGCGTTTGACCTCTGCAATTATGCCGGTATTGTTGAACTCATTGACTGCTATGAGGTCAAGCTCGTTCTCGCCACGCTTATCCCACCAATTGCCTATACGAGTGTAATTGCCGCTCTCCATAGTCTTTGTCTGGAACCAACGTTCAAGGGTGCGACCTGTAAACTTTTCATAGTTTTCAGTGACATACTGTTGAAGCAGTGCCGTCTGTCCCGCCTCAATCATACCCTGGTGAGGATAGATAAACCTGAACCAAAATCGCAGATAGCAGTCGTCAATGCTCCATCTGATGTTTCTTGCTCCTGGATTGCTGAATATGGGAGTGTTCTTTGTGATAAACGAGTAGTCATCGCAGAGATTGCCCAAATAGGCTCCGGAGTTCTTTCCTATCACGCTGTCTATCTCGCTTTGGGTTGTCATGCCAGCTGCTATTAGTTGCAGTATGCTGAAGTAAGTGCCATAGTCGCGTCCGAATTCAGATACAAGCAGTTCTATACCTTCTGTGATGAACGGAGAATCGGGTGTTGTGGCATACTTCAGCATTTTCGCGCAAGTCGTAGCCTTGGCGTCCATCAGCAATGCCACATATTTAGCCACTCCTCCTGTCAGCATGTAAAGGCATAACAAATCATCAGGCTTGAAATTCGGATTGTGGTCATACAATATCTTGCGGAGGACATCCGTCCGGAATGGATTCAGACGTATTGCAGAATCACGACGCCCATACAAAGGCTCGTCGCCATTCTCGAATATACGTTTCATCATCGAATATATTGAGCCACAAAGGATAAGGTTGACATAAGTCGAATCTTTATGCCTGTCCCAAATATCCTGAATCTCGCTTGGTATGGCCTTGTTGATGCTGAGCACGTTTTGGAACTCATCGATAATCAGCGTATAGTGGTTGATGCGTCCGTGTATCATGAGTTCCTCAAACAAAGCACCAAATGAATTGACCGTACCATGTATGTGTAGTCCTAATTGCCTCTCTGCCTGTTGCTGAAATTTTCTGCAAAGCATCTGCTCATTGTCCTTGGATACATAGAGATATAATGATTTCTGACCTTCCGCACTTTTCAGCAGAAGGGAGGTCTTGCCGATACGTCTGCGCCCAATCATTGTGGTCATCATTGAATGTGATGCCGACTGCTCCCAATTTCTATTCAGCGTATTTAGCTCATATTCACGGTCGTAGAAGTCCATGTGCAATTTATTTAATGGTCATTAATTTAATGGCTATTTAATTATATAGTCTGTGCAAAGGTACAATAATTAATTCAAATATGCAAGGATTAACATAAAAAAATTGTGATGTTTATTTCATTAAGTAGGTGTGCACAATTATTTTTATAATGATTGTATTGATTGGTGATTCAGAATCAGTATGTGACATAAAGGAGTGTAGCGACTCCTACTCGACTGTTGTCACTTGCTGATAATGCGCAGTAGGCGATGCAAGGATTATAAAAATAATTTTGCACACCTACTTATCATCTATTGATTATTGCCTTTGACAAGTTATGTAGATGCCACTTTTGTATCTCCAAACATCCATCATCTGTTAAACAACACCTCCATTTCCAGAGCAAGCAACAAACACTGTGTGGGTAATGCCGCAGTTTACAAAAAGAGAAACTGTAGGAGGGAATCACTGCTCTGGCGTAAGGAGAAGTGTGAGCATCTCGTTGGTCATGTTGTGTATTACGTTGCTCACATCGCAGGTGATGGCACTGCTGATGCTTTCACGCGTTAGTTTCTTGCCTTTCAGAGGTGTGATGATATCCCTATCGATGTCTCCCGTGAGGAAGTAGTCGCCCATGATGCTTATGTCTCTGATGATTTTGTGCTTCACCTCTATACGCACATCAAACTCTCCAACGTTCTCAATGCGCCTTTGGTAGCGTACCGTATAGCGAGGATTGTTGCCGTAGATAAACTCTGGCGAGAGGTATTCCTGCATGATGCCCTCAATCTTCTCCACATCATCGTTATCGAGGAGTAGGGTGGAGTGGCAGATTGTGGTGCGGATATGTTGCATGAACTCCTCTAGGGTGATAGTGGAATGGTCTTTTATTAGCGTGATATGCTGCCTAACACTCTCTACGCCCTTGCTCACTAGTTTCTCGCTGCTTGGAGTGATTGCTCCCACCATGTTTCGCATGTTTGTGTCGTAGAGCATAGTGCCATGAACAATACTACGTCCTGGAACGTGATAGAAAGCATTTCCAGACACTTTTTTCCCCTCTATGAGAATATCGTTGCGTCCTGTTGCCTGCGCCTCTATGCCCATCTTATGTAGCATGTAGGCAATCATCGTGGTGTACTTTCCGAATGTGAATGCCACTCTCTCACTCTTTGTTATGTAACTGAGCATGATGTTTCCCATGTCAGCATACACGCATCCACCACCACTTTTCCTGCGGTATGTTTCTATGCCGTTTTCCTGACAGAACGGAATATTCACCTCATTCTCTATGAGCTGGTTTCTTCCGAAGATTACGGTTGGTTTCACTTGCCACATGAAGAAGCAGTCATCTGCGTCTATGTGTCTTGCGATGTATTCTTCCATGGCAAGGTAGAAGGGTAGAGGTCTTGGGGTGTTGTCTGGTAGTTCTACGTAATGCATTTTTTTATTTGTTTGAAGAAGACTCAGTTATAGACTCTTTATATTTTCTCTCTATCTCTTGGCATATGTCTATTGCCGTAATGGTGTCTCCCGGACTTGCGAAGTCATGTCGTTTCTCTTCCAACGTTTTTCGATAGGTATCAGCAGTTGAAGCATCGTGATTGTAAAGAAGTTCATAGGCATAGAGAACAACGAGTCTCCCTGCCGAGTATTTGCTCGTGGCCTTCACATAGCTTTGCAAAGTTTTTGTCCATAGGGTATCTACAACCTCTCGGCGGTTCTCTGTAAGCAGTTCCAGAAGCACCTGCTCACAACGCATCTCGTTCCTGATCACTTGCGAAAGCTTCATGTCCTTTGCTGTCATCTCCTCCGCAATCTTCCGAGCCTCTACGTATTTCCCTTCATCCTCCAGTCGATACAGCCTCAACGTCTGGCGGGTGATGTCGAAGACGTCCTTGCTATTCGAAAGAGCACTACCGTCAAACCATTCCTTTGGCATTTCACGAAGTCTGACACCCTTATGCAGAGAAGCGACAATCAACAGAGAGCATGCAAAATGCCTCCTGTTTCCCTTGTTCTTCGCAAGGAGTAGGATGTTTCTTCCATCGTTGCTAACGTCAGTAATTGGAAACGGAATACCGTTTATCACTGCCATCAGCATTCCAGTGAAAGCAATCATCAGCAGTGCTGACATCGGAATGATCTCTAAATCGTAACTGCGAAGGAGGAGGATTGCCACTGCCGTGAGCAGGATGTTCATTGCCACACCTCCTGCGTTATACCAGAAAAAAGGTACCTGCTCTGTATGGCATGGTGGTTCCATGACGCATTGCCCCATGGTTCCTACAATGCTAAACTTCCTTACATTCAGTCCGTCTTTCTCCTTTGCAATCATGCGGTTGAAGATACGAAACGAGACGAACTTATAGCCTGTGGCAAGTCCGAACAGCAGGTGACCAGCCTCATGGAGAATCGTGTGAACAACTATTCCCACACCGCAGAAAAGAAGGGAAAGGGCGATGGAGATAGCCATCAGTATCCAGTCGATCTCCTTCTCTCCAGCATCCACTGTCTCTGCAGGGGCGTCTGTTCCCGCTTCTATCAGCCAGATTATCAGCATCACGCTGGCAAGCGCGATGACCATTCCGACTATAAGTCCAAAAATTGTTTTTAGTATCTTCATTATCTTTTCTCTGTATTTGACTATTCCCCCAGGGCTAGATAAAGAGATTTACGTTCGATTGCTCTGCACGCTCCATGTAGCTTGCCACACCTCCTACGGTGACGTTGTCGAGCAGTTCCTCTCGCTTGATGCCCATCACATCCATAGACATCTGACAAGCAATAAACTCCACACCGTTGTCAATGGCTTGCTGGCGGAGCGATTCCAAAGAGTCAACACCTTTCTTCTTCATCAGATACCTCATCATCTTTGCTCCAATGCCGAACATATTCATTTTCGAAAGCGAGAGAGAAGTGGTGTCGGAAGGAAGCATCCATGAGAACATACGTCCGAAGATATCTTTCTCCACCTTTGGCTTACAGCTCTTCTTGATGGCGTTCAGTCCCCAGAATGTGAAGAAGATGCTTACCTTCTTCCCTGTTGCTGCCGCTCCGTTGGCAAGCACGAAGGTGGCAAGAGTCTTGTCGAGGTCGTCGCTGAAGAGAATGAGTGTCTTTCCTGCTTCTCCCTCTGTGCCTTTCGCTGCCTCTGCACTGCATGGGCTCGCTTTCTCAATCGTTACAATGTGTATGCCACCCTCAGAGCGCTTTGAGAGGAATCTGTTTCCTGTGGTGCGACACCATGACTCTGCATCTCTTGGGAAACCAGGATCTGTTGCTCTCACTTCCAGTCTCTCTCCTGCCTTCAGCGTGTCCATCGCCTGCTTCATCTTCAGTATGGGTCCTGGGCACTGTATTCCGCATGCATCAACAGTGATGGTGGTTGCTTTACACGCAGACGACTGTGAGTGGCACGAGCAGGAAGATTCTGAAAGCGTGCTATGCTCATCACCGCATGTGCAATGGCTCTCGTTTGAGTCGAAGCCTTCTGGAGTCTCTATCTTTGCTGTGGCGGCGTTATATGTCTTCAAACCGCCAATGAGGTTCCACACATCCTCGAAACCATGCCCACGAAGGATGTTTGAGGCAAGATACCCTCTCAGTCCTACACCGCAGAACAGCCACAGTGGACGGTCAGTAGGTATTTCGCTGAGACGCTCACGAAGGTCATCAAGAGGAATGTTCACCGCTCCAGGAATTGTTCCCAACGCAAACTCGTCAGGAGTGCGCACATCGATGAGCATTGCATTCTTCTCCTCTGCATTCTGTACATCACGCCAGTAGAGTGGGCGCATATACCCATTGAGGATGTTCTGAGCAACATATCCAGCAATGGCTACTGGGTCCTTCGCAGAAGAGAACGGAGGTGCATAGGCATGCTCAAGCGTGGTGAGGTCGAAAACGGTTTTTCCCTGCTTTATGGCGAGTGCAAACTGGTTAATGCGTGTGTCCACACCGTCATAGCCAACAATCTGAGCTCCGTATAGTTTTCCGTCAAACATCGAGAACGTGATCTTTATGTCCATCTGCAGACTGCCAGGGTAGTAACCAGCATGTGAGCCGTTATGGATTGTCACGGAGATATAGTATATTCCCTCTTGCTTGAGGCGCTTTGCTGGCAGACCAGTAGATGCCACGGTGAGGTCGAACACCTTTGCGATGGAAGTGCCTATCGACCCTTCGTAGCTCCCGCTCCTTCCAAACACGATATTGTCTGCCACAAGGCGAGCCTGACGGTTTGCCGGACCAGCAAGGAAGTTCAGCCAAGGTTTTTTGGTGATAGGGTGGGGGTATTCGATAGCATCGCCTACGGCATATACGTCTTTTGCGGAGGTTTCTAAATATTCGTTCACATAGATTCCTCTTGCCTGACCAATCTGTATTCCTGCCTCTTGTGCGAGCTTTGTCTCTGCTCTTACTCCAATGCTTAACAGCACCATGTCGGTCTCAAGGGCGATGCCCGACTTGAAATGAACCGATAGCTTACCGTCCTTCCGTGAGAAACTTTCCACTGCCTGCTCAAGATACAGCTTCACACCTTTTGCAAGGAGGTGCTCATGTACGAGGGCTGCCATGGAGTAGTCGATAGGTCCCATGACTTGGTTTGCCATCTCCACCACAGCAACGTCTATGCCGGCATGCTTCAAGTTCTCTGCCATCTCCAGACCGATGAAGCCACCGCCAACAATCACAGCTCGGCGGACATGGTCTTGGCTGATGAATGCCTTTATGCGGTCTGTATCGCTGACGTTTCTTAGCGTGAAGATTCCTTCACTGTCTATTCCTGGTAGTGGCGGAATAACAGGTGATGCTCCTGGAGAGAGCAGCAGCTTGTCGTATGTCTCCGTATATTCCCTTCCGTCTGCTGTTCTCACTGCCACGAGCTTCTTCTCTGTGTCTATCTTCGTGACCTCGCTTTCTGTCCTTACGTCAATATTGAAGCGTCTGCCAAATGCTTCTGGTGTCTGTACGAAGAGTTTCTCGCGTTCTTCAATCACTCCACCGATGTAGTATGGCAATCCGCAGTTTGCGTATGATATGTATTTCCCCTTTTCAAAGAGAAGGATTTCTGCCTTTTCTGTCAGTCGTCTCATGCGTGCTGCTGCTGTCGCGCCTCCAGCCACGCCGCCAATGATTATTATTTTCATGATATTTCTTTGTTTGGGTTTCTGATTGAATTTAATATTTTTTTTTCGAGGATACCACCTGGTTACACTCGTTTTTGCACGAAGCTTCTTGTTAACAGAAAAGCGTTAAGTAGGTGTGCAAAATTATTTTTATAATGATTGTATTGATTGGTGATGCAGAATCAGTATGTGACATAAAGGAGTGTAGCGACTCCTACTCGACTGTTGTCACTTGCTGATAATGCGCGATAGGCGATGCAAGGATTATAAAAATAATTTTGCACACCTACTTATTTCATTCCCCTTGCTTTGAAGATACGTTCCTTCGCATCGTTAATCTGCTGGAACTTCTTCGTGGCTGCTGCCTTCACATCCTCACCAAGGGTAGCAACACGGTCTGGGTGATGCTTTATTGCCATCTGGCGGTAGGCCTTTCTAACCTCCTCGTCGGTAGCCTCTTTCCGTATCCCGAGAACGGCATAGGCATCGTCAAGACTTTCTCCGTCGAGATGAAGCATCTGTGAAACAGCCTCTGGGGAGATAGAGAGAAGGGTGGCAATGGAATGGAGCACCTGAACTTCTTTCTCGTCAACCCTGCCATCAGCTTTCGCAATCCCGCAGAGGAAGGCAAGAAGCTGAAGACGGTTCTCGTGAGACATGTGGAAAGTCATCTCGCGACATGCTTCTGTAATATTCCTTTGCCATTCGCCCTCTCCTCGTTGCTTGCGGTATTCAAAGAGCTTTAGAATAATCTCATTGCCTTCTTTCGCTGCTTGCTCACCGAAGGAGTTGCGTAGAAACTGTCGCAGCAGTTCCATTTCTGAATGCATGATCTTTCCGTCTGCCTGGATGACATGAGCGGAGAGCACCATCAGCGAGAATAGGAAATCGTTTCGTCCATCCTTAGGCTCTTCCTCTTCTTGCTCCGAGAACCTGCTCTCTTCTCGCTGCTGGGAACGTTCTGCAAAGGCGTCAAAGAATGAGCCTATTGCAAAGCCTGCCAGTGCGCCCAGCACGCTTCCGCTGCTTATCCAGCCAAACCATCCTCCAATCCATTTTCCTATTGCCATAGTCCTTTAGCTCTGTTTTTCTGTTGTATG
Source organism: uncultured bacterium (assembly GCA_945829115.1). Taxonomy (GTDB): domain Bacteria; phylum Bacteroidota; class Bacteroidia; order Bacteroidales; family Bacteroidaceae; genus Prevotella. Next base: position 352 of record CALZTP010000101.1, on the reverse strand, counting down.
TTATTTCTTTGGGGAGCGGCAAGTGAACATGTTATTTCCTCCCTTGTATTTCTGCCCCAATCTTTTCCGACTACAAAGTTACGAATTTTTTTTCAAACAGCCGACTTTTTCCTGAAAAAAATCGAAAAATATTTTCTCTCGCTTTTTCTGTCAGCATTTTTCTTTGTTGATCTTTTTCATGTTCTTTCGTCGCTACTTTGTTCTTCCCTCGCTATTTCTCTGTTCCTTCTCTGCTAATTTCTTGCTACTTCCTCGCTATCTGTAGGCTTCACAAGCGAAGGTAAAGCGAAGTTCTATCGAAGTTCTATCGAAGACCTATCGAACATCTATCGAAGACCTATCGAACATCTAT
>CALZTP010000100.1 GCA_945829115.1 uncultured bacterium | reverse complement strand
AGAACATTAAATGTGAATTACTCATTATAAAATTAATTTTGAACAGTTACTTATGATACAGAAATCAATTAGCATTCTTGCTGCGCTGTTTCTTGCGCTTAGCAATTTTGCGACACCGTTGGCAAGTCCTGATGGCAAGACCACAGTTACTGTTGACTGCAAGAACGGTGTTCCTTTCTACACTGTAATGTTTGAAGGTAATATAGTGATTGAGGCATCATCACTCGGCCTTGACACCAATGTTGGTGACCTTACCAAAGGTCTCTCCCTTTCGAAGACCTCTGAGGTAACCAATCAGAAGAGCAGTTACCACCTCTACAACTCTAAGAAGAGTGATGTTTCCTGCGAGTGGAACAGTCAGACATACACCTTCAGTCAAGAAGGCGTGGACCGCCTTTCTGTGGAATTTATTGTTGAGAACAACAATATTGCATTCCGTTACCATCTTCTTGCCAAAGGTGAGACAAAATGCTGTGTTATAAACACTGAGACAACCTCTTTCTCTCTCCCTGTCGGCACAACGACTTTCCTCTGTCCGCAGATGGGCGAGATGACCGGCTTTGCCCGTACAGCTCCAAGCTACGAAACCCATTACACTGCTGATGATGAAATGGGTAAGAACGGCTGGGGACACGGATATACCTTCCCTTGCCTTTTCAAGGTAAAGAGTGGTGAAAAGAACTATTGGACTCTGATTTCTGAAACTGGTGTTGACGGCACTTATTGCGCTTCAAAGATAGAAAATAAGGGCAATGGACTCTATCAGATCTCTTTCCCAAGCATGAAGGAGAATAATGGCTATGGCTCAACAGGTGTGCAGGCCCTCCTCCCTTCTTCCACACCATGGCGTACTATCACTGTTGGTGAGACACTAAAGCCAATCGTTGAGACCACCATTCCTTGGGATGTTGTAGGCGATAAGGTTTGCAAGAAGAACAGTACACTATATGCCGAAGCGGCAAAGAAATACGGCAGGGGCAGCTGGTCGTGGATTATTGCCAACGATGAGAGCTGCAACTATGAGACACAGAAGGCATATATCGATTTCTCTGCCGCAATGGGTTGGGAATCTCTGCTTGTAGATGCCCTTTGGGATGTTCAGATAGGCAGGGATAAGATTGCCGAGTTGGCAAAGTATGGCAAGGAAAAGGGCGTGTACCTCTACCTTTGGTATAACAGTAATGGCACATGGAATGATGCGCCTCAGACCCCTCGTAACTGTATGGACATTTCTTACCGACGCAGAGCAGAGATGGCATGGATGAAGAGCATAGGAATTCGTGGTATAAAGGTAGACTTCTTTGGAGGTGACAAACAGTGTACAATGCAACTCTATGAGGACATTCTCCGTGATGCTCAGGAGTTTGGTTTATTGGTGATTTTCCACGGTTGTACCCTCCCTCGCGGTTGGGAGCGTATGTACCCGAACTTCTTGGCTTGTGAGGCTGTTCGTGCAAGTGAGAACCTTCATTTCAACCAGAGCGACTGCGATCGTGAGGCAAAGGATGCAACGTTCAATGTCTTTATCCGTAACGTGGTAGGTAGCATGGACTTTGGTGGAAGCACGCTGAACTGGTATTATAACCCAAAGAATTCTAACGAGATGTGGGGTGGACATAGAATCACGTCAGATGTCTATGCACTTGCTACGGCAATTCTCTTCCAGAGTCCTGTGCAGCATTTCGCTATGGCTCCTAATAACCTTACAGATGCTCCTTCTTGGGCAGTGGATTTTATGAAGGCTGTTCCTACGTCCTGGGACGAGATTAGCTTCATAGATGGTTATCCTGGTAACTTCTCTGTACTCGCTCGCCGTACTGGTAGCAAGTGGTATCATGCTGGAGTGAATGCTGAGCCTATTGCAAAAAAGGTTTCTGTTTCACTGGATATGTATCCAGTAGGAACCGTTCTGAAACTTTATTCTGATGACAAGAACCTCATAGGTGGTGTAAAGACCTTTAAGGTGAACAAGAAGAAAGAGATTACAGTCACAATTCCTTGCAACGGAGGTTTCGTGATTTGTGAGTAGTGTAAAAATTGCAGCGCCCATGACGGTTTGAGAATATCCGTTGGGCGCTGTTTTTTTGGTTAATGCTTTTGATAGAAAAAATGATGTTGGTGAGATAGAGGCAGGGATATGGTTGCCGACATTGGCGTTGAAACGTTCAGAGCACTGGCATGGGGTTGTTAGGGTTGTGAAGAAGATTCTCGCTTTTTGTTTGCATAAAAATACAAAAAGTCTTTTTTAATATGCGTTTTTATCGGTGAAATTGATAAATTTTTATAAAACATTCGCATGAAAGGTGCATGGGAAGGCGGAATCTCAAAAAAAATGAGTAATTTTGCACAATAATTTTACGTAAAACTATGTCAGACAAGAAGATTCTTTTTATCAACACAGAGACCGAACCTTATGTACCGACAACAGAAATGTCGAAGCAAGGACGTCTGGTTCCCGAAACTTTCCAAAGCAAAGGTCATCAGATTCGCACTTTTATGCCGAAATGGGGCATTATTAATGAGCGTCGTGGTCAGCTTCATGAAGTTATCCGCCTCTCTGGTTTGAACATTATCATAGATGGTACCGATCACCCACTTATTATCAAGGTGGCATCTATACCAGTTTCTCGAGTACAAGTGTACTTCATTGATAACGATGACTACTTTACCCGCCGTGGTATGGAGAGCGATGAGGAAGGAACCATTTATTCCGACAACGTAGAACGTGCAGTGTTCTATGCTCGTGGTGTCTTGGAAACAGTAAAGAAGTTACGCTGGATACCAGACGTTATTCATTGTCAGGGTTGGATGGCATCTCTTATACCTTTATATATAAAGCATGCATACCATGACGAGCCGTGTTTCCATGAAGTGAAGATTGTTACCTCTTTGTCAAATGTATCTTGTGAAGGTATTTCAGGAAAGAATGCAAAGAATAGCATAGCGTTCCGCGATATAACTCCAGAGACACTTGCGTCATATCCAGAGAACTTTTGCATGAAAGACCTTGAGAAGCTCGCTATTGACTTCTCAGACGCTGTTGTGGAGGCTTCCGCAGAGATCAATGAGGAACTGAGGGTACATGCCAAGGAAGTGGTGAAAACATATTTAGACTATCCTGGTGAAGATTTCGCAGAGGCATATAAGGCACTCTATGACTCTCTTTAACCCTTCTAACCCTATCGTGACAGAAGAAGAGGAAAGAAGTTTGCATTTTTCTGTGATGGAAGAATAAAAAATATGCTTGCTATTTCTTTCTTTTAGGAGGAGTTGGAAAACTGCAGAATCACCTAAAGGTTAGTTGAAAAAAAGAAAAAACAGAATGAGAAAAATACTTTTATTGTTGTTCGCTGTTCTCGGATTGGTAACCGCTTGCGACGATACTACTGATACGCTCGGTTCATCGCTGACTAACAGCGAAGACCTTATCACCGTCTCTGACGGCGTTTTCAAGATTGTTTCAAGGAGCATAACCGTTGACTCGGTATTGGCAAAGAATACGAAAGGATATCTCGGCAATGTGAAAGACCCTGAGACGGGAGTGTATATAAAGAGTGATTTCATTACTCAGTTCCATGTTCCAGAGACCTTTGCCTTCCCGAATGAAACTTCCTTTGCTGACGGTGTGAAGGCAGACTCTTGTGATCTCCGTCTCTTCTTTGACTCCTTCTATGGAGACTCGTTGACCACTCTAAAGGCTACGGTCTATGAACTATCAAAGCCAGTAGAGGAGAATGTGGATTATTACTCCACGTTTGATCCAGAGAAGTATGGCATGATACGTATTGGAGAAGGCAGACTACAGAGTACGAAGGTGTTCTCTCTCACCGACAAAAATTACTCTGATTCCCTTCGCAACACAGACAGTTACTCGAACCATGTACTCTTCCGCTTTGAGCAGGAATATACAGATAGGGAAGGAGAGAAGTACAATAACTATGGTACGTATCTCCTAAAGCGATACTATGCGAACAAGGAAGACTTTAGAAACTCCTATACCTTCTCGCATAATGTCTGTCCAGGTTTCTATGTGAAATTCGAGAACGGATTGGGAGCCATGGCTCGTATCTCTACATCTCAAATTTGTACATACTATACCGTTCACGATACCATAGATCATAAGAGCTATAGCATTTTTGCTGGTACGGAAGAGGTTAGACAGATTACTCGAATGACCACCGATAGTAATAGGCTGAAGGAATTGGCAGAGGACAAAACATGCACCTATATCAAGTCGCCTGCTGGAATCTTCACAGAGCTCACGTTGCCTATTGAGGATATTATGAACGGACATGAGAACGACTCGGTGAATGCTGCAAAGGTTGAGCTTAGAACCCTTGTGAACACAGCTGACTCAAAATATTCGTTTGCCCCACCTTCAACAATCCTTATGGTAGAAAAGTCGAAGATGGACGAGTTCTTTAAGGAAGGGAAAACACCAGACTATCGAACAAGCTACATCTCTTCCTACAATTCTTCAACAGGGACATACACCTTCAGCAACATTGGGCATCTTCTCAAGGATATCTACAAGCGTATGCCTGAGAACGTTATTGAAAGAGAGGAGTGGAAAAGAAATAACCCAGACTGGAACAAGGTGGTACTGATACCAGTTAATGCTCAGTATACTACTTATGGCAGTTCCTCTATTCTTACCGGAGTGTCGCACGATATGTCACTCTCAAGTGTAAGGCTAATAGGTGGTGAGGAGAATACGAATGGTGACATAAAGATTACTGTTATCTATAGTAAGTTCAACAACTAAAAAACTTTCTGTTATGGCAGATAATTTCCTTGAGAATCATTACGAGGAGTACGAAAGAAAGAAAACAGAATGGCTGAGGCGCAAGAAGCGTCTGCCAAAGATAACTAAACAGTTAGAGCGCCCAGAAGACGAGGCGCTCTAACTGTTTTTCTCTAACGCTTATAATTATTACATTAACATAATCCAGAATCCCCTGCAAAATTTTTTTCTTTTAAAAAAAGTTACAGAACACCGTTTTTTCTGACCTTTTTTATTACCTTTGCAATATATTATAATAAAACAATTAAAAAACGAGGAAATGGTAAAACATATTATTCTTTGGACTCTGAAAGAAGAACTTTCAGAAGCCGAAAAAGAAATGGTGAAGAAAGAAATTAAGGACGGTTTGGAGACTCTTGTAGGAAAGGTGCCAGGACTCCTTGAAGTAAAGGTGTACATAGACGGCAGACTATCGACATCAACTGCCGATGTGATGCTTGATAGCACACTTGAATCACAAGAAGCATTGAGATGCTATGCTTCACATCCCGCACATGTGGAAGTGGCAGATACTAAGGTGCGCCCTTACACCTCTCTGCGTAGTTGTCTTGATTTTGAAATTTAGAGCTTATGGAACATATAACGCTATACATAGAAACGCTATTGGAGAGATGTGGGGTAGACCACAATTCATTATTTCTGCTGAGCCATATACTCTTAGCACTCGTTGGCATATTGCTTTCGTTTGGAGTAGGAATGCTGGTTAGTAGAGTGGTTGTTCCGATGATCTTGAAAATAACGTCAAGAACAAAAGTGGAGTGGGACGATATCGTGTTTAACGAGAGAGTGCTTAAATCTTTAGCACACATAATCCCTGCTTTCATAATATGGATGTTCCTTCCTTACGTCTTCTATTCCATGCCAATTGTGAAAGAGGTTCTCGAAAGGGCAACTGCCATCTATATCACGATAATGATTGTGGCTACCGTCATTACGTTCATAAACTCCTTGAAGCAGCTCAGTGACGAGAAACGAAGCACAAAGATACAGTACCTTCATTCTTTCTGTGGAGTACTGAAAATCGTTATGATTTTCGTAGCGGCGATAATTGTTACCTCCATCATTATAAATAAAAATCCAATGGTGCTCTTTGCTGGACTCGGTGCCACCTCTGCAATTCTCATGCTCGTATTCCAAGATACGATAAAAGGTCTTGTTGCAGGCATTCGTCTCACGAGCAATGATATGTTACACAAAGGTGACTGGATAACAGTTCCTAAGGCAGGTATCGACGGCAATGTGGAAGATATGACCTTGACCACGGTGAAGGTGAGAAACTTCGACAATACCATTGTTACCATAACTCCACAGACACTCGTTGACGAAAGCTTCCAGAACTGGATTGGCATGCAGCAGAGCGAGGGAAGGAGGGTGAAGCGAAAGCTTTATTTCGACTTCAATTCAATACAGATTCTTGATAAAGAGATGTGCGATTCAATTTGCAAAGCAAGATTCTTCTCTTCCAACAAACCAGTGCCAGGAATGGTTAACTTGACGGTTTTTCGTGCCGCCATGGAGGACTTTCTTAGAAATCATGACCTTGTGAACGGAGACATGCTTCTCATGGTTAGACAGTTGGAACCTACTAATACTGGACTTCCCGTTGAGTTCTACTTTTTCTTGAAAGACAAGGAATGGGTTAACTACGAGCATAATCTTGCATATATCATGGAAGAGATTTTCGCTAATCTTCACATTTTTGGTTTAAGGATATATCAGTACAATGGTGCTGCACCATTACAGTAAAAAATGCGGTTGCTTATACGGAAATGGGTTAAAATCGTACATGTTTTTTTGTTTTACATCAAATAATGATGTTCTATATTACAAAAAACGTAGAAAATCTTGCTTGTTTTCGTAAAAAAACGTAATTTTGCAATGTAAAGGGAAGGGTGTTAGTGATTGCTCCTTTCCACTTATATTACATAGATTGGAATTTTTTATACAAACAATAAACTCATATACTTATCATGACAATCAATCAGTATGACTTCAGTGGCAAGAAAGCCATCGTTCGCGTAGATTTCAATGTACCTCTCAAGGAAGGTAAGATTACTGACGACACACGTATCCGTGGTGCTGTTCCAACTCTTAAACTTATTCTTGAGAAGGGTGGTGCTCTCATCATCATGTCTCACATGGGTAAGCCAAAGGGGAAGGTAAAGCCAGAGCTCTCCCTCGGTCAGATAAAGGATGCTGTTGCTGCTGCTCTCGGTGTTAAGGAAGTGAAGTTTGCTCCAGACTGTGCGCAGGCACAGGAGGCTGCTGCCGCTCTCAAGCCAGGAGAGGTTCTCCTTCTTGAAAATCTTCGCTACTATCCTGAAGAGGAGGGCAAGCCAGTAGGTATTGACAAAGCAGACCCTGCTTATGATGAGGCAAAAAAAGCAATGAAGGTTAGCCAGAAGGCATTCGCTAAGACCCTTGCTTCTTATGCTGACTGTTACGTAATGGATGCATTCGGTACTGCTCACCGTAAGCATGCTTCTACAGCTGTTATTGCCGACTACTTCGATGCAGAGAACAAGATGCTCGGTCTTCTCATGGAGAAGGAGGTTGCTGCCGTTGACGCTGTACTCGGAAATATTAAGCGTCCGTTTGTTGCAATCATGGGTGGCTCAAAGGTTTCTTCAAAGATTGGTATCATCGAGAACCTTCTTGGCAAGGCAGATAAGCTCATCCTCTGCGGTGGTATGACATATACATTCGCAAAGGCACATGGCGGTGAAATAGGCACTTCTATCGTAGAACTCGATAAACTTGACGTTGCTCTGAACGTTGAGAAGCTTGCAGCAGAGAAGGGGGTAGAGCTCGTAATGGCAGAAGATGCGGTATGTACTGACGGTCTTGACTTCGGTACAATGACTGTTAAACCAGGCTCTGTAATCGCTAACTATCCTTCAAACGCAATTCCTGAGGGTCTTGAGGGAGTAGATGCAGGACCAAAGGCACAGAAGGCATTCGCAGAGGCTATTAAGGGTGCAAAGACAATTCTTTGGAACGGTCCTGCTGGAGTATTTGAGTGCGACGATTTCTGCGCAGGTTCAAAGGCTATTGGTGATGCTATTGCAGAGGCAACTGCAGAGGGCGCTTTCTCTCTCATCGGTGGTGGTGACTCTGTTGCATGCTGCACAAAGTTCGGCCTTACCGACAAGGTATCATACATCTCTACTGGTGGTGGTGCTCTCCTTGAGGCTATCGAAGGTAAGGTGCTCCCAGGTGTAGCAGCTATCAAGGGTGAATAAATGACATTCCATCCCTAATTTAAAGATAGGGATATTCTAATATGCCGATAGTTTTTTTTCGAAAAAGCTATCGGCATTTCTTGGTACGCTCGGCATGAGCATTGTCTAACGGGTGCAAGTCCCGAAGCCGCCCTAAT
>CALZTP010000099.1 GCA_945829115.1 uncultured bacterium | reverse complement strand
ACAAGGCGGATGTGGAACGCCCTCTGCCGATGATCTATCAGAGTGGGTATCTCACTATCAAGAACGTTAACAAGCGTAGACTTACTTATCTCCTTGACTTTCCTAATGAAGAAGTTCGTGACGGTTTCATAGATACCCTCGCTTGCGGATATTTTAAAGACGCAAGGACAGAGCCTACCTCTTGGGTGAATGATGTTACTGACGCTTTGGAATGTGGTAACACAAAATTGTTTGAGAAGCAGATGACCGCCCTACTCTCTTCTATCTCCTACCGCTTCCAGCGAAAGCAGGACCCAATGGAGTGTGAGCGTTATTTCCAGTACACGTTCTTCTTGATTGTGAAGATGTTAGGGTTCTACAACACCGTAGCGGAGAAGGAGACAAGTGAGGGGCGCATAGACTGTGTGGTGGAGTGCCCGAACTATGTCTATGTCATTGAGTTCAAGATGAACAGTTCGGCAGAGGCTGCACTCCAGCAGATAGCTGAGAAAGGCTACACTAAGCCGTATGCCGCCGACCCTCGAACGGTTATCTCTCTCGGCATAAACTTCTCTTCACAAACTGGCACACTCGATGGCTTCAAAGCAGTGACAGGTGCGGGGGTGTAGTCAACATTAACCTTGTGGTCTAACAATAAGACCAAGGTTTAGGTCAAGGTTTACGTCAAGGTCAAGACCAAGGTCAAGGTCAAGGTTAAGGTAAAGGTAAAGGTCAAGGTTAAAGTACTGACTTCCAACCATAACAATCAGATGAATCAGAAAAATCTGTAATCATCATAAAAAATATCAAGAGTCAATTACGGAATCTGCTTATTCTACTGAATTACCGAAAACATCAGAAGCATCTGTTGCATCAAAATAAAAAGAATGAATGGAATACATAGAAAAAGAATATTCTAAGCGGATAAACAAGGAAAGCCTTGCAGACATCCAGAAAGGAATACATAACTACATCATTGCAGGACGAAGATACCTCCGCACGTCATACACAGCAAAACAGTTGGCAGCCGATATAGGGACAAACACCAGATACCTTTCTGCCGCCATTAGGAAGAAATACGACTGCAACTATGCCGACCTCGTTAACAAGCTAAGAATAGAAGATGCAAAGAGAATGCTCTCCGACAAAAACTGCACACTGAACATAGACGATATCGCATTCTCCTGCGGCTTTGGAAACCGCCAAACCTTCTATACCGCCTTCGAGAAATTCGTTGGCGAGAAACCAAAAGACTACAGAAGGCGGTTCCTCAATGTAGAAGACGGAATCATTATCTTTGAATAAAAAAATCATGCACACCATCTTTCTTGACTGTGCATGCTTACTCACAAAACAACATAAGTAGGTGTGCAAAATTATTTATATAATCCTTGCACCGCCTACTGCGCATTATCAGCAAGTGACAACAGTCGAGTAGGAGTCACTACACTCCTTTATGTCACATACTGATTCTGCATCAATAATCAATACAATCATTATAAAAATAATTTTGCACACCTACTTAGAAAAAAAAGGAAAATGGTTAATCCACATGACATAGCAAAGGAAATACGCCAGACGTTCCGTTCAAGAATGGACGGTGTGGTGGCACAGAATATCCGTGAGAAGGGTGTCAACTACCATATCAATTGGGGAGTCACCATGCCACACCTCCGTGATATCGCTGCCGACTATGACAAAAATCTCCATGTGGCACTCGAACTATGGCAGGACAATGTCAGAGAGTCGAAGATCATCGCACTCATGCTTATGCCACCAGAGGAGATGACACCAGACATTGCCGACCTTTGGGTAGACTCCCTCGCCACACAAGAGATTGCAGAGAATGCAGCCATGCTACTCTTCCAGCATCTCAACTACGCACCACAGCTTGCATATCGCCTTATCTCTCAGACAGATGCACTGAAACAGATTCTCGGATATAGCATCCTCTCCCGACTCTTCTCACAAGGTGAGATTCCTGACGCCAGAGGATTAGACGAACTGGTTGACCAGATAAAGGCAAGCCTTTCAGATGGCAGTATTGCTGTCAGACACTCTGCCTATAACTGCTTCCTAAAGCTTGACAGTTCTGCCAAACTGGCAGACAGTCCGTTTTGGCACACTTTGTGTAGTGGTATAAAGTGAAGCCACGCGCTTCACAACGAAACAATTCATTTTTAACAACCTATTTTAACATTAACATATTATGAATATCAGACCATTGGCAGACCGTGTTTTGGTGATGCCTGCAAAGACAGAAGAAAAGATTGGTGGAATAATCATTCCTGACACAGCAAGCAAAGAGAAGCCTACACAGGGCGTTATTGTTGCTGTAGGAAACGGAACAAAGGACGAGCCTATGACTCTCAAGGCAGGCGACAATGTCCTCTATGGAAAATACGCAGGAACAGAGATTGAACTCGAGGGCGAGAAATACCTCATCATGCGTCAGTCAGACGTTCTCGCTGTAGTAGAATAAACGAAACGCTTTTATGCAGTCATAGAAAAAACTGTCATAGAATAAAAGAAAAGCTTTCGTAGATCAAACAAAAAAAAAAGAAAAACATGCTTTCTCTGTAAAGCAGAAAAACAACTCTAAAAAACAAAGAAACAAAAATGGCAAAAGATATTAAGTTCAATAGCGATGCACGCGATTTGCTTAAGCAGGGCGTTGACCAGCTGGCAAATGCAGTAAAGGTTACACTCGGTCCAAAGGGTCGTAACGTAGTGATTGAGAAGAAATTCGGTGCTCCACAGATCACCAAGGACGGTGTCACCGTTGCTAAGGAAGTGGAGCTCGAAGATAAGTTCATGAACACTGGTGCCCAGCTCGTAAAGAGCGTTGCGTCAAAGACTGGTGACGATGCTGGCGATGGTACAACAACAGCAACCATCCTCACACAGGCAATCGTGAACGAAGGTCTTAAGAACGTTACTGCCGGTGCAAACCCAATGGACCTTAAGCGTGGTATCGACAAGGCTGTAAAGGCTGTCGTAGAACATATCGCACAGAATGCAGAGAAGGTTGACGATAACTACGATAAAATCGAGCAGGTGGCAACCGTTTCTGCAAACAACGACCCAGAGATAGGAAAGCTGCTTGCAGAGGCATTCAGAAAGGTTTCTAAGGAAGGTGTCATCACTATCGAGGAATCTAAGTCTCGCGAGACATATATCGGTGTTGTAGAGGGTATGCAGTTCGACCGTGGCTACCTCTCTGGCTATTTCGTAACAGACACAGAGAAGATGGAGTGCCAGTACGAGAACCCTTACATCCTCCTCTACGACAAGAAGATCTCTAACATCAAGGAGTTCCTCCCTATCCTCCAGCCAGTGGCTGAGAGCGGACGCCCTCTCCTCGTGATTGCTGAGGATGTGGACTCAGAGGCTCTTACCACCCTCGTGGTGAACCGTCTCCGTGGCGGACTGAAGATCTGTGCTGTAAAGGCTCCTGGCTTTGGCGACCGCCGCAAGGCAATGCTTCAGGATATCGCTGTGCTCACTGGCGGTGAGGTGATCTCTGAGGAGCGTGGCTTGAAGCTCGAGCAGGCAACCATCGAGATGCTTGGCTCTTGCGATAAGATTGTTGTTAGCAAAGACAACACCACCATCGTGAATGGACATGGCGACTCTGCTGCCATCAAGGACCGCGTGAACGTAATCAAGAACGAGATAAACACCACCACCTCTTCTTACGACAAGGAGAAGCTCCAGGAGCGCCTCGCAAAGCTCGCAGGCGGTGTGGCAGTGCTCTATGTTGGTGCTAACTCTGAGGTGGAGATGAAGGAGAAGAAAGACCGTGTTGACGATGCTCTCTGCGCTACTCGCGCTGCTATCGAGGAGGGTGTTGTTGCCGGTGGCGGTACAACATACATCCGAGCACTCTCTGTACTCGCAGGACTGAAGGGCGACAATCAAGACGAGGAGACAGGTATCCGCATCGTGGAGCGTGCCATCGAAGAGCCTCTCCGCCAGATCTGCTACAACGCAGGTGTTGAGGGTGCCGTTGTTGTCAATAAGGTTGCAGAGGGAGAGGGCGATTACGGCTACAACGCTCGCACTGGTGAGTTTGAAGACCTCCGCAAGGCTGGTATCATCGACCCTGCAAAGGTTGCTCGTGTGGCTCTCGAGAATGCTGCTTCCATCGCAGGCATCTTCCTCACCACAGAGGCTTGCATCTGTGACGCTCCTGCTCCAGAGGCTCCAATGCCTCCTATGGGTGGTGCTCCAGGCATGGGAATGATGTAATGTCTATAGGGAATCATTCACACAGGTAATCCTTATTAAAAAAGAACTCAAGGAATTTAGAATAACTACAGAGGTGGCACAAAGGTGTCGCCTCTGTTTTATAGGCGACAAGAAAAAATGGTTTGTAAACAAAAAACTATTAAATCTTTCTTCAAAATCTATATATAATAAGGTATAGTACTTTTTTCTTACAGAGAAAACAAGGAAAGCATAAAAAGGAGAAAATACACTAAAAATGTCGATTTTCTTGATTTAAAACGTATTTACTACGAGAATAAGAATATTAACATTAATTTACACACTTGTATTTCTTTGATTTTCAACGCTTTATAAAATTGTTACAAAAACGCTCTAAAAAAAATCGTAAAAAAACTTTGTTTGTATGAAAAAAGTGTGTACCTTTGCATCGATTTAATAACAATTGATTGTTTTACAGATTAAAAAGCTTAAGAAAAATGAAGAAATTAGTATTTATGTTCGTAGCTGTTGCAGCTATCTCTTTCGCATCTTGTGGTAATAACAAGGCTGAGCAGGCTCCAGCTGAGGATACAGTTGACACAGTAGCAGTTGACACAGTTGCTGCTGACACAGTTGCTGCTGACACAGTAGTTGCTGAGTAATCCTCACAAAACGAACCGTAAGAAAACAACCGCCGACTCTCAGAGCCGACGGTTTTTCTTTTATAACACCTCTTGCCCTTTCAGTTAATTTTCCCTAATATTTCAGTAGAAAGCGTTGTTAGTTGAAATAAAAAGAGTAACTTTGCAGCGCTTTTGTGGTACAAGCCGATATGGCTCAGTTGGTAGAGCAACGCATTCGTAATGCGTGGGTCACGAGTTCGAGTCTCGTTATCGGCTCATAATATCCAAAACAAGAAAAGCAAATAAAGTAAGATGAAACGTTCTTTTCGGATTGTACCTAATACATTTCGAAAAGAACGTTTTTCTTTTTTACATACCTTCAAAACCTGATAAACAGAATACAAATAATATAACAGAAATAACTAATAAAAACAAACAAAGGAATATGAAGATTTCTCATATCGAACATCTGGGCATCGCTGTCCAGAGCATTGAAGAGGCTCTGCCTTATTTCACAGAAGTACTGGGACTGGAGTGCTACGCAACAGAGGTAGTAGAAGACCAGAAGGTAAAAACCGCTTTCCTCCGCTGCGGCGAGGTGAAGCTTGAGCTTCTCGAACCAACAAGTCCAGAGAGCACCATCCAGAAGTGGCTCGACAAAGGCAATAAGGGTGTTCACCACGTTGCTTTCTGCGTTCAAGACGGTGTCACAGAGGCATTGGCAGAATGCGAGGGTAAGGAGATTCGCCTTATCGACAAGGCTCCTCGCAAGGGTGCTGAGCAGTTGAACATCGCATTCCTCCATCCAAAGTCTACATGCGGAATACTCACAGAGCTCTGTGAGCACTAATACCCACCCTCCCCTTTGGAAACAAAAAAAAGAAAACAAAAATCGCTAAAGAATAAAAATGTCAAAACAGGTAGAAAAAATTAAGCAGCTGATCGAAAAACGCGAGACAGCACGTCTCGGCGGTGGCGAGAAGGCTATAGAGAAGCAACACCAGCGTGGTAAATACACTGCCCGCGAGCGTATTGACATGCTCCTCGACGATGGTTCTTTCGAAGAATATGATATGTTCAAACTCCACCGTTGCGTGAACTTCGGCATGGAGAAGAAGCAATACCTCGGTGACGGTGTCGTAGTAGGTAGCGGAACAATCGATGGCAGACTTGTATTCGTATTCGCACAGGACTTCACCGTGAATGGTGGCTCTCTCTCTGAGACCATGGCACAGAAAATCTGCAAGGTGATGGACATGGCAATGAAGATGGGTGCTCCTTGTATCGGTATCAACGACTCTGGTGGTGCACGTATTCAGGAAGGCATCAATGCTCTCGCTGGCTACGCAGAGATTTTCCAGCGTAACATCGAGGCATCTGGTGTAATACCACAGATTTCTGGTATCTTCGGTCCTTGTGCAGGTGGAGCCGTTTACTCTCCTGCTCTCACCGACTTCACTCTTATGATGGAAAACACATCATATATGTTCCTTACTGGTCCTGCCGTAGTGAAGAGCGTGACTGGCGAGAATGTAGACGCAGAGCACCTCGGTGGCGCAAGCGTACACAGCACTAAGTCTGGTGTTACACACTTCACTGCAAAAACAGAAGAAGAGGGTCTCGCAATGATCAAGCAGCTCCTCAGCTATATTCCAAGCAATAACATGGAAGAGGCGCCTCGCATGGAGTGCAACGACCCTGTAAACCGTACTGAGGACCTCCTCAACGAGATCATCCCAGAGAATCCGAATGAGGCATACGATATGTATAAGGTTATCGCTGCCATCACCGATAATGGGGAGTTCTTCGAGGTACAGCCAAAGTACGCAAAGAACATCATCGTGGGCTTCGCACGCTTTAATGGTCAGTCAGTAGGTATCGTGGCTAACCAGCCTTCAGCATACGCTGGCGTACTCGACTGCAACGCATCTCGCAAGGGTGCTCGCTTCGTACGCTTCTGTGACGCTTTCAACATTCCTATCGTCTCTCTCGTAGACGTACCAGGATTCCTCCCAGGAACTGGTCAGGAGTATAATGCTGTCATCCTACACGGAGCAAAGCTGCTCTATGCTTACGGTGAGGCTACCGTACCAAAGATCACGGTTACTCTCCGCAAGTCTTACGGTGGTTCACACATCGTGATGGGCTCTAAGCAGCTGAAGACCGACCTGAACTTCGCATGGCCATCAGCAGAGATTGCTGTAATGGGTGCTTCTGGTGCTGTTGCCGTTCTTCAGGCAAAGGCAATCAAGGCTTGCAAGGAGGAAGGTGGTGATGTAGCCGCTCTTATCGCAGAGAAGGAGCAGGAGTACTCAGACCTCTTCGCAAATCCTTATCAGGCTGCTCGCTACGGATACATCGACGATGTTATCGAACCTCGCAATACGCGTTTCCGCATCTGCCACGCTCTTGCTCAGCTCGCCACAAAACGTGAGAGCCGTCCAGCGAAGAAGCACGGCTGTATGCCGACATAATATACTGTGTGTAGAGGGAAAGGCGCATCTTGCGTCTTTTCCTCTACATCAACAATCAGGTAGGTTCTGCAAATTTCATAGAATAATGCAGGTTCTGTAAGCCTATTTTTTAGGTTATCGAGCCTACCACAATTATTTTTTGAAAAAGAAAATGACTCAGAACACAAATGAAGTGTACGCTGCAATAGCCATGGCACTCTATGAGCTTCAGGGTAGCATGCTTCACGACAAGGAAGCAGGCGTTCTCACCATAAAGCCTCGCAAGACTGCTTGGACACAGCCACACACAATCATTTCAAAGTGGATGATCTAATCTGCTTTGACAAGAAAACATCTAAGCAAGTGATTTCTCTATAGGTGGAGCTATATCTCGCCACCTACGGTAGTCACACTGCTTGCAATAACTATTTTTTGGATAACAATGAAAGAATTCAAATATACTATTAACGGCAACAAATACGAGGTTGCTGTTGGTAATGTAGACGACAATATCGTTGAGCTGACAGTAAACGGAGAGCAGTATACTGTTGAACTCGAGAAGAAAGAGGAGGTGAAGGAGCCAGTGAAGGTGATCCCTCCAAAGCCAGCTGCAGCAACTGCGGCAAAGACCGTAACACCTCAGGGTGAGGTGAACGGAGAACCAGTACGCTCTCCACTCCCAGGCGTTGTCAAAGACGTCCTCGTGAACGTTGGCGATAAGGTTGAGGAAGGACAGACTGTCGTTGTTCTTGAAGCAATGAAGATGGCTAACAACCTTGACGCAGAGAAGGGCGGTACGGTAACTGCTGTCCTCGTTGTCCCTGGCGACTCTGTCATGGAGAACACTCCTCTCGTTGTAATCGGATAAAGACACTTACAGAAACGCATACGGCTCAAAGGATAACACACAAATCTTTTGGGTCGTTTTTTCTGTATATATGCGAATATCAAAGTTGTGTGCAGCGAGTTGTGTGCAGCGAGTTGTGTGCAGCGGCTTGTGTGCAGCGAGTTGTGTGCAGCGAGTTGTGTGCAGCGGCTTGTGTGCAGCGA
>CALZTP010000098.1 GCA_945829115.1 uncultured bacterium | reverse complement strand
TATTAACGAGTCCTATTGACCAACTCATGCTGCAGGGGGTGCTGAGTAGTTACTTTCCGTAAAGTAATCGTTAAAAAATCATGAATTTTCATGGAATAACAAAAATATTCGTAACTTTGCAAATTATTATGCTGAAAAACGACGCATAACAGGAAAGAGAAGAAAAACAATCAAAAAAATAAAATGCAAAGCAATTATCTAAACATTCTAAAGAAGTATGCTGCAGACATAGTTGTAGTAATACTCTTTGCACTCGTTTCAGTGGCATATTTCATGCCTGCCGTGTCAGAGGGAAGAATACTCTATCGGCATGATGCTTCAGCAGGACGAGGAGCAGGACAGGAAATCTCTATGTTCAAAGAGCAGACAGGAGAGCAGTCAAGATGGACAAACGCCCTCTTCTCTGGCATGCCTACTTATCAGTCGGCTCCTGCTTACGACAGTGCTCAGACGCTCTCTGAAATCAGCAAATTCTATCATCTCTGGCTGCCAGACTATGTATGGTATCTCTTCGCATATCTGTTAGGATTCTATATCATGCTAAGAGCATTTGATTTTAGATGGCATCTTGCTGCCCTTGGCTCTGTAATGTGGGCATTCTCAAGTTATTTCCTGATTATTATTGCTGCTGGGCACCTCTGGAAGGTGATGGCATTGGCTTACCTCCCTCCAATGATTGGAGGCATACTACTCGCCTACCGTGGGAAATATGGTGCTGGCTTTGTGGTCACGGCTATATTTGCAGCCATGGAGGTATTAGCGAACCATGTTCAGATGACGTATTATTATATGTTCATCATAATCTGCATGGTGGTGGGATTCCTATATACGGCTATTAGGGAAAAAGAACTGGGAAGATTCTTAAAGGCTTCTGGAGTCTGTCTTGCAGCTGCTACAGTAGGCATCATGCTCAACGCTTCCAATCTATACCATACATGGGAGTACCAAAAGGAGTCTATGAGAGGAAAGAGCGAACTGGTGAAAGAGAATACCGCAAACCAGACTTCTTCCGGACTTGACCGTGACTATATCACACAGTGGAGCTACGGAATAGACGAGACATGGACCTTGCTCGTACCAAACACTAAGGGAGGATCGTCAATGACGGCAATTGCTGATAGCAAGGTGGGAATGGAACATGCCATAAACGACTACTACGGCATTTACCAGCAAATGGGGCAATATTGGGGAGAACAGCCAGGAACCTCCGGACCTGTTTATGTTGGTGCATTTGTGCTCACTCTGTTCTTCCTCGGACTGTTTATCGTGAAGGGTCCAATGAAATGGGCGCTCCTCGTGGCAACCATTCTTTCTATTCTCCTTTCTTGGGGAAAGAACTTCATGCCAATGACTGATTTCTTCCTCGACAACATACCGATGTATGCGAAGTTCAGAACCGTGGCATCTATTCTCGTAATTGCAGAGTTCACGATTCCTCTCCTCGCAATCATGGCTCTCAAGGAAATATCAGATAATCCAGACATTCTGAAGAAAAACAAAAAGGCGGGTGCTGTGAGCCTCGCAATGACAGCTGGTGTGTGCCTCCTTTTCGCTATTATGCCTACTGTTTTCTTCCCAGACTTCATCTCTGGTGCGGAATACCGTATGCTCAGTCAATTCCCTCAGGAACAACTCATGCCTTTGCTCGCTAATCTCCGTGAGGTTCGTGAGGCTATCTTCGTGTCTGACTGTTGGCGTTCGTTCTGGGTGATTATGATTGGCAGTGTGATTGTCATGGCATTCGTAATGAGGAAGTTGCGAGTGGAGTATATGGTTGGTATGCTCACCGTATTGTGTCTCGTTGACATGTGGCAGGTAGACAAGCGTTATCTCAACGATGAAATGTTCGTGAACGCTGATGTTCGCGACCTTCCACAGCCAATGACAGAGACCGACAAGGAGATTCTCAAGGACACCTCTCTCGACTACCGTGTACTGAATCTTGCATCAAACACATTCAACGAAAACGAAACTTCATACTACCATAAGAGCATTGGCGGATACCATCCAGCAAAGCTACGCAGATATCAGGAGCTTATTGAGGAATACATACATCCTGAGATGCAGGCTACAATGAGTGCAATAGTGGAGGCACAGGGGGATATGACTCTTGTTTCTGACAGTGTATCGCCTGTCTTGAACATGCTGAACACAAAGTATTTCATCGTTCCGCTACAGGAGAACCGCACAATGCCACTGCAGAACCTTAACGCCTTCGGAAACGCATGGTTCGTGAGCGATGTGAAGTATGTGCAGAATGCCAATGAGGAACTGGAGGCAATGAGAGGAGTGGATTTAAAAACAACCGCCGTTGCAGACAGAAAATTTTCTGACGCTCTCGGGAAAACAGAACAGCAGGACAGCACTTCAAAAGTGACAATCACGGAATATGCTCCTAACCATCTGAAGTACAAGGCTTCGTCAAAGAAAGGCGGAGTGATTGTATTCTCAGAAATATACTATCCGGGATGGACCGCCCTCGTAGACGGAACGCCGGTGGAAATGGGAAGGGTGAACTACGTGCTTCGTGCTATAAACGTTCCTGGCGGAACACACGAGATTCTTCTCGACTTCCATCCGCAGTCGCTCTTCATCACCGAACTGCTCGCTAACATCGGATACGTTATCCTCGTCATCGTAGTGCTCGGAATAGCATTTGCGAGAAAGTTGAAAATGCGTAGGAAAGCAAAGCAGGAAAAAGAAGATGAAGAAGAATAGAGAAGAATAAATAGAAACGACAATAGACATTAGGTGTGCACAATTGCAAAAAACAATTATGTACACCTTTTTTTTGTTAATTCTTTGTAATTTCTTTCTAATATGAAAAAGTTTTTGTACTTTTGCAAGAAGAATTAGTATTAACAGATTATAACCTTAAATTATGAAAAAATTTAACGACCCAGACTTCCTGCTCGAAACCGAGACAGCGAAAGACCTGTACCACAACCATGCGGCAAAAATGCCTATCATCGACTATCACTGTCACCTCATTCCACAGATGGTTGCAGAAAACAAGAAGTTCGAATCAATTGCTCAGATTTGGCTCATGGGCGACCACTACAAGTGGCGTGCAATGCGCTCTAATGGCATCGATGAACGCTTCTGCACTGGAAAAGACACTACCGACTGGGAGAAGTTTGAGAAGTGGGCAGAAACTGTGCCTTACACATTCAGAAACCCTCTCTACCACTGGACTCACCTCGAGTTGAAGACAGCCTTCGGAATTGAAGAACGTCTGAATCCAGAAACTGCAAAGGCGATCTATGAAAAGTGCAACGAGATGATAAAAAATGAGGATCGCTTCTGCCCTCGCGGAATGATGGAGCACTACAACGTGGAGGTGGTATGCACCACCGATGATCCTGCCGACTCTCTCGAATGGCACAAGATTGTAAAGGAAGACCCAACAGCAAAGACTCGTATGTTGCCTACATGGCGTCCTGACGCTGGCATGAACATCGAGGCTGCAACATGGGTTGAGTATATCAAGAAGCTCTCAGCAGTAGCAGAGATGCCTATCACTAACTTCGCTGAGCTTACAGCAGCTCTCCAGAAGCGTCACGATTTCTTTGAAACCATGGGATGTAAACTCTCTGACCACGGTATCGAGGAGTTCTACGATGAGCCTTACACAGAAGCAGAGATTGACACAATCATGAAGAAGGCTCTTGCTGGTGAGGCTATAACAAAGGAAGAGGAGCGCAAGTACAAGCATGCTTACATGTACGAGCAGGGCAAGATGGACTACGCTTCTGGATGGACACAGCAGTACCACTACGGTGCAATCCGCAACAACAACTCAAAGATGTTCGCAAAGCTCGGTCCTGACACTGGCTTTGACTCTATCGGAGAGTTTACAACGGCAAAGGCAATGAGCCACTTCCTTGACGAGCTCAATAGCAACGGAACACTCGCAAAGACCATTCTCTACAACCTCAACCCATGTGCCAACGAGGTTATCGCAACAATGCTCGGCAACTTCCAGGATGGTTCAGTAGCTGGAAAGATTCAGTTCGGCTCTGGATGGTGGTTCCTTGATCAGAAAGACGGTATGGAGAAACAAATGAACGCACTCTCTGTGCTCGGTCTGCTCTCACGCTTCGTGGGTATGCTCACCGACTCACGCTCATTCCTCTCCTACCCTCGTCATGAGTACTTCCGCCGCACTCTCTGCAACCTCCTCGGCAACGATATCGAGGCTGGTCTCGTGCCTTTCGATGGCTATGAGAAGGAGCGCGTATACCAGATGGTTGAGGACATTTGCTACAATAATGCGAAGAAGTATTTCAACTTCTAAAATCAATTATTGAACATTCTGTTCCATATTAATGGCTGGTAACTATAACACCGTCAAAGGAAAAGAATAAAAGCAGGAAAGCTTTTCATTGCAGGGTAAACAACATCCAGATATGAAAGGCTTTCCTTTTACTTTTAAAAAAATAATACAGAAGAAACTATGGCTCATAACGATGAAATGAATCTTGCGTGGAGGTTTATTGAAGGAACGCAAGTGTCGGTATTTCTCACAGGAAAAGCAGGAACCGGAAAAACAACATTCCTGAAGAAAATAAGAGAAATACTGCCTAAGCGAATGGTTGTTCTGGCCCCTACCGGAATAGCGGCAATAAATGCCAACGGACAGACAATCCATTCCTTCTTCCAACTTCCTCTGACACCTTTCCTTCCTGGCACGCAAATGGCTCAGAAGGAAGGAAAATATTACCGCATGAGCAAGGAAAAGAAAAACCTGCTTCGAACAATGGATCTCCTCGTGATTGACGAGATCTCCATGGTGAGGGCTGACCTTCTGGATGCCGTTGACGATGTCATGAGGAGATATCGAAATCCGGCAGCACCATTCGGTGGAGTACAGCTGCTACTCATTGGTGACCTTCAGCAGCTTGCGCCCGTAGTGAAGGACGAGGAATGGGAGGTTCTCTCGAAATATTACTCTTCTCCTTTCTTCTTCTGCTCTCGAGCCCTGCAACAGGTGAGATACGTGACTATAGAACTAAAGAAAATTTACCGCCAGCAAGACAAAACATTCATTGACATTTTAGCAGCCATCAGAGAGAACAAGATAACGGAAGATGTGCTCACAATGCTGAATAGCAGATATATACCTAACTTCTCTCCTGAAAACGAGCAGATAGGAAAACAGGACCCTTGGATTCGACTTACAACACATAACTTCCAGGCAAACAACCTTAACCAAAGGCAGATAGAGAAAATACCCGCCCACGCATATACCTTCGAGGCGGAGATAAAGGATACATTTCCTGAACAATCTTTTCCTGCCGAGAAGCATCTGACACTAAAAATTGGTGCTCAGGTTATGTTCATTAAGAATGACACTCAACAACCACGACGCTATTACAACGGGAGAATAGGCATCGTGACTGCAATGACAGGAGACGGAATAGTGGTGAGGTGCATAAACGAGGAAACTGGCAAGGAAGAGGATATTCTTGTGGAACCGGTTGTTTGGGAGAATATGCGCTACACAATCGATGAAACCACAAAAGAAATAAAGGAGGAGATAGAGGGAACGTTCACCCAATATCCACTCCGCCTGGCATGGGCTATTACTGTCCATAAGTCTCAAGGGCTTACTTTCAAACGCGCTATTCTCGATATAAACAACTCCTTTGCTCACGGACAGGTGTATGTAGCCTTGTCGAGATGCCGAACTCTTGACGGTCTTGTGCTCACAGCTCCTCTGAACCGCAACAGCATAATTTCAGACAACGAGATTGACAACTACATCGCTTCTTCTATAGAGAGCAGCAAAAAGTCTGAAGGTGAACTGCCACGGTTCAGATATGAATACTATTATTCAATACTAAACGAGCTGTTCTCTTTCGGAAAATTATCTTACGACTTTGAACATCTGCTACGTGTGGCAGGAAACAATTTCACAAACTCTCAACAGACATTCATTGAACTCTTACGCACTCTCTTCCCGAGAATAAATACAGAGCTGATACAGGTGGCAGATAAATTCCGCCTGCAATACGACAGAATAATTCTTGAAGCTGGTTCCAACTACCAAAACGACCCTAAACTTCAGGAGAGAATACTCTCCGCTTCTCGCTACTTCCTTGAGAAGACGGAGGATATCTGCGAGGGTATCATAACAGATGCTAAGATCGTATGTAAAGCATTGAAAAACAAAACTGTACAGAAACAGTTGCAAATAGCTATCGATGCTCTCGAACTCTCCTACACAATAAAGAAGAAAACTCTCCAAGCAATACAATACGAGGGGTTCTCGCCAAATGCCTATCTTTCCAACAAGGCGAAGGCGTCTATTGTGGAAGAGAAGAAGAAGAAAAAATCATCAAAACAAAAGCCGTTCTTTAAGAATAAGGGCTTGGTGATTCTTTTCATGCTCGTCTCTACCCTTTCGCTCTTTGCTCAAAAGAAATTGGGGAATCCGATTATTAACCACATGTATTCGGCAGACCCTTCAGCAAGGGTATTCGGAGACACTCTGTGGATATACCCCAGCCACGATAAGGACAATGCTGATTCCTTTTCCATGGAAGACTATCATGCCTATAGCACTACGGATTTAAAGACATGGAAAGACCATGGTGTTATCTTCAATCCTATTTCACAAACCGTGTGGGCAAAAAAAGAAGCATGGGCTCCTGACTGCATCTTCCGAAACGGGAAATACTACCTCTACTACCCTACCGACAAGAAGCATATCGGAGTGGCGGTAAGCGAGAATCCTCAAGGTCCGTTTTCTGATCCTATCGGGAAACCACTGCTTTCTATAGACAGTCCTGGAATAATCTGCAACCGTGACTTTATTGACCCTTGTGTATTTATTGACGATGATGGACAAGCTTATCTTTTCGCAGGACAAAATACCGTTTGTTGCATAAAACTCAACGAAGATATGATCTCCTACGATGGTGAGGTGCATATCATTCAGGGGACTAAGGATTTTTTTGAAGCCGTATGGGTACATAAAAGGAACGGTAAATACTACATGTCTTACTCCGATGGTCCTTTCAGAGGACATGAACCACGTATTGTCTATGCCACAAGCAATTCACCATTAGGTCCTTACAAGTATCAAGGGGTGATACTCGACCCAGTGAATAGCGGTACGAACCATGCTTCTATTGTAAACTACAAAGGGCAAGATCTGCTCTTCTACCATACCGCTGACCTCAGCAAGCATCTGCATGACGGTTTTCACTGTGGGGTAAGACGTTCTGTTTGTTGCGACACGCTAAGATACGACAATAATGGTATGATTCAGAAGGTAATGCCCACAACCGAATCTTCTCGGCTCTTACAGAATGACGTTTCTATAGAGAGACGGGAGGCTATGTTGGCAGCAAGTGTCAGTGCACCGGAAATTCCACAGAAAGAGTTCAAACTGCCTAAGAAAGTAACAAGGGAGGTATTGCAGAAGGCTATTGACAATTGTTCCGATAATGGTGGCGGAAAGGTTCTTGTACATGCTGGAGAACACAAGATCGATGGCCCTATTCTCATGAAAAGTAATGTTTGTCTGCATCTTAAAGATGGGGCAAAGCTGCTGTTCTCAGACAATCCAGACTGTTATCTCCCTCCGGTATTCTCACGCTGGGAAGGTACAGAGCTCTATAACCGCTCGTCAATGATAAGAGCATACCGAGCAAGGAATTTTGCCATTACAGGAGAAGGGACGGCAGTAATAAACGCCAATGGCAGAGAGATGGCTCGATGGGGCATGCCTAACGGTGACCCGAATTTCGTTGAGAACATTCATGGCACTCACGGGGTCACTCCCGAGAAAGGTGATGTAGAGCGTCTACGCACCTTGGGTGAGAAGTTTACTGACGTAAGGGAAAGGGTTTTCGGAAAGGGCAGCAAGCTTCGTCCTTGTGCCATAGAGTTCGTTGAATGCAGTCAGATGCTTATTGAAGGAATCACTCTAATGGACAGTCCTTTCTGGTGTATACATCCCATTTACTGTCAAGATGTTACAGTAAGAAATGTTACTATAGATTCTCACTTTCCAAACAACGACGGATGCGACCCAGAATCCTCAGAAAGAGTGTTGATAGAAAACTGCACCTTCCGCACTGGAGATGATGCAGTGGCGATAAAGGCAGGAAGGGATGCAGATGGCAGGAGGATTAATCGCCCTGCAAAGAATATCATTATTCGCAACTGTCTGTTTTTCAGCAAATGCAACGGATTGTGCATAGGCTCAGAGATGTCGGGAGGAGTGAGCAATGTCTTTATGAGAAATATCACTATCGGTGATGTTAAGAACGCACTTCTCTTCAAGTCGAATCTCGACAGAGGGGGATATATAGAGAACGTCTTTGTAGACTCCATTGACATCGCCTCTGCAGCTGGTGCTGTACTACGTTTTGAAACAAACTATTTTGGTTAAGTAGGTGTGCAAAATTATTTTTATAATCCTTGCATCGCCTACTGCGCATT
>CALZTP010000097.1 GCA_945829115.1 uncultured bacterium | reverse complement strand
AAAACCCAAAACTCAAAAACTCAAAAACTCAAAAATAAAGCTACTGACAACATCCATCCCTTCTGTCTTTCTAAAAAAGGCAGGCAGAGCGCCCCAATATTCGAGAGAGTCAACACTCTTGGAGCCCTTTAGAAAAAGAAACATCGATGCAAATCATATATACAACTAATTCACAAAAATCACAATGAACAATAACACATACGAACAACACACGCAGGCGTATGTCTCCGTAGACTGTATCATCTTTGGCTTCGACCAAGGAAAACTGAAAATGCTCCTTGGAAAGAGGACGATAGCCCCTGGCTTAGGCACGTGGGCTCTCTACGGAGGGTTTGTAGAAGCTACAGAGACACTGTCGGAAGCTGCAAAGCGTGTTTTAACAGAACTCACTGGGCTGAAAGATATATATATGCGTCAGGTTGGCGCCTACTCAGATATTGACCGCGACCCAATCTCCAGGGTTATCTCCATTGCCTATTACGCATTGATAAACGCTAAAGACTACGACGAGAATCTGAGAAAGGCATTCAATCTGGAGTGGGTGGAGATCGATGCCCTCCCACCGTTATTCTCCGACCATGGCACAATGGTTCAAGACGCGCTGCAGATTCTGCGGAAGCGAATCACTTCAGAACCTCTGTGCTTCTCGCTCCTTCCAGAGAAGTTCACGCTGACACAGTTCCAGAATGTCTTTGAGGCAATCATCGGAAAGCCGGTTGACAAGAGAAACTTCCGTAAGCGTGCGAAGCAGAGCGGTGTGCTCGTAGCAACGGGAGAGATAGACAAGCTGACCTCAAAGCGTGGTGCAATGCTTTACAAGCAGAATCCCGACATCGAGGAGTTCAGATTCTAAAGATTCTAAAGATTCTAAAGATTCTAAAAATTCTAAACCGTCACTCCCTCAGTGGCAATCACACCTTGCTCTGAAAAATTATTCTTAAGCATTTACTAATTAACAAATAAAATAAAAAATTTTGAGGAGTGGAAGACCTCCGAAAAAGGTTTTCCGCACCCTCTCACATCTAAACTACAGATATTATGTTGGAAGAACTGAAAGAAAAAGTATTCCAGGCTAACCTTGACCTCGTAAAGCACGGTCTTGTAATCTTTACCTGGGGAAACGTGAGCGGCATAGACCGTGAGAAAGGACTTATGGTTATAAAGCCTTCTGGTGTTTCATACGACGATATGAAGGCATCTGATATGGTTGTTGTAGACATCAACAGCGGAAAGGTTGTTGAAGGCGAGCTGAATCCGTCTTCAGACACTCCGACACACATCGAACTCTACAAGGCATTTCCAAATATTCAGGGCGTTGTGCACACCCACTCTACCTACGCCACAGCATTTGCTCAGGCAGGCATGTCAATTCCAAATATCGGCACCACCCACGCCGACTATTTCTACAAGGACATTCCTTGCACAAGAGATATGGTTGAGAGCGAGATGGGTGAATATGAGAAGGAGACAGGAACTGTTATCATTGATGCTTTCAAGGACATCAACCCAGACCATACCCCTGGTGTCCTCGTGAAGTGTCACGGTCCGTTCTCTTGGGGCACATCACCATCAAATGCTGTCTATAACGCCAAGGTCATGGAGCAGTGTGCAAAGATGGCTTTTGTCTCCCTTACGCTGAACCCAGAGACAAAGATGAACCCTCTTCTCATTGAGAAGCACTATATGAGAAAGCACGGTCCGAACGCTTACTACGGTCAGAAGAAGAAGTAACAACTACTGCTTTCTGGTGAGAGGAGGGAGAAATGAAAACGACATGCAAAAAACTAATTTAAACTAATTTAAAAACGAATCTAAAAATGAAAGCATTTGAAAACCTTGAACTATGGTGGATCACTGGTGCACAGCTTCTCTACGGCGGTGAGACAGTGAAGATTGTAGACGGTCACTCTCAGGAGATGGTGGACGGTCTGAACGCCAGCGGGATCATTCCTATAAAGGTGGTATATAAAGGCACAGCAAACTCCTCTGTAGAGGTAGAGGCAATCATGAAGGCTGCCAACAACGACGAGAAGTGCGTAGGCATCATAACATGGATGCACACCTTCTCTCCAGCAAAGATGTGGATAAAAGGTCTTCAGGCACTTCAGAAGCCTCTCCTTCACCTCCACACACAATACAATGCTGAGCTGCCATGGGATTCTATCGACATGGACTTCATGAACCTCAACCAGTCTGCACATGGCGACATTGAGTTCGGACATATCTGCTCACGAATGAGAGTACCAAGAAAGGTTGTTGTTGGACATTGGAAGTCTGCTGAGGTGCAGCGCCAGATAGCAGTATGGGCTCGCGTGACAGCAGCTGTTGCCGATGCGCACAATGTTCGCTGCCTTATGTTTGGTCTGAACATGAACAACGTTGCCGTAACAGATGGCGACCGCGTGGAGTTCGAGCAGCGCCTCGGATACCATGTTGACTACTACCCAGTCTCTTCTCTCATGGAATATTGGAAGCAGGTGTCAGACGAAGAGGCTGACGCTCTTGTGGAAGAATATAAGAAATGCTACACAATAAAGATCGATGAGTCTGGCGAGGAGGTTTACTGGGAGAAGGTTCGCCATGCTGCAAAGGCAGAGATAGCACTCCGCAGGGTTTTGAAGGAAGAAGGAGCCACTGCCTTCACAACGAACTTCGACGACCTCGGTGAGGCAGACATCAAAGATCCGAACTTCATCGGCTTCGACCAGATTCCAGGCCTTGCTTCCCAGCGCCTCATGGCAGAGGGTATTGGCTTCGGTGCTGAGGGCGACTGGAAGACTGCGTGTCTCTACCGTTCTCTCTGGGTCATGAACCAGGGCATGGAGAAGGGTTGCTCGTTCCTTGAGGACTACACTCTGAACTTCGCTTCTGACTGCACATCAAGTCTCCAGAGCCATATGCTCGAGGTTTGTCCGCTGATCTCTGTTGACAAGCCAACTCTCGAAGTTCACTTCCTCGGAATCGGTATTCGTAAAGAGCAGACCGCACGTATCGTGTTCACCTCAAAGACCGGTTCTGGCTGTAAAGCGACTGTCGTTGACCTTGGCAACCGCTTCCGTCTGATCACAAGCGATGTGGAGTGTATCGAGCCAAAGCCAATGCCTAAGCTGCCAGTGGCTTCTGCATTGTGGGTGCCACAGCCAACATTCGAGATTGGTGCTGGAGCATGGATTCTTGCTGGTGGAACCCACCACTCTGCTTTCTCTTATGACATCACCTCAGAATACTGGGAGGACTTCGCAGAGATCACGGGCATTGAGTTCATCAGCATCAATAAGGACACAACCATCAGTGGCTTCAAGCAGCAGCTTCGCAACAACGAGGTTTACTACATGCTCAACAAGTCTCTGAAGTAATAAAGGGTGGTTCTAAAAATTACCACCGTAGATATTTTCTCAGAGTGGATATAACGTCTTGCCATCTTTCGCTCTCTTTTTGGCTCAAAGTGTAAGTTCTCTCGGTCACAATGCCCGCATTGCTCCCTTTTTCACTTACACTTTGATCTCAAAAATTGAATCGAAATCTGTCAAGGCTAATTTATAGAACCACCCTAAAGTGACCATAAGGTGGGGAGGAATCACTTCCCCACCCTAATACACACAACATAACAATGACAGCAAAAGAAATTATAAAGGCAGGAAAAGCCGTGCTCGGAATTGAGTTTGGTTCCACACGTATAAAGGCGGTGCTCATCGATGAGGAGAACAATCCCATTGCTCAGGGAAGCCACGAATGGGAGAACCAGCTCGTTGACGGCCATTGGACATATAGCATAGAAGCTATCTGGCATGGTCTGCAGGATTGCTACGCAGACCTTCGCCATGACGTTACAGAGAAATATGGCGAGGAGATCACCTCCCTCGCAGCAATCGGCTTCTCTGCAATGATGCATGGCTATATGGCGTTCAATAAGGCTGGGGAGATTCTCGTTCCTTTCCGCACTTGGAGAAACACCAATACTGGAGAGGCAGCAAAGGCACTCTCTTCTCTCTTCAACTATAACATCCCTCTCCGCTGGAGCATCTCTCACCTCTACCAGTGTGTTCTGAACAACGATGAGCATGTGAAGGAAATCGACTTCATCACCACTCTTGCAGGATATATCCATTGGCAGCTGACGGGCGAGCGTGTCCTTGGCATAGGAGATGCTTCTGGCATGCTCCCTATAGACCCAGAGAAAAAGAGCTACAACGCCACTATGGTTGAGAAATTCAGAAACCTCGTGGCAGAGAAGAACTACCCTTGGGATATAGAGCAGATTCTCCCTACTCCACTTGTTGCTGGAGAGAACGCAGGAACGCTGACTGCAGAGGGTGCAGCACGTCTGGACGTTTCTGGACATCTTCAGGCAGGAATACCAGTATGCCCTCCTGAGGGAGATGCAGGAACTGGAATGGTTGCTACGAATGCTGTTCGTCAGCGCACTGGAAATGTCTCTGCCGGAACGTCTTCTTTCTCAATGATTGTTCTTGAGAAGGACCTTTCAAAGCCTTCTGAGATGATTGACATGGTGACAACTCCAGACGGTAGTCTCGTGGCAATGGTTCACTGCAACAACTGCACGTCTGACCTTAATGCGTGGGTGAATATCTTCAAGGAATACCAGCAGCTCTTGGGTGTAAAGGTAGACATGAACGAAATCTTCGGAAAGCTTTATAACCACGCACTTACAGGAGACACAGACTGTGGTGGTCTCATCTCCTACAACTATTTCTCTGGAGAGCATATCACTGGAGCCGTAGAGGGTCGACCACTCGTTGTGCGTAGTGCAAACGATACGTTCAACCTCGCAAACTTCATGCGTGCTCACCTCTATGCTGCTGTGGCGGTGCTGAAGCTCGGAAACGATGTTCTCTTCAACGAGGAGCATGTAAAGGTTGACCGTCTCACGGGTCATGGCGGACTCTTCAAGACTCCTGGTGTTGGACAGAAGGTGCTTGCTGCTGCTCTGAACTCACCTATCTCTGTTATGGAGACAGCTGGTGAGGGTGGTGCTTGGGGAATTGCCCTTCTCGCTTCTTATCTCGTGAACAAGAGCGAGGGACAGTCGCTTCCTGCATTCCTCGACGAGGTTGTGTTCAATGGCAATACCGGCGTTGAAATCTCTCCTGACCCAAAGGATGTGGAGGGCTTCAACAAGTATATTGAGCGCTATAAGGCAGACCTCGCCATAGAGCATATTGCTGCCGAAAACCACAGATAAGGCATCAGTGCTGATAACCACAGGTAAGGCATCAGTGCCGAAAACCACAGATAAGGCATCAGTGCTGATAACCACAGATAAGGCATCAATGCTGATAACCATTGATAAGGCATCAATGCTAAAAACCAAAAATAATCATTTCATTTACTAACAAAGCAGGTGTGCATCAGCATTCGGTAGAAAGTTAGAATCATGATACCCACCTACTTTATAAACTTATAATTAACAAACAAATCAAATAATTCATTATGGCAAATTCAATAGAAGTAATGAACCACGCAGCCGACAATATTCGTATTCTCGCTGCAAGTGCTGTAGAAAAAGCAAAGTCAGGACACCCTGGAGGTGCTATGGGTGGCGCTGACTTCATTAACGTGCTCTACTCAGAGTATCTCGTTCACGATCCAAAGAACCCAACTTGGGTGGGCCGCGACCGCTTCTTCCTCGACCCAGGACACATGGCACCAATGCTCTACTCTCAGCTCTGCCTCGCCGGAAAGTTCACTCTCGACGAGCTTGCCCAGCTTCGTCAGTGGGGCTCTCCAACAACTGGTCACCCAGAGTTCGACATCGTTCGTGGTATTGAGAACACCTCTGGTCCGCTTGGTCAGGGACATGTTTATGCCATTGGTGCTGCCATTGCTGCAAAGTTCCTTGCTGAGCACACTGGAAACCCTACCTTCGCAAAGGAGACCATCTATGCTTACATCTCTGACGGTGGTGTACAGGAAGAGATTTCTCAGGGCGGTGCTCGTGTAGCTTCTGTGCTCGGTCTCGATAACCTTATCATGTTCTACGACTCTAACGACATCCAGCTCTCTACAGAGACAAAGGACGTTATGAACGAAGACACAGCAGCGAAGTATCGTGCTCTCGGTTGGGAAGTGATTGAGATCAACGGAAACTGCGTAGAGCAGATTCGTAAGGCTATCGAGCAGGCAAAGGCAGTCACTGGAAAGCCTACTCTCATCATCGGTAAGTGCATCATGGGTAAGGGTGCGCTGAAGGCTGACGGCTCTTCTTACGAGGCAAACTGCAAGACACACGGTGCTCCTCTCGGTGGCGACGCTTATGTGAACACAGTGAAGAACCTCGGTGGCGACCCAGAGAACCCATTCCAGATTTTCGACGATGTGAAGGAGCTCTACGCAAACCGTGCTGCCGCTCTCGAGGCTATCTGCGCAGAGCGCTATGCTGAGGAGCAGGCTTGGGCAGATGCAAATCCTGAGAAGGCTGCTGCTCAGAACGCCTGGTTCTCTGGCAAGGCTCCAAAGATTGACTGGTCAAAGGTTCAGCAGAAGGCAAACGATGCTACTCGCTCTGCATCTGCTGCTTGTCTCTCTGCACTCGCTGAGCAGGTTCCAAACATGATCTGTGCTTCTGCCGACCTTTCTAACTCTGATAAGACCGACGGTTTCTTGAAGAAGACTCACGACCTGAAGGCAGGCGACTTCTCTGGCGCTTTCTTCCAGGCTGGTGTTGCTGAGCTCACCATGGCTTGCTGCTGCATCGGTATGGCTCTCCACGGTGGTGTCATCCCTGCTTGCGGAACATTCTTCGTATTCTCTGACTATATGAAGCCAGCTGTTCGTATGGCTGCTCTCATGGAGCTTCCAGTGAAGTTCATCTGGACACACGATGCATTCCGCGTTGGTGAGGATGGTCCTACTCACGAGCCTGTTGAGCAGGAGGCACAGATTCGTCTCATGGAGAAACTTCAGAACCACCACGGAAAGAACTCTGTTCTCGTTCTTCGCCCTGCAGAGGCAAAGGAGACCACAGTGGCATGGAAGATGGCTATGGAGAACACAGACACTCCAACTGCTCTCATCTTCTCTCGTCAGAACATCAACGACCTTCCAGAGGGTAACGACTACTCTCTCGCAGAGCGTGGCGCATATATCGTGGCTGGCTCTGACGAGAACCCAGACGTTGTGATGGTTGCTTCTGGCTCAGAGGTGTCTACACTCGTTTCTGGTGCTGAGCTCCTCCGCAAGGATGGTGTTCGCTGCCGCATTGTCAGCGTTCCTTCAGAGGGTCTGTTCCGTCGCCAGCCAAAGGACTATCAGGAGTCTGTTATTCCTGCTGGAGCGAAGGTATTCGGTATGACTGCTGGTCTCCCTGTGAACCTTCAGGGCTTCCTGATTGGTGCTGCTCCAGAGTCAAAGATCTGGGGTCTTGAGAGCTTCGGTTTCTCTGCTCCTTACAAAGTTCTTGACGAGAAGCTTGGCTACACAGGCGAGAATGTTTACAATCAGGTTAAGGCAATGCTTTAATCGCTGATTGCAAGATTCTGAAAAAAAAATGTTTAGTCAGTAAGGGAGATTTGCTCCCCTACTGACTCTTAAGGGTGGTTCTATAAATTACCACCGTCAAAAATTTGTAATTATGGCTTGACGTTTTGTCATCCTTCCGTTTTTCTCTGGCGCATACTGCCAGTTTCCTCAGTCACGATGTCCGCATCGTTCCATCAAAAACTGACACTCTGCTCTCAGAGATAAATCGGAAATCTGATAAAGCTAATTTATAGAACCACCCTTAAAAGAAGTTGTGCATTCTTTGCACCTGCATATAAAAAAAATTAATAACCACAACAAAAACCTTAACGTCATGGAAATAAAAAAAATAGGTGTTGCCTGCGATCACGCTGGTTACCCACTAAAGAAATTCGTTTTGCAGTACCTTGAGCAGAAAGGCTACCCAGTAGAGGACTATGGCACATGGAGCGATGCTTCTTGCGACTATACCGACTTCGGTCATGCTCTCGCAGAAGGCATAGAGTCAGGAAAGGTGAATGTTGGTATCGGCATCTGTGGCTCTGGACAGGGAATCGCCATGACGCTGAACAAGCATCAGGCAGTGCGTGCTGGCATCGCTTGGTGTCCTGAGATTGCGCAGCTCATTCGTCAGCACAACGATGCTAACGTTCTCGTGCTCCCAGGTCGTTTCGTTACGAACAACGAGGCTGAGAAGATTCTCGACACCTTCTTCAAGGCTACCTTTGAAGGTGGACGCCATCAGCGTCGTGTAGAGAAGATTTCTGGTGAGTTCAAGCTCGTCTTCAAGAATTCTTCTAACTAAACGAGCATTCAACTTCTTTCATACTTTCTTTATGCGGTTATACGGTTCGGACATGCTGAGGTGAAGAAAACTGCACCTTGTCCAAGAAACTGTGTAACCGCATAATCTTTTTTTGTATCTGTATGTCAATGAATGACTTATAAAAAAAATATCTCTATCAATTCTGTCTTTTAGTAAAGGGTTATGCTAAAAGCTTTCACAAGCAAGGAAATTAACTGTGGCTGCTAAGGATTAGTCTAAAAACACTCTAAATACCGTGAGTTCGACGACTATGAACTATCTGGATGCCGGACTGTCTGCCACATGTTTTCGATGCTATCATAAC
>CALZTP010000096.1 GCA_945829115.1 uncultured bacterium | reverse complement strand
CAAATAGGATTGCTCAAGCAGCTGCAAATAGGATTGCTCAAGCAGCTGCAAATAGGATTGCTCAAGCAGCTGCAAACTGGGTATAATGCAATATATTCTTATCGCCTTACTGTGGAAAAGCAAAAAAATAGGATTAATTGTCTCACGACAACTAACCCTTGTAACCTTAATAATCTAATACCATGAAAAACACGTTGCAAAATTACAAATTTTCCGAGTAAAATGCAAGTATTTTTATAGAAAATTTATTTTTATTCGTTAAATTCATTATTTAAATCAATTCTATATAGCCTTTTCCTTATAAATTATTATAATTTATGTTGTTTATGTAGGTGCGAGAAATAATTTGAAAATCCTTGCACTGCCCACTTGCATACACAGTTTCAGGGATAGAATGAGTTTCTCTTTAGCAGTAACTAAGAGAGATGGAATTATTCGAAGAACAATTCGTCATCGCCCTCTTTCGTTGCCTCTTTCTCTGCATTCTTCTTTATATTTTTGAGCTTTCCGTCTTTATCAAAGAGACCATAGGTGGTGCGCAGAACGAGGAACTCAGTGCGACGGTTTAACTGATTGCAGATCTCCTGCTGATCGGCAGGTAGACGTTCTATGAACGCCTGTGTGAGCGTATCGTTCTCTTTCAGCCATGAATATTTCTCTGCTAACTTCCTTCTTACTACCTTTGGACGATTCTTGCCATAGCCCACAGGAGTTAGTCGGTCAGGTGAGATATTATGGTCGGTGAGATAATTGCATACGCTCTCTGCTCTCTTCTGAGAAAGACGGAGGTTATAATTCTCAGAGCCCCTGTAGTCGCAGTGAGAAGACAGTTCGATGGTGATATTTGGATTTTCCTTCAGCAGTTCCACAAGTTTATCGAGAGATGTTGTTGACTCCGGTTTCAGTGTTGCTCGGTCGAAATCGAAATGGATATTCTCTATGAGCGTTGGTATGCTGATATTTGCGAGTGGGAACTGAAGTGTATACTCTTCGGAGTCTTCGGCAGGTTTTACGGTCAGTTCCTCTTTATGGTTGAGGTAACCCTTGCATGTGGCAAGGAAAATGTAGTTGACGTCAGGGTTTATTTTCTGTTCAAAGGAGCCATCTCCTTTTACGTTTAGTTTAAGGTTTGTTCCATCGTCGCCAACCATATAAACCAATGCAGCAGGAAGCTCGTAACCATCAATCTCGTATACCCATCCCTTTACAGTCTGGAGAATCTCTGGGTATACGAAAGAGTAGATTTTGTCCCATCCTCTACCCGTATCACTCCTGTTGCTGGAGAAAAAACCCTCGTTCTTCAAGCCGTTGAAAGTGATTCCGAAGTCATCGCCATGAGAGTTGAGTGGGTAACCCGGATGAACTATTTCCAATTCCCCACGACTGTTTGCTGTGGCATAAAAGATATCGAGACCACCCATTCCGGGATGACCGTCGGAAGAGAAGTACAAGTCTCCGTTAGGTCGGAAAGACGGGAACATCTCGTTTCCTGGAGTGTTTATCTTTGGTCCGAGATTCTCTACTCCTCCGAAGCCTGTCTCTGTTATTCTCACGCGCCAGATGTCCATACCCCCTTGTCCGCCAGGCATATCAGAAACGAAGTACATCCAATGCCCATCAGGTGAGACGGTAGGGTGTGCGAAGCTTGAGAGCGTATCTTTTGAGATAGCAAGTGCCTCAGCCTTTCCCCAAGCCGCATCAGCTCTTTTTGATTTAGCTATTGTGGCGTATCGAGGGTAGTCGCCATCTGCGAGACATTGAGTGAGATACATGGTCTGTCCGTCAGGCGAGAACGCTGGTGTACCCTCATCGTTTGCGGTGTTTACTCCTCCGTTCACCACCTCTGGTTTTTTCCATTTCCCTTTCTCGTCTTTCTCAGAAAAGAAGATATCACCTGGTTTTGTTCCTGTAATGCCGCTGAGCTCATCTCCTGTTGCATCGTTACGTGTGGAGGTGAAATAGAGTGTTGAATATTGGTCGCCAGAGAGCATGGGAGAATAGTCTGCCCTATGTGAATTGAAGAAGTCTTGTTTCTTTACGGTATATTTCGAGCCCTCTTTTTTCCATTGTGGTGCGTTTTTTGCAGAAAGTAGTCCGTTTTTCGCTAAGATATTCTCTGGCATAGAGTCGAGAATCAGTTCAAACTCCTTTTGTGCACTGCGATAATTACCTATTCTGAGCAACTGGCGAGCATATGTGAGTCGATCTTCTATGTTTGCCCGTTTATATCTTATTGCATTCTGGTATGCTGCCACTGCTCTTTGTGAGGAATTTATTCTTTGGAAACAGTTTGCTGTTTTCAGTGCAAGGTCTCCACGCTTGTTTCTCTCTTTTGCCGGCGTTTTCGAATAGGCGGTCTTGAACTGCATACCTGCGTCATAATACTCCCCAAGGGCAAGAAATTTCTCACCCTTTTTTATGTTGTTCTCAACACCGCAAGAGACTGCTAACAGTGTCAACAATATTATGGCATAGGTATTCTTTCTATTCATTTTTTTCTTTTGTATATTTTTCTGACTTTTCGGTTCAGATTAATCTTCTTCCTCGTCTTTGGTATGGAGAATCACGCTTGTTGCTCCCAGGGTAAAGAGCGTACCGTGCTCTACAACCCTTCGCTCTCTATCTCCAAGAATCACATTGCTTACGAAGGTACCTGTGTTTGAAGGACCGTCTCGGAGTATGTATTTCAGTTGTTTATTCTTGTCGAAAGAGACATTTATGATACAATGATGGAGGTCGAGAGATGGGTCGCTGCTTTCAATAGGGCAATGAATATCATTCCCTTTTGCGTATTTCCCTATGATATTATCTCCGAGATGCAGAGGAAGAACCTGTCGGAAGTGGAACATGTTCTCTATAACATGAATGGAGCCATATGCGTTTTCGTCTATCTCCTCTTCTGGGTTCTGGTCGCGTTGCATTTTGTGGACCTTAGAAACTCCAAGACGTATTCCGAACTGCTTTCCGCATTCTGGACATTGGAACACGAGTTGCTGTCCGTCCTCGTATTTCTTTTCGTCGAAGATAATGTAGTTATCGCATTTAGGGCATCTAACTCTTTTCATTTCTTATTTCTTTTTTTTGCTATTTTTTTAATGCTTATAGGGTAGATATTCAAATCCTTTTTTTTCTACATGCTGCGTGAATGTATAAAAATGAAGGCATGAAAGGAATTTTATGTAAACCGAGAAAGTCAGGGAACAGGTGTTGACGCCTGTTTTTATTGCTTGGCAGTCTTTACCTTGTTCTCTGACTTTCTCCTGTATGATTTCAAGTGGGAAGTGTTGTTTTACGAGGCACTGCCTACTTGTTGAACTTCATGATCCATCCCTCCTCAAAGGCTGCATTCGCATCACGGATGCTATTGAGATATTTGTATGCCTCTGCCTGAGTCTTGAAGCGGCCGTATATAACCTTTCTGCCTTTCCCGTGTTCCACAACCTCCGCTTTGTCAAGACCAAGAGCATGGAGTTTGTCAACGAAGATTTCGGCATTATTCTTTGCCACCTGACTTGCTATAACGATACTGTAAAACTCACCGTTAGAAACCAAGTTCGGTGATTCTTTCTTGTCGCATTTCTTTGTAGTGGCTTTTGCTTCACTTTTGGAAGGGACCTTAGCCTCCTCTTTCTTTACAACCTTAGCCTCCTCTTTTTGTGAAGGAGTCCTTACTTCTGTTGCGCTATTGTCAGAGTCAATTGTTCCAGTATCTTTTTCAACCTTCTTGCAATCAGCATCACTTGAAGCCTGCTCGTTGTTTTCTGCATTGGCAGAGTCTTGTGAGTCGTTTGCTGGAGCGTTATTGAAAGAGATTATTTTCTGTGCGGAATCAATACTCTGCTCACGCAGTTCCTCTGGAAGTATATTGAAGAGAATTCCAGTATCTGCAAAGCTTTCGTTCAATTCTGGCTGATATAGCTTCCCAAATGGAATAGCGCATACAAACAGTGCAATAATGGCAGCCGCAGCAGTAGCGATATGCTTTATGGTGCTTATTTTAATAGAGATAACAGGCTCTGAGTATTCTTTTTCTTCATCACTGCCCTCTTCTGAGGAAGTATTCTTTGATGAAGCGAGATGTGGCACAGGCTTTGGTGCAGTGAAATCTTCAGATGTGCCCTTTGCAGCCTTCGTTGCTACTGTGGTTGTCTCAAGAAGTGGGAAGTCAAGACTGTTGAGAGCGTAAAGGCTTGGTGTCAGGAGTCCTGCTTCACAAGGTTCAAACTCTATTCTTCCGTCAATTGTCTGACTGAGTGTACCAATTCCGTGGAGTTCGCAAGAGCCTTCATTTTGCAGTGTCTGCTTCAGCTCTTCTACTTCAGAAGCAATTCTTCTGAGAGCTTCTGGATAGCTAATATCGTATGTTTCGATATATGCCTGAGCAAGCAACGAGTCGTTTATCTGCAGTTGACTATTAAAACCCAGTTGTCTCAAAGGAGGGATAAATGATTGACAGTCAGTATAATACCTTGCTGGGACATGGTGGGCCATAAATCCACCAAGTCCTGGAACAATAACACAGTCATTGTTCAACAGAAGGATTTCTATATGTCTGTCAATTTTTATCATATTTCTATTCTGGGCAAATTATGCTCTGCAAAGTTAGTGATAATTTTTCTATGTCGCAAATAATTTCTTAGAATATTTTTTGCTGTTTTTTACTTTTTTTTTTATTCCAAAAGCATAACTCGCTGATTGTCACAAATAATAATTGTGGAAGATGCAATTATTAATTATAGTTAATTCAGTTTTCTCTGCTTTTATCGTGTTTTTTTCTTAGTGTCAGTAGTTCAGTTGAGAGATTTCCGGAATAGTTATTATGCCCCGTTGCAGAACAATTCTTCTTTCGTTGTTCATTTTGTTCAAAGCGACAGATACTTCAATTCTTGAAGCATGTATAGCTTCAGCGAGACTGTTCATTTTTATGTAAATGGTCTTCCGCCCGATTTGTAGTCGGCAGTGTTGATGAATGAAGCGTATGATATGGCTTTCGGTCTCACTGGATGTTGTTGTCCAGAGTTTCAAATTTCTTCTTTGCGACAATGTAGAAAGAATGTTCAGCACGTTCAGGCGGAAGACGATATTCTCATTCAAGAGATAGAGAATGTCGTCTTTTCTTGCATACAGGAATTTGCATTGGCTTCTCGTTGTGTAAGTGCTGAGATATCTCTGCTGCAGTCCAAAGAGACGTTCTATTTCGAGGATATAAGGTTCTGGAGTTACTTCCGTGACACGTATTTTCCCGTCTTCAGAGATTGTCTCCATCTCGAGAGTCCCTTCTACGAGGAAGAACACTCCGCGGCAGTTCTGTCCGCTTTCCACGATCTTTGTGTTTTTGCATATGCTCTTCTCCCGCAATTTGATTTTTCCAAGAGCAGTTTCAATATCTGCCTTGCTCATTCCTTGGAATAGTGGTAAGGTGATTAGTTTCTCGTGCATATTTTCTTTTTTTATCCCAGGAAAAAGGAGCAGTAAAGTTTTATAGTCCAGGAGATTTCCATACTCCGTAGCTGTCTTTGTCATGATAAATGAGGAAAGCCTTCATTTCACGATGTCTGCTGAGAATTTCCTTTGCTTTCTCGAGTCCGAGAACCATGAAAGACGTAGCGTAAGCATCTGCTTTTGCGCAGCTGTTACAGAGAACTGTTGCAGAAAGGATATTATGCTGTACTGGGTTTCCTGTTCGAGGGTCGATAGTATGTGCGTATTTCTTTCCGTCTTTGTAGTAGAAGTTCCTGTAGTTTCCGCTTGTAGCCATGGCGATATTTTCTGCCTTGAGAACAGTGAAAAGATTAGACGACACGCTTAGTGAATCGTCTTCTGGCTTTTCAACGCCTATTCCCCACGCTTCATGTTTTGCGTTCACACCGTAGGCAGAGATTTCTCCTCCTATTTCTATTAAGAAGTTTTTGATATCTTTCTCATGGAAGAATTTTGCAATTACGTCAACGCCATATCCCTTTGCTATTGCCGAGCAGTCGAGAGTAACCCTCGGATCTTTCTTTACGATGGCGTTTTTCCTCATTTCCACTTTTTCGAATCCAACAAAAGTGCGTAGAGAGTCTATGGCTTCTGGTGTAGGCATGACATTGCTTTTGAATCCGAAGCCCCAAGCATTCACAAAAGGTGCCACAGTGATATCGAACGCCCCTTCCGTATCTTCTGATACCTCTTTTGCAAGTGTGAAGACATCTGTGAACATCTTGTTGAGAGTCACTGGGCGGTTTTCGTTGACAGCAGTGATGATGGAGTTCTTGTTGAAAGGAGAAAGTGCTTCGTCTACTTTTTTCAGTTCCGCCTCTATCTCCTTTTGAAGGTCGTTAGGATGCTGGTAGGTTATGGAATAGAACGTACCGAAGACCATGCCTTTATTGTGTTGGTAAGGCATGGTGTATTGTTGACGAATTATGAGAACCGAGCCAACGACAAGAAGAATAAGTAGCGGCAGATGCCATTTCTTTTTCATAAGCGATGAAGAGTTGTGAGGTTTTTGAAAGGTTTTAATGCCCTTTGGTTAGAACTGAAAAGAGACAGTGTAAAGAGCCATGAATCGTGCCCCCTGTCCGGCATCACCATAACCAGGAGCGTAGATAGGAGTGTTTACGTAGTCGGAGCAAGACAAGCGCTTGCGGTAGCGCAGCGACCAACCCATGTGAAGTCCTCCCCACACCTTTGCGTCGGCACCAAAGACCACCTCTGCCCACTGCACCTTGCATTTCTCAGAGACCGTTACCATTTCTGGAGAGTCGTCTGTTCTTGTGATACCAAAGAATGCATTGCCAGATGTTCCGCTATTGCTATTCTCACCTCCAGTATTTTCAGAGTCAGTGTTCTCCTCCCCCGTATTTTCAGGAACAGGACCAGTTGTGTCGTAGTCGAAGGAAGTGAATCCGTATCTCAGTCCGATCACGAGACGGTAGTCGTCATTCTTATTCTTCAAGATATTGAAGTCGCATCCGATACGTCCGAAAGGTGCTTTCGCCTTGTAAGTCACGTTGGTATCGAAATTTGTCTTATTTGCTTTTCCGTAACCTATTTCCACTGTAGGGAAATATTTCCCACTGATGTTTGCTTGTGCGAATGCCTGATAGTCTCCTTGGTCGCCGAATTTGTACATCAGCGGTCCGACGAGGTCAATGCCCACAGCAAGATGCTTCAAATACTTTGTTATCTTGCTTACCTTTTTCTTCGGTATTGGAATAGAGTCACTCTGTAAGCCCTTTCCCGCCATGAAGTTGACACCTCCCTCGTTCATTGTGATAGCCGAGAAAGAGTTTTCACCACTCTCCTTCGTTGCGACAGCTGCATATGATTCATTGCCTCTCTCGTTCAAAGCGAATGAAGAAGAGAAAGCATTTGAAATCATTATAGCAGCGAGACAAGTTGTTGTAAAGAGTCTTTTAAGCATTTATATCGTTTTTTCAATCTGATATTCGTTACGTCCTTGTGAAGTTCGTGAGATAAGGTCTCCGAGGAATCCCGCAATGAAGAGTTGTGTACCGATGATCATCATTGTTAGCGAGATGAAGAAATACGGAGAGTCTGCAATCAGGCGCTGAGGAATTCCGTGAGAGAGACACCACAACTTGTCGACACCAAGACAGACGACAGCAATGAATCCAATGAAGAACATCAGTGAGCCGAGGAATCCGAAGACATGCATTGGTTTTCTCCCAAAGGTGGAAAGGAACCAGAGAGTCATGAGGTCGAGGTAACCGTTTACGAATCGGTTCCATCCCATGAACTTCGACTCGCCATATTTTCTTGCCTGATGGTGTACTTTTTTCTCACCAATTCTGTCGAAACCTGCATTTTTTGCGAGGTATGGCATGTATCGGTGCATTTCTCCATACACCTCGATGTTCTTCACCACTTCTTTTCTGTATGCCTTCAATCCGCAGTTGAAGTCGTGGAGGTTGTGAATGCCAGAGACCTTTCTTGCTGTTGCGTTGAAGAGTTTTGTTGGAATGGTTTTTGAGAGCGGGTCGCCCTTCTTTCTGTTCATTTTGAATCCGCTCACGAGGTCATAGCCCTCATCAACAATCATGGAGTACAGTCCTGGAATCTCGTCAGGAGAATCTTGAAGGTCTGCATCCATTGTGATCACCACGTTTCCCTCAGCTCTTTCGAAGCCACAGTATAGGGCAGGAGACTTTCCGTAGTTTCTGCGGAACTTGATGCCTTTCACCTCTTTGTGCTCCTCTCCTAATTTCTCTATTACTTCCCAGGAGTTGTCTGTGGAGCCGTCGTTTACGAAAATCACTTCGTAAGAGAAGTTATTTTCTTTGCATACTCTTGCAATCCATGCATAGAGTTCAGGAAGCGATTCTGCTTCGTTGTATAAAGGTATGATAACAGAAATATCCATGTTGTTTTTTTGTTTTTTTATTAGAAAATGTATTTTCTGAGGGTGAAAATCAGTAACGTTTCTTAGTTCTTTTTGTTATCAGTGCTATCACCCAACTGAGAATGAGGCTGAGGAAGATGTTTGTGAACAAGAACATGAAAGGGAAGTCGATTGGTCGGGTGTCAGCCATTGCCTTCAGCTGTGTGTTTATTTCTTCCATAGACACCCCATAAGCATCAAGGAAAGGCTTATACTCTGGAGACTGCACCTTTGCTGCCAATGAAGAGAAAATAAATCCGTTGTCAAGAAACTCCATGTAGAGCCATTGTGCGAAGCTTAGTATGATGATCGCATGTAAGAACATTGTCATGGAATATGCGAATGCCCTCATGAACGATATTGTTCCGTTTAGAATCTTGTCGCGATAGTGCTTTAGCAGTTTCACTCCACAAATGGGTATTGAGATTATGGTGAGATCAAAGATCAGTGTGAGCCCCTGGTCTTTTAGTGATGCCACGAAGCATGCAAAGCTGAGCACCCAAACTAATCCCATAATCATTCCGCTTTGTTTGGAATATGCTGTCAACTGATGTATTTCTTTTGGGTCCATTTTCTTACTGTTATATATCAGTTAGGGGTGATTATTATTGTTTATCTTTCATTTTTTAATAATGTGTAACCTTTTTGGTGTTTCCAGCGATGAGTAAACGAGCGATTCTTATATCTATGCTATGAAGAGAGCAACTCATACACTCAAGGTACTTAATTGAACGTTTCGTATAATAACGAAATAAGGAACCATCTTTGTGAGATGATTCCTTAAAAAGTTCTGAGCCTCTTGTCGGATTCGAACCAACGACCCCGAGATTACAAATCACGTGCTCTGGCCAACTGAGCTAAAGAGGCGGGGTGAGCGAGCTACTCACATCGCACCGCTACAACCAAGTACCCTTGCTACATTCCTGTCCTGGGGGAGTTC
>CALZTP010000095.1 GCA_945829115.1 uncultured bacterium | reverse complement strand
TTTCCATTTGATATTGTATTCTTATTTCTCTATGTGCTTATTTCACCTCCTCAAAATCAGCATCTTGTGCATCGTTTGAGCCGTTGTTGTTAGGCTGTGAACCACCGTTGAAGCCTTGTGCACCTGACTGAGGACCAGCCTGCTGAGCGCCAGCCTGAGCCTGATACATCTTCTGAGCAGCATTGTTCAGTTCTGCGATGGCAGCATCGATGGCAGCAAGGTCTTGTGCCTTGTGGGCATCCTTGAGCTTGTTGACAGCAGCCTCTACCTCTGCCTTTACGTCAGCAGGCAGCTTGTCGCCAGACTCCTTGAGCATGTTCTCTGTTTGGAAGATCATAGAGTCAGCCTGATTGAGCTTATCGATCTTCTCGCGCTCCTTCTTGTCGGCATCAGCATTTGCCTCTGCCTCAGCCTTCATGCGCTCGATGTCTTCCTTAGAGAGACCTGAAGAAGCCTCGATGCGGATTGACTGTTCCTTGCCAGTTGCCTTGTCTTTTGCCGAAACAGAGAGGATGCCGTTTGCGTCAATGTCGAATGTTACTTCGATCTGTGGAACACCACGACGTGCTGGTGCGATTCCCTCAAGGTTGAAGTTACCGATAGACTTGTTCTGAGAAGCCATTGGTCGCTCACCTTGGAGTACGTGTATTGTAACGGCAGTCTGGTTGTCGGCAGCTGTTGAGAATATCTCAGACTTCTTGCAAGGGATTGTTGAGTTTGCGTCAATGAGCTTTGTCATTACGCCACCCATGGTCTCGATACCGAGAGTAAGTGGAGTGACATCGAGAAGCACGATATCCTGACCAGCGTCTCCAGCGAGAATTGCGCCCTGAATAGCTGCACCCACAGCAACGACCTCATCAGGGTTTACGCCCTTTGAAGGTTCCTTACCGAAGTAGTTCTTTACGAGAGTCTGTACGGCAGGGATACGGCTTGAGCCACCTACGAGAATCACCTCATCGATATCAGATGTAGAGATACCAGCATCTCGAACTGCATTCTGGCAAGGCACGAGACAAGCCTGAATGAGGTTGTGGGCGAGCTGCTCGAACTGTGAGCGAGTGAGAGTCTTTACGAGGTGCTTAGGCACTCCACCTTCTGCAGAGATGTAAGGAAGGTTGATTTCTGTTGATGTAGAGCTTGAGAGTTCAATCTTCGCCTTTTCAGCAGCCTCTTTAAGTCGCTGCATAGCCATTGGGTCTTTTGTGAGGTCTATGCCCTCTTCAGCCTTGAAGCCATTTGCGAGCCAGTCGATGATTACCTGGTCGAAGTCATCACCACCAAGGTGAGTATCACCGTTGGTTGAGAGCACCTCGAACACACCACCACCGAATTCAAGGATGGAGATATCGAAAGTACCGCCTCCGAGGTCGAAGACCGCAATCTTCATATCCTTGTTTGCTTTGTCGACACCATAAGCGAGAGCAGCTGCTGTAGGTTCGTTAACGATTCTCTTTACCTCAAGACCAGCAATCTGTCCAGCCTCTTTTGTTGCCTGACGCTGAGAGTCAGAGAAGTAAGCAGGAACGGTGATAACAGCCTCTGTGACCTCCTGTCCGAGGTAGTCTTCTGCTGTCTTCTTCATTTTCTGCAGCACCATAGCAGA
Source organism: uncultured bacterium (assembly GCA_945829115.1). GTDB lineage: Bacteria > Bacteroidota > Bacteroidia > Bacteroidales > Bacteroidaceae > Prevotella. The sequence continues at coordinate 8,210 of CALZTP010000095.1, read as the reverse complement.
AATTTCCTGAGGAGTGTATTTCTTTCCCTCGATGTCAACACGTGGCATACCATTTTCGTTTACCACTGGATATGGCATGCGCTCCACCTCTTTTGCTGTCTGTGCGTATGTCTCACCCATGAATCTCTTTATAGAGTATATTGTCTTTCTTGGGTTTGTGATAGCCTGACGCTTTGCAGGGTCTCCCACCTTACGCTCTCCGTTGTCTGCGAATCCGATTACGGATGGGGTAGTGCGTTTACCCTCTGAGTTTGCAATTACTACAGGCTCGTTGCCTTCAAATACTGCTACACATGAGTTTGTTGTTCCAAGGTCGATACCAATAATCTTTCCCATTGTTTTTTCCTTTCTATTTTTTTTGTTATTATTTTTATTCTTGTTTACTGAAATGACTCTTAAGGAAGGAAACTTCCGTTGGGAGTCGCTTTTTTTGTAACAACGAGTGTGCCAAAACGGAAAAGTATGCCAAAGTATGACAAAGTGGCAGAACTCTAAGTATGGGATATGTTGAAAATGCCTATTTTGACGTGGTTTGTTTGTATGCCACAGTGACTGTCAGTATAACTCCTTTTGTTTCTTCTGTCATTGTTTCAAGAGTGTTGAGGCTGACAGAGGGGGTTGAATGAGAGATTAGCGAGTGGGTGAATGAGTAAATGTAGGTGAATTGCGTGTGTAAGAAAAAGAAAAAGCCAAACTTCAATTGAAGTTTGGCTTTTGTTGGGGTATCCGGACTCGAACCAGAAAAGGCAGGACCAGAATCTGCAGTGTTACCATTACACCATACCCCAATTTGTTTCGCTATTTTTAGCGAGCTTTTCAGTGTTGTTTTTGCTCTCAAGAGCGTTATTTCTGAATTGCGATGCAAAGGTACTCACTTTTTCTGAATCTACCAAATATTTTCTCGATTTTTTTTCAAAAATGTGCATTTTTCTTGTTTTTTCTCCATTTTTTGCCGTATATTACTAAAAAAAACACAAAAATCAGAGTTCTTTCTGCATCATTTGAAATAATTGAAGTAACTTTGTAGGCAAAAGTTCAAAATATGCATTTTGTTGGATGGAAAAGAATACTTTTTTCGCTAATGGTGCATTCAAGATCAGTAAATAATAGAATCATTATAAAAATAATTATCCACACCTATTATATATAATTAAGGTGTTAAGAAAAAAACGAAAAAAATGACAGAATCAATAAGAACACTTGTAGATAAGGCAGTAGAAGCGATTCAAGACAAGAAGGGAAGAGACATCACTATTCTTGACCTCAGTGGCATAGATGGATGTATAACGAAAGCATTCGTAGTTTGCGAGGGTGGCTCTCCAAGCCAGATCGAGGCTATTGCCGACAATGTCAGTGAGAAGTTACGCATTGATTTAGGCGAGAAGCCCACAAAGGTTGCCGGTTTAGAGAATTGTGTATGGGTGGCGATGGATTATGTAGACATCATGGTACATATTTTTGTTCCTGAGGCTCGTGACCATTATGACCTTGAGCATTTGTGGTCAGATGCTCCTACTGAGCTGATTCCGAACCTTGACTAAGGTTGGTCTGAAACTTTATATGCAGAGGTCTTGACTCTTCTGCAGGAAAGAGGTGGGTTCTTTTTATTTGTTTCCCACAAGAAAAATGTTTAACGGGTAGAAGTACGGTTCCTGTTTGAAGTGATTTCCATCTACAGGAACGTAATGCCCAAAACGAGAAGCAATGGCAGTAAACTCAAATAACAGGCGTCCGCAAGGTCAGGAAGACGGGCCGAAGATGCCTAAGTTCAATATTAACTGGCTGTACGCGATAATAATCGTTATTCTCACGTATATGTTCTTTACTGGAGGCGGTAACATTGGAAAGCAAGCCTCCACAGAAGCCTCGTACAGCGATTTCAAGAAGTTTGTCTCTCACGGTTATGCCACAAAGGTTGTTATCAATAAGCGAGAGTCAGAGTTGAAGATGTATGTAAAGCCTGAGTATGTCAGGAAAGTTTTCAATAGCAGTGCAAAGCAGGTTGGTCCGAATCCATACGTGAGAGTGAACTTCGGCTCTGTTGATCAGGTGGAGAAATTCCTTGACGGTCAGACGGAGGCGAAGAAATTCAGTGGCTCTCTCGACTATGAAGTAGAACAGTCAGGATTTTTGGACGTACTCCTTAGCTTTGGACCGACAATACTCTTTATCGCCATTTGGATTTTCATTCTGTATCGAATGAGTGGCGGCATGAGAGGTGGAGGTGGCATGGGCGGCATCTTCAATGTAGGAAAGAGTAAGGCTCAGGAATATGGTAAGGACAATCCCCATGAGGTTACGTTCAAGGATGTTGCAGGTCAAGAAGGAGCGAAGCAGGAGGTTCAAGAGATTGTTGAATTTCTTAAGAACCCGAAGAAATATACCGACCTTGGCGGAAAGATTCCAAAGGGAGCACTCCTTGTGGGTCCTCCAGGAACAGGTAAGACCCTTTTGGCGAAGGCTGTTGCTGGCGAGGCTGGTGTACCTTTCTTCTCTATGTCTGGTTCAGACTTTGTTGAAATGTTTGTTGGAGTGGGAGCCTCTCGAGTTCGTGACCTCTTCACCAAGGCAAAGGCGAAAGCTCCGAGCATTATCTTCATAGACGAGATTGATGCTGTTGGTAGAGCAAGGAGCAACCATCCTGGAATGGGTGGAAACGATGAGCGCGAGAATACTCTCAATGCCCTCCTTACCGAAATGGATGGCTTTGGTACGAACTCTGGAGTTATTATTCTTGCTGCCACGAACCGAGTGGATATGTTGGACAAGGCATTGCTTCGTGCTGGTCGTTTTGACCGTGAGATACATGTAGAATTGCCAGACCTTAACGAGCGAAAGGCAATTTTTGGAGTTCATCTTCGTCCGGTGAAGGTTGACAAAGACCTTGACGTAGAACTACTTGCGAGGCAGACCCCAGGATTTTCTGGAGCCGATATTGCGAATGTCTGCAACGAGGCAGCCTTAATAGCAGCAAGAGCCGACAAGAAGTCTGTTGGACAGCAAGACTTCCTTTCTGCAGTAGACAGAATTATTGGCGGTTTGGAGAAGAAGACAAAGGTTATGACGGCAGAGGAGAAGCGTTCCATTGCTTACCATGAGGCTGGTCATGCCACTGTTAGCTGGTTTTGCCAGTATGCCAATCCGCTTATAAAGGTAACGATAGTACCAAGAGGTCGTGCCCTTGGAGCAGCCTGGTATCTCCCTGAAGAGCGCCAGATAACCACGAAGGAAGCTATGTTAGACGAGATGTGTGCGTTGCTTGGCGGTCGTGCTGCTGAGGATGTCTTCTTAGGAAGAATCTCTACTGGAGCCATGAATGACCTTGAGCGCACCACAAAGGCTGCATACTCCATGGTTGCATATGCTGGTATGAGCGACACCCTTCCGAATATCTGCTACTACAACCAGCAGGAATATTCTTTTGCTAAGCCGTATTCCGACACTACTGCACAACAGATAGACCAGGAGGTGCTGAAAATGATCAACGTTCAGTACCAGCGTGCTAAGAGCCTCCTTGAGGAACACCGTGAAGGTCACAACGCTTTGGCTCAGTTGCTCATAGAGCGGGAAGTGATTTTTGCAGAAGATGTGGAGCGCATCTTCGGAAAGCGCCCTTGGGCGAGCCGTTCCGAGGAGATTCTTCAGTCGGAAGAAGTTGGTTCTGCATCATCAGAATCTTCCAACTCTGTTGGTTCTTCAGAAACATCAGATACCTCCTCTATTCTCAATAGTTAAAAGAGCATAGGGCATCAAGACCTAATAGATACTATGTCAGAAAAAAAGAAAAACTTCATTGTACGAGCGATTACGGGAGCATTCTTCGTTGCCATTATGGTGACGGGAATGCTGGCTCCCGTCGGCATGGTTGCTCTCTTTACCCTTATTACGGGAGTCACAATATGGGAGTATACCGGCCTTGTGAACAACCATATAGAAAAGGTTCAGGTAAACCGCTTTATTTCTACCGCAGCAGGTGTCTTCCTTTTCCTTGCGATGGCATCTTATTGTAGTGGTATGTCAACGGCAGAGGTTTTTATTCCCTATTTGCTTACGATTGTATACTTGTTTGTAAGCGAGTTGTATACGGGGAATGCTAATGCCCTTGCCGATTGGGCTTACACAATGCTTGGGCAGATGTATATCGCCCTTCCGTTTTCAACTATAAACGTGCTTGCCTTCCAAAATGCAGATGGTGTGGTGACGTTCAGCACCATTCTTCCGTTAAGCGTATTCCTGTTTCTCTGGATGAACGATACAGGAGCCTATTGCACTGGTTCTTTGTTTGGGAAGCATAAGCTTTTTCCGCGTATCTCCCCAGCGAAGTCATGGGAAGGCAGCATTGGAGGCGGCATCTTCGTTGTTCTGCTTGCGGCAGGAATAGGGTATTATACTCTTGATGCCCAAGAGGTTCAGGGTGTTTCTGTTGCAGCTTCAGGCACTTTGTTGTTTACCATTCTGAAATGGATTGGTATGGGAATAGTGGTTGTGTTCTTCGGAACATGGGGAGACCTTGTGGAGTCGCTCATCAAGCGTACTATCGGTATTAAGGATTCAGGGAACATTCTCCCTGGTCATGGAGGTATGTTAGACCGTTTTGATTCTTCACTGATGGCTATTCCAGCTACTGTTATCTACCTCTATGCCCTTCAGTATTTTGTGAATTCGTAAAGAAGAGAAATGTAAGGGAAATGAAGTATTACCTTATTGTTGGAGAGGCCTCTGGTGACCTCCATGCCTCCCATCTTATGAGATCAATCAAGGAGAAAGACCCTGATGCTGAATTTCGTTTCTTTGGTGGAGACAATATGACAGCAGTGGGTGGTACGAGGGTTCGTCATTACAAAGAGTTGGCATATATGGGCTTTCTTCCTGTTTTGCTCCATCTCCGCATTATTCTTGAGAACATGTCGTTCTGTAAGCGAGATATTGTGGAATGGCAACCAGATGTTGTTATTCCTGTTGACTACGCTGGTTTCAACCTAAAGATCTGTAAGTATCTAAGCGACAAAAGGAAGAAGGGCGAGAAGGTTCCACGGACGTTCTATTTCATTGCTCCAAAGATTTGGGCATGGAAGGAATGGCGAATAAAAAATTTTCGTAGAGATGTGGAAGAGATGTTCTGTATTCTTCCTTTCGAGAAGGAGTTCTTTGAGAAGAAGCATAATTATCCAGTTCATTATGTTGGAAACCCAACTGCCAATGAGGTTCGTTCATTCCTTGAAGGTTACAAAGAGACAAAGGAAGAGTTCTGTCATCGTCATGGTCTTGAAATAGGAAAGCCTATTGTAGCACTTCTTGCTGGCAGCCGTCAACAGGAAATTAAAGGAAATCTTCCATCCATGCTTCGTGCGTCAAAGAATAGTGAATACCAGTATGTTATTGCTTGTGCTCCATCTATTTCCGATGAGATGTATAAGGATATTCTTAGGGATGCAGAAAAGGGAAGAGAAGGAATAACGGTGAAATGTGTGAAGTCAAGTACTTACCATTTGTTGCGCCATGCTACGGCAGCCCTTGTGACAAGCGGAACAGCAACACTTGAGACCTGTTTGTTCAATGTTCCGCAAGTTGTGTGTTATAAGACAGCTTTTCCACGTCTCACTCGTTGGGCATTTAATCACGTAATAAAGTGCAGATACATCTCTCTTGTGAACCTTATTGCAGGCAGGGAGGTTGTTCCAGAGCTTTTTGCCGACAGATTTTCTGCAGGGAATATTTCTTCTCACCTTGATGCCATACTGCCTGGCGGAAATCTAAGGACAGAGATGCTGGAGGGCTATCAGCTTGTAAACAGCAGGTTGGGCGAAAGCTCTGCGTCAGATATTGCAGCAAAAGAGATTATTGGGTTGTTGAAGTGTTGACCTATCAATAATCCTTTCAGTTCTTTCATGCAGGAAGAACGTGAGAGAAGGAGGTTTAGAAGTTCTTTTATACAAAAAAAAGAGGGTGTTCAAACCCTCTTTTTTGTATAATAACCGATATCGTTATTTCCCTCCTAAGGAATAATATTTAGAATAACGCATCATCTGCTCTGCATAGCCCTCGGAATATGATATCTTCACATCAGTGATATTTCCATTGGCATCGCGAACCGCCTCATAGCGAGGGTTTATAAATCCACGATATGGAGCGATGTTCAGCTTTTCGTAACGGTCGAGAATCTCCTTGTGGAGAACAGGGTCGATCTTAACACCGTACTGCTCTACAAGGTCACGAGCACCAGCGAAGTCACCAGTAGACTTTACACGCTGAATTTCAGCAAGGAGTTCACCGAAGAGTTCTCGCAGCTGTTCATAGTCGTTTATCTTCACGAATGTCTTTCCATCACGTTTTACAATCTCAATGACATTCTTTCCATTGGCAGCCTTGCCTTTTCCATGTTCGTAAGCCCATCGTGCTATGAGAGCACGGTTTCTCATGTGCGACTCCTCTATCTGGTCGCCAAGTTTTATTCGGACGATCTGTGTTAGCAATCCGTTCTGCATCTGCTTTATATAGCTTGCCTTATATGCCTCCTCGTTTGGAAGAAGTCCCATCTCTACCAGTTTCTTGTCTGCAAGATAGTAAAGAGCAAAGAGGTCGGCACGTGCCTCCTCGATGGTGCTTCCGTATGCTTTCAGACTGTCTTGGTCAACCCCTGGGAGCATTTTTCCAGAACCATGCCCGAGACATTCGTGGAGATCGGTGTGAAGGTCGTCGGTAAGGTCACCGTATTTCTCCATGAGTTCAATCTCTTCTTTTCCGAACGAGAATTCCTGAAGCATTCCTCCACCTTTCGATGCCTGCGCATAAGAATGAGTAAGGTTTGCTATGGTAACCGACTTGCTTCCGTGCTCTGCCCTCACCCAGTTGCTGTTTGGGAGATTTATGCCGATGGCAGTAGAAGGATAGAGGTCACCGGCAAGTATAGCCGCCCTCACCACCTTTGCAGAAACGCCCTTTACCTTCTCTTTCTTGAACTCCTTCGCAACTGGTGAATTATCTTCAAACCACTGTGCTTCGGCACTTAACTTCTCCGCACGCTTTGTAGCATCAAGGTCCTTGATGTTCACAATGCTCTCCCACGAGCTCTTCAAGCCCAGAGGGTCACCATAAGACTCTATGAATCCATTCACGAAATCTACAACAGGTGCTGTGTTTTCTACCCAAGCGATGCTATACTCATCGAAAGTTTTCAGAGAGCCCGTTTCGTAAAAAGCAATCAGTTTGTCTACAACAGCCTGCTGCTCTGCATCTTCAGCATATTCACGAGCCTTGCGGAGATTCTCAACGATTTTTGTCAGAGTGGCTCCGTATTTTCCAGATGTTGTCCACAGTTCCTCACGAATCTTTCCGTCAGCACCCTTCACGAGTGTGGAGTTCATACCATACATAAGAGGGCGATTAGGGTCGCCAGCAGCCTTTTGGCGAGCATAGAAATCTTCTGCTTCAGCCTGTGTAACGCCTTGATAGTAGTTGCAGGCTGAGGTGAGTATAAGGTCTTCACCCTCAGCGAGGTTCACACGCTTTGCCATCACCTCCGGATTGAAGATAACCTCTGCAATCTCATCGCGGCATCCCGTGTTCTCTACAAACCACTCCTTGCTAAAGGCAGGGGTGAATTTCTCGCAACCATAGTGGTGGTGTATGCCGTTCGAGAACCACACCCTTTTCAGATATTCCTCGAAGGCGAGGAAATCTTTTCCCTTTCGGTCGCCCTTATAGTCGGTGTACAGTTTTTCGAGAATGCCACGAATCTCGAGGTTGTAGCGACCGTTTTGGTCGAAGAGGATATCTCGACCCCACAGTGCTGCCTCTTGCAGGTGATAGATAAATGTTTTTTGCTTGAGTGTAAGATTCTCAAAGCCATCAACCTTGTAGCGTAACATCTCGATGTCAGCGAAACGCTCGTTACAATACTGAAAATCGTCTGTTGGCTGCATTTTGTCGCTTGAAGAGCATGCGGCCACGAGAGCTGTAACCATCATTGTCGTTAAGTATTTCTTCATAAAAAAAATGAGTGTTGTATTTTTTTTCTGACACGATTTCTCTCCGTGCAGTTTAAAATAATTTTTACAAAGGTACGCAAATCTTTCCGAATAGCAGAATTTTTCCTGTTATTTTTCATTTTTTTATAGGGTGTCCAGTTAACCGCGCCAAATTCAGATTGCTTTTTTGAATATTTTGGTTCGTTCTGTAACCCAGTTTGTGGACATGTTCTTGGCAGCCCA
>CALZTP010000094.1 GCA_945829115.1 uncultured bacterium | reverse complement strand
GCCACACGGTATCTTTCTCCAACTTTACTTCAAGTTGGGTATTGCCGTCATCTGCTGTATAGAGCACGATAGATGAACCGTTATTCGCAACAACTCTATTCTCTTTCATACCTGTTCTTCCTTATTGTATTTATTCCACATCCTTTTAATTTTCCCTGCTATCTCCTTGCGGAGCCAGAGTGGTTCGGGCACTTCTATATCCTCCCCATTCCATAATATTTTCTGATGAAAATCGAATGTGGGACGAAGGCAATACTCGAAGATGCTATAGTCTTCTTTTTGCTCTATTTTATACTGCGATTCATGCAAAGGAAAATCACGGAGATAGTTGGCTTGTCCTGTACTCAACTTTAATCTTACCTTTTGAATGTTGCAGTCGCCACTTGCAGTTACGCCAAAATATTCATCGAAGTGTTCTTTTATGCACACCTAACTTAATTCTCCTTCTTGACAATCCCATGAATGCAGATATCCTCACCAAAGGTATGCACACCAGAAATGCTGAAACGTAGAGCAGCAGAGAGGTGCTCTATGCCAGCCCCCTCAACGGGAGTCTTCGCCCCCTCGCCACCAACAATCTTTGGAGCAAGGAAAGCCCATAGGTCGTCAACAAGTCCCTCCTTTACGAAAGCCTCATTGATTGTCCCTCCGCCCTCTACGAGCATACTGTCTATCTTCTCCCTTGCAGCATGACGAGCCATCTCTGTTAGAGAATCATGCTCCCAAAGCTCTATTCCAAGATTTCTCAGAGCCTCTTTCCTCTCTTCTGATGCTTTCTCGCTATGAACTATTATGGTGCGAATCTCCTTTGCTGTCAGTGCAATACGAGAGGATAGGGGAGTGCGCAGACTGCGGTCGAGGATAATTCTTATCGGGTTTCGTGCTTCCAGCTCAGAGGGAATCCTCGTGTCGAGCATAGGGTCGTCAGCCAATACCGTTCCTATTCCGCAAACAATCGCCATGTGGTTTCTGCGGAGGAGATGCACGTGTGCCCTTGACTCCTCTCCCGTGATCCATTTGCTTTCCCCAGAAGATGTACATATTTTCCCATCGAGCGTCATGGCATATTTCATTGTAATCCACGGAATGTTCTTAGAGATGTATTTCAGGAATACACGGTTTCGGAATTCTAACTCCTTGGCAAGGGGAGAATCAGTGTCGAGAACCTCCACCTCTATCCCTGCCTCACGGAGAATGTCAAGCCCATGTCCTGCAACAACTGGATTAGGGTCGGTGAGTCCCACCACCACCCTGCTGACCTTATGCTCTATGATCGCCTCTGTGCAAGGAGGCTGTTTCCCATGGTGGCAGCAAGGCTCAAGGGTAACGTAAATGGTGGCACCCTCGCAGGAGATGTTTCGGCGGTCGGCATCGGCAAATGCTTCACGCTCAGCATGCAGTGAACCATAGCGAGTGTGGTATCCTTCCGCAAGGATGATTCCCTCACGCACTATAACCGCCCCCACCAAAGGGTTCGGGTTTACTCTTCCTGCTCCTTTCTCAGCTATTTCCATTGCTCGCTTGAGAAAGAGGGTGTCTGTGGTTGTGATCATTGTTTTCAGTTTCTTTTCTTTCTTTATGCCTCTGGTTCTTCTGATTTGAAGAGAGGGGCGAACTGACCTGATATTTTCTCGAAGAGAGGTGACTCTGTGTATGCCGTAGACTTTTTCAGCATGGAGACCGTGTCGCCTATGGAGTTGTTGTAGCAGGAGAGTTCGTTGCTTAACTGCGTCTTGTGGATAGCGAGAAGGCGTATTTCCTGCTCCCGTTCCTCAATCAGCTTCCGACATACCGCCTTTAGAAGAGGGACAACCAGTTTGTCGAAGAGACTGTGACCGTGAATGAAGAGGTATGTTGTCTCGGGCGACAGTCCGAGAGAGCGAAGCGACTGTTCTGTCTGCGGAATTGTCTTCGATATCCTTGGGTTGTTTTGCCGGAGAGTTCCGATTTTATGTTTCACCCTTCCCCTCAGCTTTTTCAAGACGTCTTCCGTGTTACCTGTTGTGATGCGTCCAGGTGAGATGATGTTGTCCATATCGGTTATGGAGAGAGTGTGATAGTCGAATTTTCTATATAACGCCACCGACCAGCAGAACAAAGGCCACACCTCTTCAGAGTATCTCTTCAGGAAGAGTTCAAAGTCGAAGATTCTACGGTCGTTAAGAGTCGTCATGACACAGACGTCATGGAGTCCCTTGGCGTAACACTGCAGGTTCTCAATGGAATACGCAAAAGTATGGAATACGTAAGGAGTGTGTAGCAGAGACCGTGAGCCCTCCGAGGAACCTTGCAGCAGATAGTCGTAGTCGGCATCAACACAAGCAATCATATCGTGCCCTGTGTTTTGAAGCAGAGAGCCAATGGCAGACCGTTTCCCTCTTCCAAGAACCGTTCGCTTCTTCTCCTCTTTTGTTGGCAACATGATTTCGAAGAACTGCTTCTCGTTTTCAAAGCGCCTAAGCACTGTTCTCCAGAACAAGACATCATCATAGCTCTCGACATAAGCAATAATCTTACGCCGACTTTTCTCCGACCGCAGTGCGTTTGCTGCCGTCATATATTGCGAGCTGATATGGTGAGCCAGTTTCATGTTTTTTTCTATAAGGTGATGTCGCTGACCTCCGTCACTTTATCCATCCATCCGTTCATGATGATAGCAGGAGAGTGAGTGCTGAGGATGATCTGTACGTTTGGGTTAAGGAGAAGAATGGTGTCTATGAGCTCCTGCTGCCATTCGATATGCAGTGAAACCTCTGGTTCGTCCATAAGGAGGATGGTGTTATCGCCATCTTCCAGGAGAACGGTCATGAGGATGGTGAGTAACTGCTTCTCACCAGAGCTGAGCAGACGAAGGTCAAGAATTTCGTCCCATTGTTTCAAGATAACAGTGTTCTCTTCCCTGACGATTGTTTTCTCTGTGGCAGAGAACAGACGGTCAACAGTATCGCAGAACAGATTCCACCGTTCATTGTGTGGATAGTGTATGATTCGTTCTTGAAGAGCAGCAATATTTGTGTCGAACTCACTTCTCACGTCTGGAGTTGTGATGACATCGTAACGCAGGAGAGTAGCATCCTCAGGATGTGTGATGATGGTGATGTCTTTGCTGTCTTTTCCACTCAAAGCCATAACCCCACTTGCCACTCTTCGGAGAATCGTGCTCTTTCCGATTCCGTTGGCACCGCTGAGCACGTTTACCTTCGGGTCGAGCTTCCAGAGAATGTGCTTTCTTCCCTTCCAAAGTGCCCCAATTTCTATCTGTTTTATGTATTCTGCGTATTTTTCCATACTTTTAAAGTATTTTCTTTGTACAAAAATACTGTTTTTCTCTGAAATGTTTGTAATTTTGCACAAAATTTTAACATAACTAAATTATTTTGACGAAAAATTGTCAAGAAAAAGATGAAAAGAAACACTAATTCCCCTATACTGGCACATCTCTCCATGTTCCTCGCATGTGCCTTCTGGGGACTAATGGCACCATTGGGGAAAGATGCCATGACACACGGAATAACCGGACTGGATATGGTGACCTTCAGAGTGGCTGGAGCAGCAATTCTTTTCTGGATCACCTCCCTCTTCGTAAAGCGAGAGCATGTGCCAGGGAAGGACATTATACGTTTCATAGGAGCGGGATTCTTCGGAATTGTTACAAACCAATGCCTCTATATCTACGGACTCTCTCTCACCTCTCCCGTGAATGCGAGCATTGTGACAACCTCGATGCCAATTTTCGCAATGATTCTTGCGGCAATAATTCTCCGCGAGCCAATCTCTGGTAAGAAGGCGTTGGGAGTGTTGATGGGTTGCTCTGGAGCACTCATTCTCATTCTCACGAGTGCCCAAGCAATGAGCGACAAGGTGGGCGACATTCGAGGCGACTTGCTTTGCCTTGGTGCACAATTCTCTTTCGCTCTGTATCTTTCGCTCTTTAACCCCCTGATAAAGCGTTATAGCGTCTTCACCACAAACAAATGGATGTTTCTGTTTGCAACATTCTTCGTGATGCCCGTCTCCCTGCCCAGTCTTACTGCAATCGATTGGGTGAATGTTCCAGAGAAGACATGGTGGGAAGTGGGGTATGTCGTTCTTTTCGGTACATACATAGGCTATATCCTCACCATGATTGGGCAGAGAACCCTTCGCCCAACAGTGGTTTCTGTTTACAACTATGTTCAGCCGATTGTCTCGGTGGTTGTCTCTCTCGTGATAGGAATGGCTGTTCTTCAATGGTCTCATGGCCCTGCCATACTCCTTATCTTCCTCGGTGTCTGGCTCGTTACAAAGTCGAGGGCAAAGGGCGAGCCGAAACGTTGAAAAGCCTCCAGAGAATTGGCGAGATAATCCCTCCAGAGAATAGGCGAGATAATTCCCTCCTTCTAGTCTGACAGACAGAAAATCGATAAACCTTTTAAGACAATGTTCAGTATATCACATTATTTTCCAATAACCGACCCGACATTGATTTTCTTTGTCGTACTGCTGATAATCCTGCTTGCACCGATTATCATGGGTAAGCTTCGTATTCCCCATATTATCGGAATGGTGCTTGCCGGAGTCCTTGTGGGACAGTACGGCTTGAATATCCTAGTTCGCGATGACTCCTTTGAACTCTTCGGAAAGGTGGGATTGTATTACATCATGTTCCTTGCCGGTTTGGAGATGGATATGGAAGGCTTAAAGAAAAATGCCCGTAAGGTTCTGACTTTTGGTCTCCTGTCTTTTGTTCTTCCTTTCGTGTTGACATATTTCACCTCTATTTATTGGCTCGGCTATTCATCGTTATCGGCAATGCTACTCTCTTGCGTGATGTCTGCATGTACGCTGATAGCCTATCCGATTGTAGGGCGTTACGGCCTTCAGAAGAAAAAGGTTGTTACGATTTCTGTGGGAGCCTCCATGCTCTCCCTTCTCCTCTCGCTCATCACGCTTGCCGCACTCTCTGGCGTGTTCTATGGCGATGGAGCCGATGTGAAGTTCTGGACGGTGTTCTTACTGAAGTTTGTGGGCTATTGCTTCTTTATCTCCATGGCGACACGAAGGCTGACACGCTATTTCCTTAGAAGATATTCAGATGCCGTTATGCAGTTCATCTTTGTGATGTGCATTCTGTTCATGTCTGCTGCACTCGCCTCATTGATAGGACTGGAAGGAATCTTTGGAGCGTTCTATTCCGGACTGATTCTCAACCGCTTCATCCCTTCTGTCTCTCCACTCATGAATCGCATAGAGTTCACAGGAAATGCGTTGTTCATACCATATTTCCTTATTGGAGTGGGTATGCTCATCAATCTTGGCGTACTCTTTGAAGGAGGCAATATCCTGCTTGCAGTAGCCGTTATGGTGGTGTTTGGAACATTGGGTAAAGCCCTTGCCGCCTATGCCTCCTGCCTTGTGTTCCGTATGCCGTGGGTAGCAGGAAACATGATGTTTGGACTCACCTCCGCCCATGCTGCTGGTGCTATTGCCATGGTGATGGTGGGCATGCAGATGGAAGTCTCTCCAGGTGTCTTCCTTATGGACGATACGGCATTGAATGGCGTTGTGATGATGATTCTCTTCACTTGCGTCATAAGTACCATTGTCACCGAGCAGGCAGCAAAGTCTATGGTGCTTCACAACGCCCGCAACAAGGTTGTTGAGAAAGCAGATGGCGATGACGAGAAGATTCTCATTCCAGTGAAATATCCCGAGACATGCGACACGCTTGTGAACCTTGGCATACTGATGAGAAACCGTAAGCTGAACAGAGGACTCGTTGCCCTGAATGTTGTTTACGATGACGATAATGCCGCTTTCAACCAACGAGAGGGACAAGAACTTCTCAACCATGTTGTGCAAACAGCTGCAGGAGCCGATGTGAGAATGCAGACACAGGTGAGGCTTGCCACAAATATTGCCAATGGCATAAAGCACGCCTTCTTGGAATACGATGCCTCAGAGATTATCATGGGGCTGCATATCCATCAGGAGGTTACGAAACGCTTCTGGGGAGAGTTTGCACAAAGTCTCTTCAATGGTCTGAACCGACAGATAATCATTGCGAGATGCGTGATGCCGTTATCTACCCTCCGCGGACTGCATGTTGCTGTTCCTTCACGAGCGGAATATGAACCAGGCTTCTCTCGCTGGTTAGAGCGTCTTGCTCGTCTTGCTGGAAACCTCGACTGCCGCATCTTCTTCCATGGAAGGGCGGAGACCACTGCTGTTATTCGTGAGTTCTTAACGAGGGAGCATCCGAGTGTTCGCGCAGAGTTCCACGATATGGAGCATTGGAATGAGCTGCCGTCACTTGCTGGAAAAATCAGTAAGGAAGACATGCTCGTGGTTGTAACCGCTCGTAAGGGAACCATCTCCTATAAGTCTGCCATGGACCGTCTCCCAGACGAGATCTCAGACTATTTCCATGGTCAGAACCTCATGATCATCTTCCCAGACCAGTATGGAAAGTCTGAGACCATGACCTTCACCACTGCCCAGCATACAGAGCAGTTGTCGGCATACGACATGCTTCGTGGCTTCCTCCATCGACATTTTAATCTATAGGAGAACCGTAATGAAAATGTCTTCCACAATAGTGAAACGACCGTCCCAAACAAATAATTCCAACCTACTTATTGATTTTTTATAGCTTATGATAACAGTAAAGAATATATGTAAGAGTTTCGGAACACTTCAGGTTCTGAAGAATATAGACCTTGAAATAGAGAAGGGAGAAGTGGTGAGCATCGTAGGACCTTCGGGAGCTGGAAAGACAACCCTCCTGCAGATCATTGGTACACTCGATGGAGCAGACAGTGGAACAGTGGTGATTGGAGGTGAGGAGGTTACGAAGATGTCGCAGAAGAAACTTGCCGACTTCCGCAACCGCCATATCGGATTCGTCTTCCAGTTCCACCAGCTGCTGCCAGAATTCACTGCACTTGAGAACGTGATGATTCCTGCACTCATCGCTGGTGTTTCAAAAAGCAAGGCAAAAGAGAAAGCGATGTCTCTGCTTGCCATGCTCGGACTAAACGAACGCGTAGGTCATAAGCCATCACAACTCTCTGGAGGCGAGAAGCAACGTGTTGCCGTTGCACGTGCTTTGGTGAACAACCCAGATGTTGTGCTTGCCGATGAACCCTCTGGTGCGCTTGATACAAAGAATAAGGAAGAGCTCCACCAGCTTTTCTTCGACCTTCGTGACAAGTTAGGGCAGACGTTCGTGATTGTAACACACGATGAGTCGCTCGCTGCCATCACCGACCGCACCATACATATGAAGGACGGAAGAATTGAAGAACCTGCTCTTCCTGTAGAAGAAGAACCTCTCACTCCCTCAGCTCTTGGTGCAGAAGAACCTCTCACTCCCTCAGCTCTTGATGCAGAGGAATCTCTTACTCCCTCAGCTCTTTATGCAGAAGAAACAAATTCAGAAACAGAATAAAGAAAAAGAAATATGGCATTACATCTCGGAAAAATGAATACTTTGAAGGTGGTTCGGAAAGTAGATTTCGGACTCTACCTTGAAGGCGGTCCTACTGGAGATATCCTCCTTCCCACTCGTTATGTACCGAAAGGAACGAAGATTGGCGATGAACTGGAGGTTTTTATCTATCTCGATCAGGAAGAACGCCCTATTGCCACCACCCAACGCCCAAAGGCAATGGTTGGCGAGTTTGCTTTCTTGAATGTGGCATGGACAAACGAACATGGCGCATTCCTTGACTGGGGACTAATGAAAGATGTCTTCTGTCCTTTCCGTGAGCAGAAAATGCGTATGGAGAAAGACCGCAGCTATATTGTCTACATACATATCGATGAGGAGTCTTACCGCATTGTGGCAACGGCAAAGGTAGAGAAATGGTTGTCAAAAGAGAAACCTCACTACAAGCCGAACGAAGAGGTGAGAATACTCGTCTGGCAGAAGACCGACCTTGGCTTCAAGGTCATTGTAGACAATATGTATCAAGGACTTATCTACGACAGTCAGGTGTTCCGTGAATTGCGTACAGGCGACCGCATGAAGGCTTATGTCTCTAATGTGCGCCCTGACGGAAAACTTGATGTCTCACTGCAGAAAAGTGGCTATGAGCAGGCACAGGACTTCTCAGAGCGCCTTCTTGAATATCTCTTCCGTCACGATGGCTATTGTCCTTTCACCGACAAGTCTCCTGCGGAAGATATCTACAGTGAGTTTCAGGTGAGTAAGAAAGTCTTTAAGAAGGCTGTTGGCGACCTTTACAAGCGTCGCCTTGTAACCCTTGCCCCTGACGGCATTGAACTGAAGTCTTCTGCAATCTACGAATAGAGGCATATTCCTGCTTGCCATGTCTTGATTTAATCTTATCTCTTTACTCTTACATACACCACCGTTGCGGCTATTATTATGATATATATAAGGTATAGCTGCACGAGGTTTATGTGTACACCAGAAATGGAGGTGAAGGGAAGAGAGGAGAAGAAATGCAGGAAATTGTTTTGCATGTCTATAATCCACGACATCACCCAAGCAACAACACTGGAGGGCAGTGCCCAAGGCAGTAGGGTGGTGAGGAGGAGAAGCACTGTTCCGCAGATAATCACTGCCGAGAGCGGTATCACCACAAGATTCGTTATGAAGAACATTATGGGGATTGTGCCGAAGTAGTATGCTGCCACTGGCATGGTTCCTATCTGTGCAGCAATGCTCACACTTGTCAGCTGCCACACCCTCTCCAGAGATTTCCTCGTCCAGTGCTTCCTTTTATTTTCAAAGCACAAATCCTCACCAGGGCTCTCAACCATCTCTTCTATCTCCTTTGCATATATCAGTATAGCGGCTACCGCAAGGAAGGAAAGCTGGAAGGAGATATTCCACAGCATTTCTGGCTCTATTGCGAGAAGAAGGAGCATGGTGACACCAAGTACGTTCAGCGGATTCTGAAACCTTCCCATCTTGCGAAGAATCTCCCAAATGGTTAGCATTGTTGCTGCACGAAGTAAAGAAGGAGGCATGCCTGTAATGAACACGTATGTCCAGATTATGGTGAGTATGATCACCGAGGTCACCACCGAGCGCCACCGAAATAACACTGTCAGCATGAGGAAGATAATAGATAGGTGCATTCCTGAGAGGGCAAGAATGTGCGAAGCTCCAGCGAGGGAATAGTCGTTGCGAAGCTCTTTTGTTAGTTCTTCCTTATATCCGAAGGTCATTGCTGATGCCACAGCAAACGGCTCTTCCGCCATTCCTGTCTCTTTCAGTTCTCCGATAATGGCTTCTTTCGTTTCTATGGAGAACTGTTTCCCCCTTTCCCATAGTGTGATTTCCGCCTCTTCCTCTCCTTCATGGCTTCCTATTAGCGAGAAAGAACACCTCACACTGCCCATCAGCACAAGGCTCACCATCAGCAAGCAATCGCAGAGAAAACTGTTTCTTCTGTACGAAAACAGGGCAGCAAGGGCAATAAGAGCAAGAAAAATGCTCCATTCTCTTACCGAAAGGGCATCTATGTACCTTCCGGCAATAATTCCCAAAGAAAAGAGAATTGCGTACCTTAACATCGGAAAAGTATGGATTTTTCCTCGAAAATTAGCCATTTCCATATAAAATTCAACTTTTTTGAAAAAAAATCGGAAAAAAATTTGCAGGGTTCAGAAAAAGTTAGTACCTTTGCACTCGCAATTGAGAAACATACTCTAAAACGTTTCTTCAAGGGCGTTTAGCTCAGCTGGTTCAGAGCATCTGCCTTACAAGCAGAGGGTCGGCGGTTCGAATCCGTCAACGCCCACCAGGGGTGTTTCCCCCGTGGATTCCTTTTTAAGGGTCTGCGGGGGATTTTTTTGTTTATGCCCCCAAATGATATTCTGTTTGTAGCTGAAGTGTTCATAATGCAACTGTTTGATTGGTTCATTGAATAAGTAGGCGAAAACTCTTTGCACACCTACGACTATTACAGTGCAAAGATAGTGCAAATCGAAGACAAAACAAAATAAAAAAACACAATTTTTATTTTTTTTGTTTAGATGCCGCCTATCTTATCCAAAGATAGTGCAAATCGAAGACAAAACAAAATAAAAAAACACAATTTTTATTTT
>CALZTP010000093.1 GCA_945829115.1 uncultured bacterium | reverse complement strand
ACCTCATCATGCAGATGCTTGGACGGTATAACACATACGTTGAAAAGGAAACCAGCCAAGGGCGTATAGATTGTGTTCTTGAGTGCCCAGAATATGTCTATATCTTTGAGTTCAAGCTAAACGCCACTGCAGAGGTTGCCTTAACGCAGATAGAAGAGAAGGGCTATGCTCTGCCGTATGCCACCGACAGCCGTAAGCTCTTCAAGGTAGGCATCAGCTTCTCCTCAGAGACTGGCACTGTCAACGACTTCGATTATCTACCGAAGGAATAAGACAAAAGAGTTCTTCGGTTTGCATTCTCTTTGCATACAATTATCACGATAACTAAGACAATCAATGACAACTGACGAGCAAAGCAAGAGCAGAGGGTATGAAGAGGGATCATATTTCGAGGTATGACCTAACTGAACATTGCGGTGATTGTATTGATTACATTTTTAGATACCTCCGTTCAACTGAGGTATCTAAAACATCAAAAATGTAACTCTGATTTTTAGTAGCGTCGCTTGAATCTACGCATCTAAAACAACAAAAATATATCTCTTGTTTTGACTTGTTTGTGGTGCTGGCGTCACTTGCAGTTACGTCAGCTAAAACAACAAAAAACACCTTGATTCTTAGAAGACTCATTTGAAATGAGGTCTCTAAAACAACAAAAACACCTTAAAATTTTAGGGGCCTCACTTGAAGTGACACCCCTAAAAAAAGAGAATATATATTGCTTTTATTTTCTTGTGACGTTTTGTGTCACAACAAGTATTTTTTGTGGTTGAAATATAGAACTTATCGTATTGAGCTGCTAATTTTCTTTACCTTGCCGTCACTCATTCTTACGATGTTTATGCCCTTGTTGAGAGAGTTCTGCTGAACACCGTCAAGAGAATAGACAGCTACGGGACGAGTATTCTCTGTTTCTACGCCACTTATGCCAGATGTATGTGCAAGAACCTTTGCCTTGCGAGCATTCACAAACGCACCGTCGGTAGTGGTAAGTATAGCAATAATATTCATATTCTTCTTGTCTGCCACCGTCTTCAGAAGACCAGAGACATTATAGTCAAGAGAATGCTTGCTCTGCGCTTTGTCTCCAACCTTTGCTAAAGAGACTCCCTTAACAGAAGATTTGTTGTCAATATAAGTGCTTGCAATAGCAACATCATTGAATGTCAAGTCAGAAACACTTTTTGTTGCATATTTTCCCCCTTTACAGAATTCCTTGAAATCATCGTAGAATGGCAGTTCAACTAAATCATCGCCATCATAATTATAATAGTAATTCTCCTGTGACCATGAAATGTCGTTTAAACCGTCTGCCGTAAGCACGTAGGCTACGTTAAGGTCGAGACCATTTGTAAAAGAAGTAATGTCTGAGGTAATATCTACAACCGTTCCAGCCTCATTCCAAACACCTTTCAGTTCAAGATCGGCAAGAGGGTTCGTATCTTTATATAATGGGAAAGTCAAGTGAGCATCCAATGGATGTACAAAATGAGTACGGTCGAAACACATTTCTGGAGCTCCAGAGAAAGCTAATTCCAGATAATTGCTATAAGATAAATACATCGGGTCACTTTCATTAAACTGATGTAGGGCAACACCAACAAACGTCTCAGGCTCTGTACGGCTATAATAATCCATTGCACATAATCCTATAGGGCAATATCCGCAACCTGTACCAGTAAATTCCTCAACGAGAATGCGCTTCTTACCTCCCTCTTTCGCCACGTTTATCATAAACTGTGCAGTATTCTCTTTTGAAGTGTTTGGCTTCCCGTTGACTTTTGTGATTGCAAGCTTTATTGGGATGTTAGTGGAGATAATGTTTGGCACCTTAAAAGCAACATAGGATTCATAGCGATTTTCGTAACCAGCCGGAATAGGTGTTTCTGGAGTAATTGTTGTTTCTGTCTTCTCAACACTGTTGTCTATTTCTACAGTAAAATTCTCAATAATGTTACTACTCTTGCTGGAAACTTCGAATCCACAGTAAGCCTCCCCGTTCAGATTCTGAATAGGTGCACAATTAAATTCTGTTAAACTGAGGTCGTTCTCTGGCAATTGCATATCAGGAATCACAACTCTTATGCAAACAGATCCGAAGCCATATCCGAATACATCTTCCCATTTTCCATTATAAGAAATGTTGCATCCGTTAGGATTGTCTTCCCCAGCAAAAGCAACAGGATATTTGTTCGTTTTGTCGGTAAAGGAATAGCCGACAAAAAGTCCTTCGCCCGTGAAAGCAACAGGAGAACTAAGTTCAACGGTGTTATATTTTTTTGCCTTATAGCTTGTCAGAGGAACAGATACAATATCCTTCCCGTCGAGAGAAGACCGCACCCACACCTTTATGTCCTCCATTGTTTCAGAGCCAAGGAAGACCTTTATTTTACTGATTGTTAAGCCTTCGAATTTCTTTGTTGGAATAAAAATGGCAGCGTCATATTTACCAGTTTTTCCTATTCCTAACATATATACACCTCCAGTGGCAGGAGCATAGCCATACTCCACCTCTATCCCCCCTGCTCTAGTGGATAGTTGCGGAGTGTCATTCATCTCAAGCGTAACAGGCGACTTCTTGAATTTCATACCACTTTCTTGTGCGAAAGCCGTTAGTGACATAATTGCCACTGCTAAGAGTAAAAATGTACGTTTCATATTGTTTTGTTTTTATGAAGGGACAACGAGCATCCCTTCTGGTTAATAGTATTCTTTTTTTAATAGAAGGATGAAAGGAGCATTCTTTAAAGCTATAAGAACTTAGGAACGTCGAAGTTTTCACATTCTAAAACTTAGACATTCTGAAACTTAGAAGCTCACGCAGAAGGCTCCTCCAAGCACAAAGCTATTCATGTTCTTTTTTATTGTGCTGGAATCAACACCAAACATCTCTTTCTCTTCAAGTCCTACGAGAGCATCCTGAAAGAACATTGATGGAGAATATTCCATCGTGTAGTGCTTACGTGTGAAGTCGTAGTCGCAAAACACCTTGAAGGAGAAGTTTGATTTATAGGCATAGGTGAGAGAGAGTCCTGTGCCGTATTTCAGAGTGTTGTTTCCACTTACGGTCATGTAATCCCAATCGCAGTCATAGTCATTTCCCCAGACTGGATTTGCCGATTCTGACCTTGCCAGGTCGAGGGAGCGTCCCCAGGCATGGGCGTTGATGTCGAGATCCTGAATGATGCTTCGTCCGATGAGTGCTTTTGTGCCAAGTGCAAAGCGATTGGAAAGAGGAAGATTTAAGTAAAGTCCGAGGTCAGCAGCAAACTCCGTGATATGGTCGCTTTCCACTGAGATATCGAAGCCCTGTATCCACTCCTTTATAACAAGCGGATTAAGCGTATTCATCAGATTGTCGATATACTCCCTCTCGTTTGTGGCAAGTAGCGACCAGCCTTTTATTGGTGAGCTCTTCACTCTCAGTCTTCCACCCACACCAATGTATTTATTGAAGAAATAGGCACCTTCAGCCCCCACCACAGTAGCAGTTCCGAACTTAAGGTTCACGTCTTTATTGTTGGTTTCTTGGTTGGAAACACCAAGTTCCTCGCCATCGAAAGTCATATTCCTTGAGCCAAGTCCCATACCCATTGAGATGCTAAAGAAGGAAGGTTCCAGGACGGCATTACTGGTCATGCTCAACGGTTCCCTCTTGAGACCGTGGTTTTTGAAGATTATGTCGCCAATGCCGTAAGCTAACTCTGTTGAGAATATACCTATACCGGCACCAGAGAGCACATCACTAACCCAATGGCGATTGTTCAGCACACGCATAACTCCTGTGGCAGTAGCAACACCGTAGCCAGCAATAGAATACCAAGGAGAGCGTGTCATGCCATACTCCTTATGCAAAATGGTTGCACTCACGAAGGCTGTTGCAGTATGTCCAGAAGGGAAGGAATTTCTTGTGGAGCCATCAGGTCGCATCTCCTTTGCTCCGTATTTTATAGGGTTCACAATACCTGCCATAAGGGCGTAGGAAAGTCCAGCACAAGCAACATATCTTCCAAACGAGCTTCTGCCCTCTACTCCTGCAAGGTTCAGTCCGGTGGTGAGAACAAGTGGTGCCAACTGTGAATAGTCGTCGATATGGCAATCGAAGGAGGTGAGGAGTCGTGTGCGAGAATTGCGCAAGTCAGCGGTGTTCTGGCGGAAACTCCTCTTCTCTGTCTTTGCTATCACACCAGCAATAAACAGTGGTATTCCAACGAAGGTTTGGTCTTGGAAGAATGTGTAAGGCTTTATTCCATTCTTTATTTTTACTGCATTTTCATTTACATCAGCAAAGTTATAGGCATAGGGCTGCTGCTCTGGTTGGGAGTCAAGATAGCGTTCAGACTGTATGTCAACCGGAAACTCCGCTTGAGTGTCTATCAGGAACTCCGACTGCTGGTTATGAGGTTTCGTGAATGTAGGCTTAAGATCTAAAGATGCCAGTTTCCACTCCTTATGTTGTGTATAGTTTGAAACAGAGACAAAGTTGTTTACTGCTGCAAAGGTGAAATTGCAGTTGCAGGCAATTGCTAATAATAATATTTTTTTCATTCATTAACAGGAACAACACTCCAGGTTTTTTGTTTCTTTTCCGCTATTGAGAGTGTTCACTTTGAAAAAGTCTGTTCTTTTCTTCATGTACGAGTGTTGCATTTATTACAGGAGGTGTATGAACAGATTGCAATTTTTATAAGCGAAATAACGGAAAATTGTTATACTCTTACTCGAAATATAGTCTTTATATAATTTCATGTGCAAAATTACAAAAAAATCACAAACGAGCAAAAGATAACATAAAAAAAACAACCTTATTACTATAAAAATATATCAATTGAAAAGAGAATTGTATTATTGACCAGAAACTATAAAGGTCTTTTTTGAATTGCAAAAGGCGGAATCACAATTTTTTTCTTAAAAAAGTTGCATAATCAAAATAATTTGTTTACATTTGCAGGCATATTATGCATAACCCAATTTTTTTTCACATATACATTGGTGAGAAAGAGTCAATGACAACAAAAGAAACATGAAAGGAATAGTACTTGCAGGAGGCTCCGGAACACGTCTCTACCCCATCACAAAGGCTATCAGCAAACAGCTTATGCCGATATACGACAAGCCGATGGTCTACTACCCCATTTCTGTGCTCATGCTTGCCGGAATTAGGGAGATTCTGATTATCTCCACTCCTCATGACCTCCCAGGCTTTAAACGGTTGTTAGGAGACGGTAGCGACTATGGAGTAAGCTTCTCGTATGCAGAGCAACCCTCTCCAGACGGTCTTGCACAGGCATTCACAATTGGCAAGGAGTTCATAGGCAACGATTCTGCTTGTCTTGTGCTGGGAGACAATATCTTTCATGGTGCAGGCTTCACGGGAATGCTGAAGGAGGCTGTGCGCACGGCAGAGGAAGAGAAGAAAGCAACTGTCTTCGGCTATTGGGTGAGCGACCCAGAACGCTATGGCGTTGCGGAGTTCGACAGGGCTGGCAACTGCCTCTCGATAGAAGAGAAGCCAAAGGCACCAAAGAGCAACTATGCCGTCGTGGGACTCTATTTCTACCCTAACAAGGTTGTGGACGTAGCATCAAAGATAAAACCGTCTGCACGTGGAGAATATGAGATCACTACCGTAAACCAATGTTTCCTTGAAGATGGAGAACTAAAGGTGCAGACATTAGGAAGAGGGTTCGCATGGCTCGATACCGGCACACACGATTCTCTCTCTGAGGCATCTACATATATAGAGGTGTTAGAGAAGCGTCAGGGATTGAAAGTGGCATGTCTGGAGGCTATCGCATACCGTCAAGGTTGGATTAGTGAGGAGCGCATGAGAGAACTGGCACAGCCAATGCTGAAGAACCAATATGGTCAGTATCTCCTGCAGGTGATTGACGAGATTAAAAGGACGGGAAATCCGAACTTATACTGATTTCTCAACGCAATTACTTGAGACGCTTTTATTTGACAAAACGAAAAAGATGGAAATAATAAAAACAAAGATAGACGGACTGCTGATCATTGAACCAAGAGTGTTCAAAGATGCAAGAGGATATTTCTTTGAAAGCTTCTCGCAGAGAGAATTCAACGAGAAGGTCGGAGAAGTACACTTCGTGCAGGACAATGAGTCAATGTCTTCGTATGGGGTTATGAGAGGACTGCATTTCCAGAGACCGCCATATACGCAGACAAAACTTGTGAGATGCGTAAGGGGAAAGGTGCTCGATGTCGCTGTGGATATTAGAAAGGGTTCACCAACCTATGGCGAGCATGTGGCTGTGGAACTCTCAGAAGAGAACCACAGGCAGTTCTTTATACCGAAAGGGTTTGCACACGGCTTTGCTGTTCTTTCTGAAACAGCTGTTTTCCAGTATAAGTGCGACAATTTCTATGCGCCTCAGGCAGATGGAGGCATAAGCATTCTCGACGATAGCCTCGGTATTGATTGGAGAATACCAACAGAAAAGGCTGTTCTTTCAGAGAAAGACACTCGCCATCCGTTGCTTCAGGACTTCGAAACGCCTTTCGAATATTAGGAGAGAGAACACACGGAATCTCCCAGAATCTTCTGGGATTCTGATTCCTCAGAAAAAAATAGAGAAAAAACAAGAAAACAAAAGAAAATGAAAAGGAATATCGTTATCACTGGCGGTGCAGGATTCATTGGAAGTCATGTTGTGCGCCTTTTTGTAAACAAATACCCAGAGTATAGAATCGTCAATCTCGATAAACTCACCTATGCGGGAAATCTCGCCAATCTCAAGGATATTGAAAACAAGCCAAACTACAGATTTGTGAGAATGGACATCTGCGACTTCGAAGCTTTCTACGCTCTTATGCAGGAAGAGAAGATTGACGGCATTATTCACCTTGCAGCAGAAAGTCACGTAGACCGCTCTATAAAAGACCCTTTCACCTTCGCAAAGACAAACGTGATGGGAACACTCGCTCTCCTCCAGGCAGCAAAACTTTATTGGGAGTCAGCATGCGAACCTGGTACTTGGAACATGAAACATGGAGTGGACAGCGTTCCTTGCCGTTTCTACCATATCTCTACCGATGAGGTGTATGGAGCATTGAAGATGGACCATCCAGAAGGCATAAAGCCTCCTTTCACCACAACAGCATCCAGCTCAGAGCATCATCTTGCTTATGGCGAGGACTTCTTCTACGAAACAACAAAATACAATCCTCACTCTCCATACAGCGCAAGTAAGGCATCAAGCGACCATTTTGTAAGAGCTTACCACGACACTTACGGAATGCCTACTATCGTAACAAACTGTTCAAACAACTATGGTCCTTACCAGTTCCCAGAAAAGCTGATTCCTCTCTTCATAAACAACATTCGCCACAGAAAGCCACTGCCTGTATATGGAAAGGGCGAGAACGTGAGAGACTGGCTGTTCGTGGAAGACCATGCTCGTGCCATAGACGAAATCTTCCACAACGGTTCTGTTGCAGAGACCTATAACATCGGTGGCTTTAACGAGTGGAAGAATATTGACATCATTAAGGTGGTTATACAGACCGTTGACGATGCTCTCGGAAGAACGATAGTGAAGAACGATGGTAAAAAGGAATATCCAGACATGGACCTTATCACATACGTTACTGACCGCCTCGGACACGACGCGCGCTATGCCATAGACTCCACAAAGCTGCAGAAAGAACTCGGCTGGGAGCCTTCACTGCAGTTTGAGGAGGGAATAAAGCGCACCGTAAACTGGTATCTCGAAAACGAGGAGTGGATGAACAATATCACTTCTGGAGAATATGAGAAATACTACGAGGAAATGTATAAGAACCGATAGAAGATAGATAGAGAGGTCTTGTGGCACTGTTCTCATGCAGTTCCGCAAGACTTTTCTTCACACCCCAGAAAGATTATGGAATACCATTTTGAAACAGTTATGCAGGTAAGAGACTATGAGTGCGACCTGCAAGGAATTGTAAACAATGCTAACTACCTTCACTATGCAGAGCATACACGCCATCTGTTTCTGAAAAAGCAGGGTGTCTCCTTCGTGGAAATGCACGAAAATGGAGAGGATGCTGTTGTTGCTCGCATGACACTTCAATACAAAGTGCCACTGCGTTCTGAAGATGAGTTTCGCTCTTGCCTGCGTGTAAAGAAAGAGGGCGTGAAATATATCTTCTTTCAAGATATCTACCGCCTCTCAGACGAGAAACTGTCGTTCCGCGCACAAGTGGAGGTGGTGTGCCTTGTCAATGGCAGACTCTCTGATAGCGAGACTTGCAACAAGGCGTTTGCTGAATATCTGAAATAAGAATTAATTCTTTCCGCTCATGCTATACACATTAGCCCTTCAAAGCCTTTTGTTCAACTACACTTCTGAAGCACCGCTCATTCTACTGAGGGCTGGCTCGGCAAAGGCTGTATACGAGAACAGAAAAAATATCCAGGATATCTTCCCGGACGCTACTCCTGCGCTCGCAAGGCAACTGCAGAGCGACTGGACAAATGCACTGAAGGCAGCGGAAAAAGAATTAGAATGGTGTGAGAAGAAAAACATAAAGGTGCTGTCGTTGCTCTCTAACGGATATCCTGAAAGACTGAAGGCATGCACAGACGCTCCTATTGCTATTTTTTATCGTGGTACGGCAGACATAAACAGTCAGCACATGATTTCTATTGTAGGAACAAGAGAAGCAACAACCTACGGGAAGGATTCTGTGCATGAGATTGTCTCTGACTTAAAGAAGAATTTCCCTGACACAATAATAGTCAGCGGACTGGCTTACGGCATTGACGTATGCTCTCATCGAGAGGCTTTGAAAGCTGGAATGGAGACGATAGGAGTTGTGGCACACGGTCTTGACACCATTTATCCTGCAGCAAACAGACCAATAGCAAGGGATATGCTGCAACAGGGTGGGGTGCTCTCTGAATATCCTTCTGGCACAAGAATTGAAAAGGTGAACTTTCTGAGAAGAAACAGAATTGTGGCTGGAATGTCAGACGCTGTTATTGTTGTAGAATCGAAAGCTCGTGGTGGAAGCCTTTCTACGGCACGCATAGCAAATGAATATAACCGTGAGGTCTTTGCTGTTCCAGGACGCAGTTCAGATGCCACTTCTGCTGGATGTAATGAACTGATAGCAGCAAACAAAGCGATTATCTACACTGGCATAGATGCTCTCACTGATTTCCTCGGCTGGATGTCAGAGGCACAACGCAACGACAGTATAAAGCAAGGTGTTGAATTGCCTCTTTTCCTCGAACTGTCAGAAGAGGAGCAATCTATTGTAGACCTTCTTCGGCGTGGAGACATGCAGAAAAACATGCTTTGCACGATATCTGGCATCCCTTCTGCAAAACTCTCTGCATTGCTCTTTGAATTAGAAATGAAGGGCGTTGTGCGCCCTTTAATAGGTGGGGTCTTCCACTTGATAAAAAAATGATGCTTTCAACTATCAGCAGGTATCACTATCAGCATTGACATCGCTTAACCATTCGTTCAATTCGTTCAATTCGTGTTCACCAATAGCCCTGCTAGGGGCGACATAGCTTAGGATATGGCTCACGCCCTATCTAACGAGGGTATCCCCCAATGCCGTTCTGGCTGGAGGCCAGTTTTTGAGTAACCATGGGGTAATGCGTCAGCATTTGCCTATGGATTTTGCCCATCAGCCCTACATCTGGCTGGAGGCCAGTACCCCTATGATATATGTTGCTTGGTACTGGCTTCCAGCCAGCGGCGATAGAGTGGATCCTGTAATCCGAGGGCTTTGCCCACGTTACTCAAAGTATAGGCTTCCAGCCTAATCTCCTGTTCACAGCCAAAGTAGGGGCGACATAATTCCATTGCAATCAATAATCAGCAATCAAATCATCGGAACCTAAACGGATTGTATTCCGAATAAATTCCGATGAAATGCTATTCTCACGGCTTCCTTGGAAGAGAAATGTCTTTTATTCCGAGGAATGTGGCGCAGAGCACAAAGAGTTGTGCAGCAAGAATCAGTACCGACCCATCAATAACTCCTTTTGGAGGTATCGCCATTCCTACGGCAGCGAACACAATTGCCGTCACGAATGATGCAAGAGACATGTATTTTTTCATAGGCAGAAAGTTTTTGACTTAGAGCCGTGAGCTAAGCAAAGAATGGTTCTTTTTTTAACGCGAATTATCGAGAATTATCCGTGAATTTCCGAAAATTATTATTT
>CALZTP010000092.1 GCA_945829115.1 uncultured bacterium | reverse complement strand
CCCCTATGGCAAGATTGAGAATCTTGAATCCTAACCCTTAGATGAATCCACCATGATTAGTTCGTTTTGAATCAGAAAAGTCGCTCTGCGGAAGGTGGGGGATTCGAACCCCCGGTACGGTAACCCGTACGTCAGTTTAGCAAACTGGTGGTTTCAGCCACTCACCCAACCTTCCAAACCGTTCTTTTCGGAGTCTTTAGAGATTGTTTCTCAAAAGCGAGTGCAAAGGTACTGCTTTTTTCTCTATCCACCAAATTTTTTTACTACTTTTTTCATTTTTCCTCGCTTTTTTCTTATCTACCTCCTTTTTCCACATTAATTAAATATAACCATAGGTCAGAAAAGGAGGAAAGTTAGTTTTAGTGGAATATCAAACGAGATAAGGCCCCAAAAATCATTGTTTCTTGACTTCAAACTATTATTCACCCACTTTTTGAAAAATAATAGTAAAAAAATGTTTGGAATATTGAAAAAATGACTAACTTTGCACATTGAAAAATTAGTACTTCATATAAAACGAGATTTTTAAATGGAAAAGAATAGTAAGATCTATGTCGCTGGACATAGAGGAATGGTGGGAAGTGCCATTGTCAGGGAGCTTCAGCGACAGGGATACAACAACATTATCACACGCACACATAAAGAACTAGACCTAACACGTCAGGATCAAGTTGAGGATTTTTTTAGAAAAGAGAAGCCAGAATATGTCTTCCTTGCAGCAGCAAAGGTTGGTGGCATTATTGCTAACCAAAGCGCACTTGCTGACTTCATGTACGAGAACATGATTCTCGAAATGAACGTAATTCATTCTGCATGGAAAAACGGATGCAAGAAATTGGAGTTCCTCGGCTCGTCATGTATATACCCAAGAATGGCGCCACAGCCAATGCCAGAGTCATGTCTCTTGACTTCTGAACTGGAGCAGACAAACGAGGCATATGCACTGGCAAAGATCTCAGGACTGAAATATTGCGAATATCTCAACCGTCAATACGGAACTGACTATATCTCCCTCATGCCTACCAATCTCTATGGTCCTAACGACAACTATCATCCAGAACACTCTCACGTACTCCCTGCCCTAATACGCAGATTCCATGAGGCGAAAGAAGCAGGACTAAAGGAGGTGACATGCTGGGGCGATGGTTCTCCACTTCGTGAGTTTCTATATGTCGATGACCTTGCCAATCTTTGTGTCTTCCTCATGAACAACTACTCTGGAAATGAGACTGTTAATGCGGGAACGGGAAAAGAGATCACCATCAAGGGACTCACTGAACTCGTTGCGAAGGTTATTGGCTTTGAAGGAGAGATAAAATGGGACACTTCCCGTCCTAATGGTACTCCAAGGAAACTTCTCGATGTTTCAAAGGCGAAGGCACTTGGCTGGACCTATCAAACAGAACTTGAAGACGGAATCCGCCTTGCTTACGACGACTTTCTACATAATCCAATGAGAGCCGAGAGATAATAAGCATTTTTTCGATTAGTAACATTAATAACAATATTTTTTATGTCTAAAAACATTGCACTTATAACAGGCGTCACTGGTCAAGATGGCTCCTATCTTTCAGAATTCCTCCTTGCAAAAGGATATGAAGTACACGGCATCATTCGTCGCTCGTCTGTTGACTATAGAGAGAGAATAGCACATCTCGAGGGAACACCAAACTTCCACCTGCACTATGCAGACATGGGTGACTCTATGTCGCTCGTAAAGCTCGTGGGAAAAGTTCAGCCAACTGAGATTTACAACCTTGCAGCACAGTCGCATGTACAGGTGAGCTTCGATGCTCCAGAGTTTACTGCTGACGTTGATGCTGTTGGTGTGCTCCGTATCCTTGAGGCAGTACGCACCAACCACCTTGAGAAGACTTGTAAGATCTATCAAGCATCTACTTCTGAGCTCTATGGAAAAGTGGAGGAGGTTCCTCAGAACGAGAATACTCCTTTCCATCCTTATTCTCCTTATGCTGTTGCTAAGCTCTACGGCTATTGGATCATCAAGGAATACCGTGAGGCGTATGACATGTTCTGCTGCTCAGGAATACTCTTCAACCATGAGTCAGAACGTCGTGGAGAAACTTTCGTGACAAGAAAGATTACTCTCGCCGCTGCTCGCATTGCTCAGGGAAAGCAGGAATGCCTTTACCTTGGAAACCTTGACTCGCTCCGTGACTGGGGATATGCCAAGGACTACGTGGAGTGTATGTGGCTCATACTCCAGCACGACAAACCAGAAGATTTCGTAATCGCTACTGGTGTTCAACACTCAGTTCGTGAATTCACAGAGCTTGCTTTTAAATATGCTGGAATCACCCTCCGTTTCGAGGGCGAGGGTCTTAACGAAGTAGGTATTGTGGAAGCAGTAAACAATTCAAACCTTTCTCACCTCCTAAACAAAGAGGTTGTGAAGGTGTCAGAAGACTTCTATCGCCCTACCGATGTCGTGAACCTGTGGGGTGACCCTTCAAAGGCAAAGCGTGAGCTTGGATGGAATCCTCAGACCACCTCTTTCGAGCGTCTTGTAGAGATTATGGTTCACCACGACATGCAGAAGGTAGCTGCAGACCATGTTGCCTCTGTTATGCGCACCAACCTTGCAGAATATCTTGAGAAAGGAATCGTAAAATAATCACACTCAGAGACGTGTAACACCCTCGCTGAGAAATTTCAAATAAAAGGCAGAACCTTTACTGGCTCTGCCTTTTTCATTTTTTTCATTTTTTCTCTCCCTTCATGGTTTGCTATGCCGTTAATAATCTGGGCATCGAATGCCCAGAAAAAACAGAAATGCGAAGCCACACCCATTACCTATTAAAGAACCCATTGTCTCCAAGAGATTTCGCAAGGCGAGGAGTAGCAGAAGCTGCCTGCACATCAATAGGAATCCAAACTTCCATACCACCATTCTGCCCTCTGTGGTCCCAGGCGTAATAAGGAATGAGTGTCAACTTTCCACCCTTCACCTGAAGGTTGTGGTGTGAGTCATAGCTAAGTGTCTGAACATCTGTTGTAGAGACGGTAACAATAGGATATTGCTTTCCAGACTCTGTTGTTAGTGTAAAAGGTGAAACAGAGAAGTTAGCATTTGGATTAAGAAGATAGGTGCGCACATCAGCCTCATTGTCTGGCCATTCTGCACAATAGACAAGCGGTCCACGCTCTAAGCTCACCATGCCTCTGTCTTCCACAACAGCATTATGCGCCTTTACCATCTGCACTGGCATATCAAATGCCACCTCCACAACATCACCCTTCTTCCACTTGCGAGAAAGAGTGAGGTAACCATCTTCAGTTACATTCGCATTGCAGTCAACAGTCTCTCCATTCACTCTTACCACCGTTGCTGCTGCCTTTGCTTTTCCTACGTAAGCATAAAGATCGGACGGAACAGGACTACCCTTTGCCCATCCAGGAATGCGCACCTTCACTGCAAATTCCTTTGCTTGAGTTTTTCTCACAATAATTCTTACATTTCCATCATAAGGGTAACCCGTCTCCTGCTCTATCTCCACCTTCTTTCCCCTTACAGTTACACCTGCTTTGTTTGGCATGAAGAGATTTACATACAGCGAATTATCCTTTACTGCGTACACATACCCTGGGAGAGAAGGAATAAAGCGAGAGATATTTGAAGGACAGCAGGCACAACCGAACCATGCCTTGCGAGCGTAGTTCATGTCACTCGCACATGCCAGAGGGTTCGGATAGAAGAACGCATCGCCCTCCAGAGACACACCAGCAATAAGGGCATTGTATAATGTGCGCTCCACAACGTCATAATACTTTGAGTCGCCATGAAGAAGGAACAGACGATGGTTCACATACACATTAGCAATGGCTGCACATGTCTCACAATAGGCATCAGCATTTGGAAGCTCATAGTCGTTGCCAAATGCCTCACCCTGATGACGAGCACCAACACCACCAGTGATGTAATATTTCCTTGAAACGATATTCTTCCAAATACTGTCTATGGCATTGATATATGCCTTGTCACACGTAATAGCAGCAACATCAGCCATACCAGCATACATATAGCCAGCACGAACTGCATGACCAACAGCCTCTTTCTGCTCTACAACAGGTATATGAGCCTGACTGTACAAGTCTTTACGCTGTGTCTTTCCCCTTCTGTCAAGAAAGTATTTCGCCTGATCAAGGTACTTCCGATCTCCAGTGGCAAGGTATAGCTTCACAAGTCCCATCTCGGCTATCTGATGTCCAGGGACACGATCCACCTGACCTTCCCCAAGACCAACCTCACGGCATACGCAGTCGGCATAGCGAATGGCGATATCAAGGAAATTGCGCTTTCCAGTAGCCTGATAGTGTGCAACGGCTCCTTCAAGCATGTGACCAAGGTTATAAAACTCATGACTCAAAACCTCCACCTTCTCCCAGCGCTTTGTCCCTGCCCAGGAATGTGGCTTCGATGGCGCTTTCGTGAGTGGAGTGAAGAGATAGCCATCAGACTCTTGTGCACTTCCTATCACTGCTATCACACTGTCCAAATATTCAGTCAGTCGCTTACCCTTATACATTGCCTTCGGATATGTCTGAAGGAGATAGCTGGCTCCTTCTATCGTTTTGTAAGGGTCGGTATCATCGAATGTGAAGGTCCATCCTTTATCAGGAAACTCCTGTGTGGGGTCGAGAAGGTGCTTGTGGGCATTAGTGAAATTTGTATATCGTCCCGTTTCCTCACATTTCGAGAAAGCAAGTGGAATGGTCACCTCACGACTTGCTTGAAGTCGCTGTCCCCAGAATCCTTCACCAACCTTTACTTGTGTGAAAGGAACAGGAGTAATGGGATATCCCGACACCTTCTCCTGTGCAGAAATGTTTACCGAAAAAAGTAGTGCAAATGTTGAAATAAATAGTTTTCTCATGATTACGATGTTTGTTTTTATTAGTTAGCAGGTGCAAAGTTACGAAATTTATTTCAAAAACCAACCACTCTTCGATTAAAAAAAAGATGATTTCCTTGGCAGTATGGGAAATATTCTGTATTTTTGCATCTTGTAAGAAAAAAATCAAAGAAAATGGACATCTCAAAGATAAAGACACTCATCGACGAGAGCAAGGGATTCGAAACACTTCTCGGAATGGAATTCCTTTCTACACCCGAAGACGATACATGCTTGGCGCGCATGGCAGTCGACAAACGTACAGCACAACCCTTTGGATTTCTCAGTGGAGGTGCCAGCGTAGCCTTGGCAGAAACATTGGCTGGAGTGGCATCATGTTCTCTCTGTCCTGATAGCATCTGTGTAGGGATGAACATCTCGGCAAATCATGTCTCTTCAGCACGCTTCGGCGACACAGTGACAGCAAAGGGCAGACTCCTACACCGCGGAAAGAGCACACATGTATGGCAGATTGACATTGTCTCTTCTTCTGGCTCTCTCATCAGCTCAGTTTCTGTAACAAACCACGTGCGCCCAAAATAATCATTGATACATAAGAACAATGAAACCATACGCTTTCTACCGATTACCCTACAAAGAAAAATATACCTCCATCACATCGGAACAAGATGCAGAGATTCTCAACTCATACAAGGAAATAGGTGAAAAGGTGGGATTCATCATTTCACCCTTTTCTCCTTCTCCCAAATGCCCTGTGTTGCTGATACATCCCGAAAATGTCTCCGAGTATCCAGTCCCTGCAGAGGATGGAGCTCAGGAACACAAGACAGACAAGAAAAAAAACACCTGCGAGGAGAATCACGAATGGGAGAAAGGCTGTTC
This sequence comes from uncultured bacterium, assembly GCA_945829115.1. Classification (GTDB taxonomy): domain Bacteria; phylum Bacteroidota; class Bacteroidia; order Bacteroidales; family Bacteroidaceae; genus Prevotella. The sequence goes on along the minus strand of CALZTP010000092.1, from coordinate 4,646 downwards.
TGAGACAGTCTCTGAGAGCTATCAGAGGTCGTTTAGTGCTTTCCACGCACATGTTGCAGACAACACTTTCCGAAAGCTTGTGCTCTCTCGAATAAAAGATGTGGATATCTTCTCAGAAAGAAATGCCAAGGAATTGTTTCTGAGAGCCTGCAAGACATTTCCAAGACTGATGGTGATGCTCTTTCATACAGAGCAGTCGGGAACATGGCTGATAGCCTCTCCTGAGATTCTCATAGAAAGGACTGAGGACTCTTGGCACACGGTTGCTCTCGCTGGAACAATGCCTTACAGGGAAGGATATGCAGAATGGAGTTCGAAGAACAAGGAGGAGCAGCACATCGTGGAGGAATATATCTCGCAGACGCTCGCCCCTTTTGCAAAGAACGTCATTAAGGACGGACCAGTAACCATGCGAGCAGGAAATCTTGCACATCTTCGTACTGATTTCCGATTCCAAGGGAAAGACCTTGGGGCATTGATATCCTCCCTCCACCCTACCCCTGCGGTCTGCGGTCTTCCAAAGCGTGAGGCTTTGAACTTCATCATCAAAAATGAACCGCACGATAGGGAGTATTACAGTGGATTTGCTGGTCCTTTGAACATCTCTGGCAACACTCATCTCTTCGTCTCTCTCCGTTGCTGTAAAATTCTTGGCAGGAAAATCCGTCTCTATGCTGGTGGTGGTATCATGCCCGATAGCACTTGTGAGTCGGAATGGTTGGAGACGGAACAAAAAATGAAGACCATAAGCAGGTGTGGAGAATGATTTTTATAATCCTTGCACTGCCCACCGCACATTTTCACTAAACACTACAATCATTAGAAAAATATTTCTGCACACCTACTTATCATGTATTGCGACAAAGAAAACGTAAACATACTCACCGCATTGCTCGTTGCTCATGGCATTGAGGACATCGTCGTGTGCCCAGGAAGCAGAAACGCTCCCTTAGTACATAACTTCAACGAATGCCCAGAATTGACATGCCATGCTGTGACTGACGAACGCTCTGCTGCATTCATTGCTTTGGGAATCAGACAGCAGAAGAGAATGCCTGTTGCTGTCTGCGTGACAAGTGGCTCAGCATTGCTGAACCTCCTGCCGGGAGTGGCAGAGGCAGCCTACCAACAGCAGGGAATAATAGTGATCTCTGCAGACAGACCAGAAGCATGGGTAGGGCAACTCGACGGTCAAACCATTCCACAGCCTATGGCATTAGGAACATTCGTAAAAAAGAGTGTCTCACTGCCAATAGCTATGGACAAGGAACAACGATGGTTGTGCAACAGACTTGTTAACGAGGCGCTCATGGAGGCATTCTCACCTGAAAGTCCCTCTGTGCATATTAATGTACCAATTTCTGAACCTCTTTTCTCCTTCACTACGGCGCATCTTCCAGAAGAGAGAAAGGTGGAAAGGATATACTCCTTAAGCACCACTCTTGAAAAGTTGCACAGTGCCCTTCATCCGATTATAATATTCGGTCAGACACCTTCTGTTGTTCCAGAGCGGGTTATAAAGGCATTACGAGAACGATTCGTGGTTCTATACGAGCCGTTGTCGGCAGATTCCCAGGAATTATCGCTCCTCGACCAGATGATGTTTGCTATCGAGGGGAAAGAAGAATCTTACACTCCTGACTGTGTTGTCTATTTCGGTGGGAACACCATCAGCAAACGTCTTCGCCACTTCCTTCGCCGTCTGCCATCGTCCACTCTTCACATCACTGTTTCTGAAAACGGACTCCTCCATGATACTTCAATGAACACAAGGTATGTTGTTCAGTCACCTCTATTTACAGCTATAAATAAAATTATAGAAGGAGAGTGGATAAAGGAGGAAGGTTATGATACAAGAAGGACTATGTTCCTCGACCTGTGGAACTCTTTGCGATGCCGAATAGAGAAAAAGCACAAAGCATTTCTCCCTGAATACTCACAGTTGTTAGTGGTGAAGAAATTCGAGGAAACCGTGGTTACAGAGAACGATACCGTATACTATGCCAACAGTATGGCGATAAGACTTGCAGCCGTCTTCTCACGACATCATATCCTCTGCAACAGAGGAATAAACGGCATTGAGGGCTCCATGAGTGTGGCAGTAGGAGCAGCAAGGGCTATGGAAATGGCAGGAAAAGAGGGGAGGGTCTTTTGTGTCATTGGCGACCTCAGTTTCTTCTACGACAACAACGCATTATGGCAACAGGAACTGCCACGAAACCTGAGGATTCTGCTGCTGAACAACGGAGGCGGTGGAATATTCCGAAACCTTCCTGGACTGGACTCCTCACCAGCCTCGCTAAAATATGTCTCTGCATCTCATAACACCTCCGCCTCTGGCATCTGTCTCCAGAATGGTGTTGCTTACTTGAGTGTGAGCGATAGCGACAGTCTTGAGGAATCCCTGCACATTCTCTCTTCTTCATCGTCCCCCACTCTTCTGGAGGCATTTTCTTCTCAGGAGGCTGACAGAAATGAATATAAAAAATATTACAATAATCTCAAGGGCTTAATGTAAAAACACTTTTTCCTAAAAACAACAAGCTCTTTCTAAAAAATTTATACACTATGGTTACTTGGAAAAAAATGCACGAATTCAAGGAGATTATCCTTGAGGAATACAACGGTATAGCGAAGATCTCAATCAACCGCCCGAGGTATCGTAATGCCTTCACGCCTACCACAACAGCGGAACTATCTCAAGCATTCTCTATTGTTCGCGAGGCACAGCAGATTAAAGTGGTACTGCTCACTGGAGCAGAGACACCACGCATAGAGGGTCAGACAGAAGAGGAATGGCTTCGTACGCAGGCGTTCTGCTCTGGTGGTGACATGAACGTAAAGGGACGAGGAGGATATATCGATGAGGATGGCACACCACGTCTCTCCGTTCTCGACGTACAGATGCAAATACGCCGATTGCCAAAGCCTGTCATTGCCATGGTTAACGGCTTTGCCATCGGTGGCGGACATGTTCTCCATCTCGTCTGCGATCTTACCATTGCAGCAGAGAATTCACGGTTTGGACAAACCGGACCAAAGGTAGGGTCTTTCGATGCTGGTTTCGGCTCAAGCTATCTTGCTCGAATCGTTGGTCAGAAGAAAGCTCGTGAGATTTGGTTCATGTGTAGACAATATTCAGCTCACGAGGCAGAGCAGATGGGTATGGTGAACAAGGTTGTACCGCTTGCAGAATTAGAGAGCGAGTGCATTGCTTGGGCAGAACAGATGATGCTCCACTCCCCTATCGCCATGCGCATGATAAAGATGGGACTGAATGCGGAGCTGGACGGAGAGGCTGGCATCCAGCAGTTAGCAGGCGACTGCACTGCGCTATACTACATGCTTGATGAAGCACAGGAGGGTGGAAAGGCATTCCTCGAAAAGAGAAAGCCAGACTGGGGAAAATTCCCTATGATTCCGTAACCCTTTATCTTTTTCTCTCTCCCAAGCAAAGAAAACTAAAAATGATATGCAAATAAATCTCTCTCACAAAATCCTTCATTTCAAGAAGCCTGCAAAAACCTCACGAGGTGAGTACTCAGAGCATAGCATGATTATTATCTCTATGCTCTCAGATGACGGAAAAAGAATAGGACTTGGAGAATGCGCACCACTACCAGATCTCTCGGCAGATCGAGAGGCGTACACAACACTATCTGCTGTATCGACACTCATAAAGGAAGCTCTGTCAAGTGAGAACTACGCAGAGGTTCTTCGCCCCTACCCTGCACTTCTCTTCGCTCTTGAGTCTGCCATGTACGACTTCCAGCAGAACCCAATTCTCTACGACACCCCTTTTGCAAAGGGTTGCGTTGGCATACCCACAAACGGTCTTGTATGGATGGCATCTTACGATGAAATGCTGAAGCAGGTAAAAGAGAAACTCCTTGCTGGATTCAAATGCATAAAACTAAAGATTGGAGCAATAGACTGGGAGGAGGAGATGCGACTCATTTCCACTGTTCGTGCCCGTTTCTCTCCCGACACCTTGCAGTTGCGTGTAGATGCCAATGGCGCATTTACTCCAGACGAGGCTATGGAAAAACTGAAAGAACTGTCACGCTATTCCATACATTCCATAGAGCAACCTATCAAGCAATACCAATGGTACGACATGGAGCGTCTCTGCCGTGAAAGTCCTGTTCCTATCGCACTCGACGAGGAACTCATTGGTGTGAACACCTTAGAAGAGAAGCGCATGCTTCTCGACACCATACGTCCTCAGTTCATTGTTGTAAAGCCCACTCTGCACGGTGGCATAACAGGTACCATGGAATGGGTCAGCGAGGCTACGAAGCGTGGTATAGGCTCTTGGCTTACAAGTGCTTTAGAGAGCAATATCGGACTAAGGAACGTTGCTCTCCTTGCCGCCAGAATCTATAACGTAACGCCAGAAAACGCGCACACAGTAATGCCTCAAGGACTCGGAACTGGTCTTCTCTATAAAGACAACATCGAAATGGACATAGAACTCCGAGGCAGCAAGTTATGGAGGTGGGAGACTGAAGAGGCTTTTTAATGCCCCTACACCTCTGCTAAAACACCCCTGCATTCATGTTCGAAACGCCCCTGCATTCATGTTCAAAACACCCCTGCATTCATGTTCAAAACACCCCTGCATTCATGTTCAAAACACCCCTGCA
>CALZTP010000091.1 GCA_945829115.1 uncultured bacterium | reverse complement strand
TAATGCGCAGTAGGCGATGCAAGGATTATATAGATAATTTTGCACACCTACTTATAGAATAAAGTTCTCTGGGTTCTTGCCCTTCATGCCCTGAAAATACTCCTTTATTTCTATTATATCCTTGTCGAAATCACCAGAAGGGCGCATCGTTTTTGTGCAGGAGATAACCTTTTTTTCAAAGTCAAGACCATAGAGCAAGATAGGAATATTCGCCTTGTGGGCTATGAAGTAGAAGCCCTTCTTCCATTCTTTCACTGGACTTCGTGTTCCCTCAGGTGTTATAGTAAGTCGAAACTCATTGCTCTTCATTGCAATCTCGCTAAGGGTGTCGGTCATTGATGTGTTCTTCTCGCGGAAAACAGGTATTCCCCCCATCTTTCGAAAAATCGGACCGAGTGGCCAGAAAAACCATTCCTTCTTCATCAAGAAGTTTGACTTCAGACCCTCTGCCTTGGCATAGAGATGCCCCATCATGAAGTCCCAGTTAGAAGTGTGTGGTGCAAGACATATTATATATTTGTCTGGATGTTCCTCCGTAACGTCTTTTTTCCATCCCATGAGTGAATAGAGCACCCATGAAAAAACCTTTCTTGTCATCGTCATTTTTCTTTGAATAATTTTGTTTTTTCGTCTGTAAATTCGCATACAGGGTTCAAAATTAATTAAAAATACTCGTCTATCCTAATTTAAATCTAAAAAAGTTCTTAATTCTCCAAATTTTTTGCCTTTCATAGTAATAAATCCCATTTTTTTATTAATTTTGCGGTGTGTTTTTGAACTTTACTATAATTTAAAACATAAATATTATCTATTCAAATGGAAAAAAGTGCATTACAGATTGCTCGCGCTGCATATCAGCCAAAGCTTCCAAAGGCTTTGCGTGGCGCTTTGAAGGTTGTAGAAGGTGAACCAACTCAGTCAGTAGCTGATCAGGAAGAGGTGCAGAAGCTCTTCCCGAACACATATGGTATGCCATACATTAAGTTTGAACCGACAGAAGGTGAAATGACTACCGCTCAGATGAACGTTGGCGTAATCCTTTCTGGTGGTCAGGCTCCTGGTGGACACAATGTTATCTCTGGCCTCTTCGATGGAATCAAGAAGCTGAACCCTGAGAACAAACTCTATGGCTTCATTCTCGGTCCTGGCGGTCTTGTAGACCATAACTATATGGAACTCACTGCAGATATTATTGATGAATATCGTAACACTGGTGGCTTCGATATCATCGGTTCTGGACGTACAAAGCTTGAGAAGAAGGAGCAGTTTGACAAGGGTCTTGAAATTCTTCAGGCTCTCGACATAAAGGCGCTCGTAATAATTGGTGGTGACGACTCAAACACAAACGCTTGTGTGCTCGCTGAGTATTACGCACAGATTGGGGCTGGCGTACAGGTGATTGGATGTCCAAAGACCATCGATGGTGACCTTAAGAACGAGGCTATCGAGGCTTCATTCGGCTTCGACACTGCTACAAAGGTATACTCAGAGGTGATTGGAAACATCATGCGTGACTGCAACTCTGCTAAGAAATATTGGCACTTCATAAAGCTCATGGGACGCTCCGCTTCTCACGTGACTCTAGAATGTGCACTCCAAACTCACCCTAACATCACTCTCATTGGTGAGGAAGTAGAGGCAAAGAACCAAACTCTCGACGATATCGTTACATACATCGCTGAGGCAGTTACCGATCGTGCTAACCTCGGTATGAACTACGGAGTTGTTCTCGTGCCAGAAGGACTTATCGAGTTCATCCCTGCCATCAAGAAGCTTATCGCTGAACTTAACGACCTCCTTGCTGCTAATCAGGCAGACTTCGACCTCGTTGCAGACGACCACAAGATTGATTACGTGCTCTCTCACCTCTCAGACGAGAATGCTGCAATCTTCAAGTCTCTTCCGCTCTCTGTGTCTCGCCAGCTCGCTCTCGAGCGCGACCCTCACGGAAATGTCCAGGTTTCTCTCATCGAGACAGAGCAGCTCCTCGCAGAGATGGTTGGCAAGAAACTTGCAGAATGGAAAAAAGACGGCATCTACACAGGAAAGTTCGCTACTCAGCACCACTTCTTCGGATATGAGGGACGTTGTGCTGCTCCTTCAAACTGGGATGCCGACTATTGCTACTCTCTCGGTTTCAACGCTTCTATGCTGATGGCTGCTGGAAAGACAGGCTACATGTCTTCCATCAAGAATACCTTCAAGCCTGCCGACGAATGGGTTGCTGGTGGTATTCCTATCACTGCGATGATGAACATGGAGAAGCGTTCCGGACAGATGAAGCCTGTTATTCGTAAGGCTCTCGTAGAACTTTCAGGAAAACCTTACAAATACTTCGTACGTCATCGTACTGAGTGGGCTCGCAACACAAGCTTCGTATATCCTGGTCCTATCCAGTACTTCGGCCCTACTGAGGTTTGCGACCGTCCTACTCTTACTCTTACGCTCGAACAGGAATAAGAATTTAACTGAATATAAGGCAGGAATTCTTTTTCTTGATACCTGCCATTACTCATTCAAAAGAAAGTCGGTACTGTTGGCATGACAGAATTAGTCATGGCAGCAGTGTCGACTTTGAAATATTTTTATAAGGTGCCCCAAAAGCAAACAATAAAAAACAGAAAAAAGCCTAAATCAAGTCACCGCTCTAAATGGAAATGGGGAGTAAGCGCATTAGTGATTCTCTCGGCATATATATGGGCGTTCTGGGCATTCTTCGTATCGCCAACGGCATTTAGATGGCAGGCGCTATACGGAGATAAGAAATACCCTAACGGGTATGAAATTCAAGGTATAGATATCTCGCACTATCAAGGAGACATCGACTGGACTCTTGTGAAAACAGCCACCATAAACGAATGCCCCATTCGCTTCGTACTCATAAAGGCAACGGAAGGGGCAAGCATCGTTGACGAGAACTTCAAAGAGAATTTCTTTCAGGCAAGGGAGCATGGCCTCATAAGAGGGGCCTACCACTTCTGGAGCAAACGGTCGTCGGCAAAAGAGCAGGCACAACACTTCTTAAACAACGTGTCACTCGAGAGGGGAGACCTTCCGCCTATCCTCGATGTTGAACACAAACCAAAGAATAAGCCAGTGGAGGAGTTTCAAAAGGATATTCTCGAATGGCTTGACATTATGGAGAAAACATATGGCGTAAAGCCAATCATATATACCTACCTCAATTTCAAAATGAAATACCTCTCTGACAAAAGGTTCACTGACTATCCTTTCTGGATTGCACACTACTATGTTGAGGAAATGAAATATCAGGGACCGTGGAAATTCTGGCAGCACACCGATGCGGGACGCTTGCCAGGAATAGAGGGGGAGGTCGATTTCAATATCTACAATGGTTCGTTCTACGACCTTCAGAAACTCTGTTTACAGGATTAGAAAATGATTGACTACTCTTTATTTCATAGCAAGAAAGCGGCATACTACACCCTTGGCTGCAAACTGAACTTCGCTGAGACTTCTACATTTGCTGAGATGCTCACGGAACTTGGCGTGACAACGGTATCTGGCGATGAGAAGGCGGATATATGCCTTATAAACACCTGCTCCGTAACAGATGTTGCCGACCATAAATGCCGGCAGCAGATAAACAAGATGGTGAGAAACCACCCTGACGCTTTCGTGGTGGTTACGGGTTGTTACGCTCAGCTGAGCGCAGAGCGGATTGCTTCCTTGAAGGGTGTTGATCTTGTATTGGGAGCAAACGAGAAAGCTAATCTCATTCAGTTCCTCTCTGATGCATGGAGTGGGGCAGACACTGAGAAAATTCATCGTGTGAAGACAAAGGAGATAAGGTCGTTCTCGCCATCTTGCTCAAAGGGAAACAGAACGAGGTTCTTCCTGAAAGTGCAAGACGGATGCGACTATTTCTGCACCTATTGCACAATTCCTTACGCTCGCGGAAACTCCAGAAATGCAGACATCGCTTCACTTGTGAAGCAGGCGGAGGAGGTGGCTCAGAAGGGTGGAAAGGAGATTGTTATTACTGGTGTGAACATCGGTGACTTCGGAAAAACCACTGGTGAGCAATTCCTTGACCTCCTGCGTGCTCTCGATCAGGTTGAGGGCATTGAGCGATACAGAATATCAAGCATTGAACCAAACCTCCTTACCGATGAGATTATTGATTTCTGCGCTTCCTCAAAAGCATTCATGCCGCATTTCCATATTCCGCTTCAGTCGGGAAGTAATGAAGTGCTGAAGCTTATGCATAGGCGTTACGATAAGGAACTCTTCAAACATAAGGTGGAATATATCAGAGAGAAAATGCCAAGGGCGTTCATTGGTGTGGATGTCATGGTGGGATGCCGAGGAGAGACCGATGAGTGCTTTGAGGAATGTTACAATTTCTTGAAGGGCATTGATGTTCAGCAACTGCATGTCTTCCCGTATTCTGAGCGTCCAGGAACAGCGGCATTGAAGATTCCGTACATTGTCGCTGAGAAGACTAAGAAGGAACGCTCTCAACGGCTTCTCGAGCTCTCTGACGAGAAGCTGCATGCGTTCTATGAGAAGCATATTGGTAAAGAGGCGGTGGTGCTGGTTGAAAAGGCTTCAAAAGGGTTGGCTTACCACGGTTTCACAGAAAACTACATTCGTGTTGAGTTTCCAAAGGCTCTCTCAAATGTGTGTTTCGACAATTCTCTTGTCTCTGTTCACCTCGGGGAGTTCAATTCTAAACATGATGCGTTAAAGGTGGAAACGGTGAAGCAGTAGAGAATATTATATTGCAGACAATATGCATTCTCATATTGCAGCATAATAGCATCCACTATTAAAAAAACAACTGTTGCAAACAAAAATATTTACATGAAGACTTCTGTTGTCATATTGAACTGGAATGGTGCCGACATGATGCGTCGCTTTCTGCCTTGTGTTGTTGAATACAGCAAGGGGGCAGAAGTCGTTGTGGCTGACAATGACTCTAAGGACGACTCTTTGCAGCTCCTCGCTTCTGAATTTCCTTCCGTGCGAACTATCGTACTCAAAAAAAACTATGGCTTTGCAGGTGGATACAATAGGGCTTTAGAGCAGATAGACAGTGAGTACACCGTGCTCTTAAATAGCGATGTAGAGGTGACGGAGAAATGGCTCGAACCGCTCGTAGATTTCCTTGACAATAACCCAGAGGTGGCTGCTTGTCAACCAAAACTGAGGGCGTTCTTAAAGAAGGAAAGCTTTGAATATGCTGGGGCGGCAGGGGGATTCATCGACCGATTCGGATATCCTTTCTGTCGAGGAAGACTCTTTGATACTGTAGAGACCGACAATGGGCAGTATGACGACATTGCTGACATTCATTGGGCCACAGGGGCGTGCATGCTGCTGAGAACAAAGGTTTTCAAAGACTGTGGTGGCTTCGATGAACGTTTCTTCGCTCACAATGAGGAGATTGACCTCTGCTGGAGATTGAGACTCTATGGCTATCGCATATGTGTTGTCCCGCAGTCGGTGGTCTACCATCTCGGGGGAGGAACTCTTCCTCAGGGAAATCCAAGGAAGGTGTATCTAAACTTCCGCAACAACCTCACCATGCTATATAAAAACCTTCCTGATTCTGAATTGGGAAAGGTGATGGCAATGCGTTTCTTCCTTGACTGTATTGCTGTATTGCAGTGTCTCTGCAAACGTGATCTCAAAGGGGTAAAGGCAATTCTCAAGGCGAGAAAGGATTTTGAAAAATGGAAGTCGGAGTATATTCCTCTGAGAAAGGAGATTCAGTCGAAGGCGGTCTCTTCTGAACCAATGACAACGCCTTTCTCTGTTCTCTTCAAATACTTCCTCTTTGGAAAAAAGAAATATTCTCAGCTGTGGGGGTAATCTCGATATTGTTTCTTAATAATCTCTTTTTGACTCTCGTGGTTTAGAAAATCTGATAAAATCGGTATAAATAAAAAAAAACAATGTTCAGAAGAATCATTTACAACATAAAAGACATACCTGCCATCGCTATGGCAGTTGCATGCTCCCTGTTCTTTTCCTGCTCTTCGAGTGAAAACAGTGGTGGGGAAGGAAAGGGGAAGGCAATAGACACTCTCTCCATTGCTGTTACACGCACCATCGACTGCATGCCGTGGTTCGTTGCTCATGAGCATGGTCTTGATGCTCAACTCGGAATGAAGTTGTTTCTAAAAGAGGTGGGCTCTTATGAGGATGCTGAGGTGGCTATGGTCAATGACACGGTCGATGCTGTTATGACAGACTCCCTCCGTGCTGTATACCTCTTTTCTCGCATTGAAAAAACAAGAAAAAGAAACACTGTCTTGCTTCAAGAAGAGAATGCTCTCAAGAAGCAGTTAAAGAAGGCGAAGGGAAAGGAGAAAAAGGAACTGAATGCCAGAATGAAGGAAATTAAAAAGAATTATGTCAGGCTTTCCTTTGATTCGCTTTCTGTCGCTCGTCACGACAATATCCAACTCTACCTCTTCACAAACGTACGCTCTCGTTTGAAGGACGTGAAGCATCTCACCGACAAGATGATTGCTCTCGACAGGAAGAGTGTGGAACTAACATTCGCAAACCTCATAGCTGATTCTGCTAAGATGGCTGAGAAAATTTTCTTCGTGAACATACCCACTCTGGCAATCAGACAGCAGATGTTGCAGAACAGTTCTGTTGATGCGGTAATTGTTGCTGACCCTTATGCTGCTCGACTGAAGACGCAAAACCATAAGCTTCTCAACCATTCCGTTCCTTCACCGAAGAATGCGGGTTGTCTGCTCTCGAAAGCGGGAGTGGAGAATTATCAGAAGTTATACAATGCCGCTTGTGACTCTATAAACAAATATGGAGTGCATCACTACGACTCTGTGCTCACTCGCAGAATGGGGGCTACGCAACCGTCTCTGAGGAACATAAAGACGAAGGAGTTCTCGAAAATGAAGTAAGGAGCATCTTTGGCTCCTCTTCTCGCTTTTAATTTTCTGCCCTTCTTAGACTTCAAGCCCCTCCCCGCCTTCGAGCCGAGTGCAACCTCTCCCCGCCTTTGAGCCGAGTGCAACCCCTTCCCCGCCTTTGAGCCGAGTGCAACCCCTTCCCCGCCTTTGAGCCCGTCCTCCCTGGTACGGCTCGACCAGGTCGAGCCGCAGTTCCAATCTCTCAACATTTTTTCAACTCAAAATATTTTCTGTAAAAACCATATATCAAATCATAATGAAGAAAATTCTTTTATTACAAACGCTGCTGCTCACACTCTCGTCATGCATAAAAGATGAGCTGCCGAACATGGAGTGTGACATTATGGCAGCATATGCTGGGGTGGAGGCACCAGACGAGGTGTTCTTTCAGCTCAGCGATACCTTAGCACCAATAAATGCCGACTATGCCTCTGAGATGATTCAGTTTCAGAGGGTCACACCATGGGCAGATCTTTCTAAGGCGGCTCCGAGATTCGTTCTCTCTCCAGGGGCTATAATATATCCTGAGAGCGGTACGGTGAGGGATTTCTCAAACGACACCACTCACGTATATTTCTGTATTGCAGAAGATTGTATACCGATGTTCCGTGAGATGAAAACAAACGGACTTTCTGTAGAACAGCAGCTTCTGAAGGCATCTCAGGAGGGAAAGCATATACGTACTTATTTCGTGCAGTTCAAGCACTCTCGTACAGAGGCTGCCGATGTGGTGGAATATAATTTCGAAAACTATTTCCTTGAGAAAAAGAAGCAGAAATACTACGAGTGGAGCGACCTCTATCCTGACGGTACAGAACGAGAGGTGCCAAACTGGGCAACGGCGAATGCGGGATTTGCAACAGCAAGAGGCTCCGCACTGCCAGAAGAATATCCCACTGTTCCTCTGCAAGGGCAGGGTGTTGATGGTGGAAACTGTGTGAAGTTAGAGACGTCATCCACTGGGGCGTTCGGAGAACTCTTTGGAATGCCTCTTGCTGCGGGAAACCTTTACCTCGGCACGTTCAACCTTTCTATGGCGCTTACAAACACTCTGAAGGCAACACGATTCGGAGAGAACAGTACTCTTGACCGAAAACCAATAAAAATGACGGGATTCTATCGCTATTTCCCTGGAACTCAGATGACCGACTCAAATGGGGCTCCCGTCTCGGGTATCGACTGTCCGGCACTCTATTGTGTTGTTTATAAAAACCATGATGCCCAGGGAAACTCCGTTGTGCTCTATGGCGACGATATCTCTACAAGCGCTCTCGTTGTGGCAAGGGCTGAGGTGAAGGAGTGGAAGGTGAACACAGACGATTGGGTACCGTTCTCTCTCGACTTCGATTGGAGAGAACCGCTTGATGAGGCTCTTCTCAAGGCAAAGGGATATAATTTCGCCATCGTATGCTCTTCAAGTAAAGATGGTGCGGAGTTTATTGGTGCTATTGGCAGCAAGTTGTATGTGGATAATTTCAAATTGTATTATGAACCAGAACAGTAAAAAAATTCTTCTCCTCCTGACTCTCTTCTCAGGATTCTGCTCTTCACTCCTTGCTGAGGAGAACGTGACACACTTCTCTGCTGAGGAAAATGGCAAAAACTCTGTTTCTGAGAATGGAGGGCATAAATGGTGGAACGACATAGAATACACCTTTCGGGCGGGATATGCCATCGGTGGCACCATCCCTGTTGACTTCCCCGTTGAGATGCGTGGACTGAACAGCTACACCCCGAAGTTCAACTATCGCTTTTCCTTAAATGCGAGGAAGCAGCTAAACAAGAACTTCTCTCTTGAAACAGCTTTGATTTTTGAGAGAAGGGGATTCAAGAGTGATGTAACCATGAAGCACTATCAGATCACACTTGAACAGGGTGGCGAGAAGGTTACTGGACCTTTCTCAGGAAATGTGGTCATAAACGCTGTGCAGACGGGAATAACAATTCCTATTAATGCTGTGTGGCATCTCTCTGATAAGGTTTCACTGAAGGCAGGACCCTATGTCTCTTTCATCACCGATAAGAATTTCCATGGCTATGCCTACGGCGAGAAAGTCTATGATGCTGCTGGAAACTGGACTGGGCATTTCGATGCTTACATTCGGCGCGATGAGATTCGTGGTGAGAAGATAGAAATCGGTAACGTGTATGTTGATGCCAATGGAAATCAGGTCGACAAGCGTGGCACGTTCTCAGGAGAGGAATACAACGACTTCATGGCGGGCTTCCAGTATGGGGTGAATGTTGGCTGCGATGTGATGCTCTCAAAGAAATGGGGTGTCTTCGCCGACCTTTCCTACGGACTTAACAGTGCCTTCACCGATGAGCCAGGAAATCCTGTAACCATGTCTCTGCATCCCCTTTACTTCACCCTCGGTGCAATATACAGACTGAAATAGTATGTCCTTTTCTCACAGTATATTACACTCTTACTTTAATAGCAATATTCATTTTAGAATAACTCAAAAAAAATTTTATTACAATGAAAAAGACTTTACTTACTCTCTTCGTACAGCTTATCGCTGTATGTGCCATGGCGCAGACCGATGTCTACACCGGTAATTTGAACGTAAAGATGGGAATAGTGCCACTCGCAGAAATGTCTGACATTCCTTTGGAGATGACAAAGAAAGAAAATGGAAACTATTCCGTTGTATTAAGGAATTTCTCTATAGAACTGTTGGGAAATGTCTTTAATGTAGGAAATATTTCTATTCCAGATATCACTGCCAAAGAGTCTGCCAATTCCATCTCTCTTGAAAGCAAACCGCAGGGTACAGAGAACAATATCATTCTCTCCGCTGGCGACGACCCAGAGGTCGATTGGCTCGGCCCTGTTCTTGGTGGTGTACAGGGAGAGGTTTCTGGCACTTTGAAGGGCGAGAACCTTGAACTCGATATTCCTCTCAATGTGGTTATAAATGGAAAGGAAATGCCTTTGAAAATCAACTACAAGGGAAAGAAAACTTCGTCTTCTGGAATAGACTCAATAACCAAAGATTCTGACTCCCTCTCAGACTCCGTTCCTTACACTCTCTCTGGTGTTCCTACCTCTTCTTCTTACAAGGGTATCGTAATTATCAACGGAAAGAAGTTGGTACGGAAGTAGTGATACGAAAAGCTTCTCAAATGTTGTTCCCGTTGTCGTCAAAACACTCACATGACAACTAAGCAAAAAATTATCACGACAACTAAGACAACCAAGACAACCGAAGGTCAACAAAAGAAAAGTTGTTCCCTGTTGACCTTTGGTCTTCCTCCTTCTCGCAAGGCATAGCCAAAGCAAGCTTTGTCTCTGCTCTTAACCCCCTTCGGTTCCTCAATGGTCTTTTCACCCCCTTCGGTTCCCCCGTTTCCCGGGGGACAGAAACGTTTCCCGGGGGACAGAAACGTGCGTCGGTTGTCTCCGTTGTCGTTATTTTATTGTTTAGGTTAACGTCAAGGTTAAGGTTGTCTTCCGTTGTTGTGTTATATACCCACTGTCAAGGTTAAGGTCAAGGTTAAGGTCAAGGTTAACAACACCCCTGCACCCCTGGTCCTGTTACAGCCTTGAAGCCATCGAGTGTGCCAGTTTGTGAAGAGAAGTTGATGCCGAGACAGA